>JABLXZ010000001.1:0-357390 GCA_013177935.1 candidate division WOR-3 bacterium | reverse complement strand
CAAAAGTTCTTCTTTACGGGTTCCGGAACGTTGCAGGTCAATTGCCGGGAAGATGCGTCGGTCAGCAAGACGTCGGTCAAGAATAAGTTCCATATTGCCGGTGCCTTTGAACTCTTCGAAAATAACCTCATCCATGCGCGAACCTGTTTCAATTAATGCGGTCGCAATAATGGTAAGACTGCCCCCTTCTTCAATATTACGGGCTGAACCAAAAAACTTTTTAGGTTTTTGTAGGGCGTTGGAGTCTAAACCGCCCGAGAGGGTTCGGCCCGAATGGGGGACAACAAGGTTGTGAGCACGTGCTAAGCGGGTAATGGAGTCGAGCAAAATTACGACATCGTGTTTATTTTCGACCAGTCGTTTGGCTTTTTCTAAAACCATGTCGGCGACTTGAGCATGGCGTTCTGGAACTTCGTCAAAGGTCGAGCTAATAACTTCTGCCTTTACCGAACGTTCCATATCTGTTACCTCTTCGGGTCGTTCATCAATCAAAAGGATAATCAGTTTAATTTCGGGGTGGTTAACCGTGATACTATTGGCAATCTTCTGAAGCAGTACCGTTTTCCCGGCACGGGGTGGGGAGACGATGAGGCCACGCTGCCCTTTACCAATCGGTGTAAACAGGTCAACGACACGCATTGAAAGGTCGTTTTGCTGAGGAACCTCAAGTTTAATGCGTTCCTGAGGATATAGTGGGGTCAAGGCATCAAATGGTATCCTTGGTCTTTCCGCAGAGAGGGGTACGCCATTGATGGTTTCTATTTTTAAGAGCGCGAAATAACGCTCACTGTTTTTCGGAGGACGGGCAAGACCAGTTATTGTGTCGCCGGTGCGCAGGCCAAACCGTTTTATTTGAGAAGGCGAAACATAGATATCGTCAGAAGAAGGAAGGTAACTGTACTCGGGTGAGCGTAGAAAGCCAAACCCTTCTTCGAGGATTTCTAAGACGCCATCGACCTGAACACCACCTTCACTTCCTTCGGTTGCTTGCTGCCGTGCTTCGGCTTCAAGTATCGCCATTATCAGTCCATGTTTCTTCTTATCCCGGTAGTCTGGGATGTTAAGCGACTCTGCAATCTCGTAAAGTTCACTTATTTTCTTATTTTTCAGTTCTTCCTGGGTCATAACTTCTCCTTTTGAATTTTATCTCCCGGCAAGAATTTTGGGCGTTAAACGGTCCTTTTACTCCGGATTATTGCCGAGGGCACACATAAGAATTTTTAACATTTATGCTGATTACTATTATAAGGATTTTTCCCCGACTGTCAAGCAAGCACAATACTCAACTGGTAAAACATTAACACAAGGTCTGAATACTTTTGGAATAAGAGAAGTTTGCAGGCTGCTGGAAAGTAAGTTAGAATAAATTGGTGTTTGGATTTCAATTTAACCGTAACATTAAGGGAAACAATGAAGGTATTGGACTGGCTGAGAAGATTAGAAGCATTAGCAGAGCACAGCGAAGACGGAGTTACTGGATTAGCATCGTTTTCCTTACAGGTTGCGCGGTATTAAGTGGTTTGATTTTCGGACCGGCTTTGAAAAGTAAGGGGTCGGTTTTCTCTCGTCCGACACATCCTGAACCGGTCTACCAGTTGCTGGCTATTAAGGAGGTCCGGGTCAACAAATTAAAGGGATTAACGGTTTTGGCGCAGACCGCTATTCAGCCGGAGGTTGATTCGTTGCAGGTAGTGTTAGACTGGATTTTGTATTCGATGCTGGACAAGTACAACCGTCGACAGAAAGACCGTATTCGTGTTGTTTGGGTTTATGTTTACAATGATTCGGTTGAAAATATTGCACAATGGCGAGCAATGGCAATCTGGGTCGACCCCAAATTACCTCAAGCCTCCTGGCCCGAAGCAGCACGAATTGGAGGAGATGCAATCAGGAAAGGGGCGGTGGAGTACGATTTTACCAATCCTTTGAAAGGTATGTCGAAAAAGGAGCAGATTATTCGCATCTAATGATAAAAGGTCCTAAATTTCAAGGAAAATCATCGGAACCTTCATAGGAGGTGATGGTTATATGAGGTCGTGCTGGGTTATGATGTTAGTCATTTTCAATGTCCTTAGCGCTCGGACTGTTAAAACTCCGGTAGAGAACAGTAACGCTCCATTTACACAGGGTTGGCTTGGCATAATTGCAGAAGATATGAGTCCAGCAATGCTTATTGCTTTAGGAATCGAACACGGCGTGTTGATTAGCGATGTAATTGAAAATAGTCCGGCGGTAAAAGCGGGCATAAGAACAGGAGATGTGATTGTAGAATTCGATGGCAAGCCAGTTCATGATATTGATAGCTTACGTAAGATTGTTCGGGCGCGTCCGGGAGTAGTTGTTGAAATGGTAATTGTTCGGCAACTAAAACGGCTGAAAATAAAGGTTCAAATTGGAATACGGTCAGGGGTTATGAGTAGTAAAACCGAATTCAAGCCGCAGTTTCCTTTACGCGATATATACCGTTCGCTCCTTGAAATCTTTAAGAAAGTTGAACCTCAGTTGCAGACCGGGAAAATGATGTATCAACAGTCGCTTGATTCAATCCGAGTGGAAATTGAGCGGTTGAAGAAGGAACTGGAAGCATTAAAGGAAAAATTGGAGGCGGAAAAGATAGAAAGATAACCAGTTTCATAGTTGACCTGATAGACCGTTTTGCTATTGTCAATTTTAAAGGAGTTGCAATGAAAGGAAAACTCGTTTTGATTTTAGTTTCTGGGCTGGCGCTGGCAATGCCACCCAAACCAGGGTTCAAGGGTCCAGTCCCAGTTTTTCCACCTGGTGTTGAGGTCCCAGGACCAAATCGGCTCAAAGGGTATGACTTCTGTGAGACGGTTACGATTTTGATGCAGTTCCCGGACAATCGTGCGGACACAATTGAACACTCACCAGCTCGTTTTGATTCAATGCTGTACTCTACCGGAGTTTACAACGGACAACCTTATCGAGCAGGCAGTTTAAACGATTTTTTCCTGGAAAACTCTTATGGAAGTTATACAGTACGCGGGGGAATTGCTGGTAATCGCTGGTTTCTTTCTAACTACAACTATTCCCGTTATTACGACGGTAATTACATGCTTTTCACAGGCGGACAGCTGGCACGGGACAATATCCAGCAAGTTGACCAGTTAGTTGATTTTCGCCAGTTTGACCTGAACAATGACGATTCTATTGATGCGATGTTTATGGTTCATGCCGGTGCCGATGGTGCTGACAATGGCGATGTCAATTGCTGCTGGTCACACGCAATTCCTCGTTTTAATTACCGAACAAACGATGGGGTAACGATCAAGGGTGTAACCAATGTACCAGAATTTGCTCTGGTTACTGAAGCCCGCGAAACAACCCTTTGTTGCATAGCGGTGATGTGTCATGAATTAGGACATCTGGTTGGACTTCCCGACCTTTACGATAATTCACGATACTCGTGGGGGGTTGGTTACTGGGGTTTAATGGGCTATGGTGCCTGGGGTGCGGGTGGAAATACACCGTGGAGTCCTGCTCATATGGAAGCGTGGAGTAAAGTTGAAGCGGGTTTTGTCACACCAATTGTTATAACCCGTGATACCTTCAACCTGCGGATTGTTGATGTTGAAACAAATCCAGTGATTTATAAAGTCTGGCGTAATGGTTCAAATTCCGACACCTGTTTTTATCTCGAAAATCGACAAAAGAAGGGGTTTGACGCACCGTTGCCCTGGTCCGGACTTCTCATCTGGCACATTGACCCGGGTGCAGGCTCAATGCATGATGTGGTTGACCTTGAGGAGGACTCAACTTATCATCTGGACCACGGTAATGGTGTTCGGCCCGACCCGCACATCTATCATGAAGCCTTAGGAGACAGTTCTGACCCACTACCTGGAATCTGGAACCGCCGTGTTTTTGACAACTGGTCCAACCCTTCAAGCCGGGCACGTAACGGCCGGCCTACCTATGTAAGTATTCGTAATATTCAGGAGGTTGGTGACACAATTATCTGCGATGTAACATTCGATTCAACGCCAGCCGGAGTACAAGAGCAAAAAAGACCCCAGTGGATACTTAAAGCAAACCCGAACCCATTCTTTAGCCAGACAGTAATTGAACTCAATTCGGACAAACCTGCTGTGGTGGCAATTTACAACAGTCTTGGAAAACGAGTCTACCACGGTGTTGTTCGTAATAGGCTTATATGGTACGCCCGGGATGGAAAAGGAGATATTTTACCAGCGGGTGTTTATCTGGTTCGTTTAAAAACGGATGATTCAGATCTAAGTTACAAACTTATCCATCAACATTAAAAGAGGAGACGAAAAATGAGACAAGTTTCGTTCCTGGTATTGGTTTTACTTGGATTTGTTTTCGGGATAGGAATAAAGAAAGTGGATAGTGTTGATGCGCTTTTTCAGAACACGCTAAATCAGGCGCTTGAAATTCAGGGGATGAAAAAAGAAGAATTGGGTTTTTTCAAATTCTGGGCAGTGGACAGTTTTTTTCGTCTTAAGATTGTTGACCGGTTGCTTTCCCATCCGCTTGAAGTAGCGCCTTATGTAGAAAGTAGTGCAGCACGCATTGAACGTTTATCAAAATCGCCCACCGGGATAATTTTCGAACAGTATAAGGCAATTGATTTAGGGTTATCAAATGCCGATACCGTTAAAATTGGCTACGCGATAAAAAGACGGGAAAAATCTAAAAATTACGAGGAAAAAGACGATAGATTGAGCCGAGCAGTTAACACAATTCTTGTTAGTTTTGAGGTCGCGGATAGTTTTTTAAAACAAGCAGTTGCCCAAATTCCGGAGCGAGAACTTAACATTTTACTGGGCGAAGCACCAGCATTCTGGAAGGACGAGGACGACACACTGGAAAAAGGGTTCAGTGGTATTCTCCACCGGGAGTTTGGAAAGGATTACGACACTACTATTCAAGTGAAATCTGAAACGCTGTTAGCTTATGCCCGAAAGATTGACCGCCGGTCACTTGCTTTAGCCGGTATCACCATAACAATAGGTACAACCCGGGCAATCGAGCTGTTAAAAGAAATGAATACCAGTCAGGACACCTGGAGAAATAGCCCGACTGTGTTTGAAACCCGATGGGGAAAGGTGATTATTGGGACCATCGGCGATGATGTGTATCGAGAAGATGCGGCACTTATCATTGACCCGGCTGGTTACGATCGGTATTTCAATCGTGCTGGGGGTACAGTAGGGATTCTGGATAAACCTTTTTCGATAGTCATTGACCTTGAAGGTAATGATATTTACCAGACAGAAAAACTTTTTTCTCAGGGTGCCTCACTTTTCGGATGCGGCCTTTTATTCGATATTGCCGGTGACGATGTTTACCGCTCTCGTCATTACACTCAGGGCTCAACGATATTTGGCACCGGAGTACTGTGGGATGTTTCAGGGCACGATATTTATGATGCCGGTTTCTTTGCTCAGGGGGCAGGTCACTATGGAGTTGGGCTTTTAATCGACAATGCGGGCAATGACTCTTATCGATGTTTCTGTTACGGTCAGGGTTTTGCTGGAACCTGGGGTTATGGGCTTCTTGTTGAGGGAAGTGGTCAGGACCTATACTATTCTGGAGGAAGGTACTTACATGAACCCTTACTACCTCGAGAATATCGGTCTTTTGCTCAAGGGTTTGCGATTGGGGTGCGGCCTGACGCAAGCGGTGGGATCGGTTTTCTTTGTGATTTTAAAGGCAATGACTTTTACAATGCCGAGGTGTTCGGTCAGGGAACAAGTTACTGGTATTCCTTAGGAATGCTTTACGACCGGGAAGGTTTTGACCACTACACTGCGGCTCAGTATTCCCAGGGTGCCGGGATTCATCTTTCAATCGGCGCTTTAATCGATGAAGAGGGTAATGACTCTTATTTTTCCCGTCTTGGTCCATCGCAAGGAGAAGGACACGACCTTTCTGTCGGGGTGCTTTTTGACCGCAAGGGCGATGATGGCTATTACGCATCAGGAGGCCAGGGTATCGGTTTAACAAATTCCGTTGGACTTTTCCTTGATGCCGATGGACAGGATTGGTATATGACCTCGGAATCGTTAATTGCTCAGGGTAGTTCCAACTGGGCAAGGGGATTCGGAGGTATTGGTGTATTTCTTGACTTTGCTGGCAAAGACCAGTACCCGGCAAAGAACATTGCTGAAAACCAGAGTTCCTGGACAAAAGGAACTTATGGGTCAGGAATTGACCTTGATCGTCCGGCTACGGTAATTGACTACGAGCCCAATGTTGACACATCGGAAGCCAGTATCGATTCGGTAATTACCGCTCCGGTGGAAAGTGTGTTCAAAACAGCATCAATCTGGGCAGTGGGCAATGCACGAAAAAAGGTGTTGCGGGCACGTAAGGAACTTATTCGCCTGGGAGGCAAGGCAATGGAGTATATCTACAATCACAAACTGGACACAAAGGACGGTCTGGAGTCCGAAGCGGTACTGGCACTGGTCAAAGCACTTCCTGACACCGCCAAACCTTATCTCCTGAAAGGATTGAGAGACGAAAGGTTTCTTGCCCGGCAGAACTCGGCTTATTGGCTTGGTGAAATGGGTAAAAGTGCCCGGGATGTAGTTGATTCAATCCTTTTGGCGCTTAAAGAAGGCCGGATTACTCCAAGGCGCGGTGTTTACGCACTGGGAAGTATCGGTGATTCCACAGTCGTTCCCCAGATTCTTTATTTGCTAAAAGATACCTTTGAACTGTCCAGAATTGTTACCGCAGAGGCTTGCGGCAAACTGAAGAATCCAGTGGTAATTCCGAGTTTAATTGAAGCGCTGAGCGACAGATTTTTTACGGTTCGAAGCGCGGCCGAGGCATCGCTGGTATCTCTGGGAGTGGTGAGCCTTGATTCGATTCTCAGTTACCTTGACCGGTTATCTCCACCCGCGCTGGGACATGGAATAAGAGCAGCCGGACAGATTGTATCAAAACATGACACCCTTTTAGATGAAGAGGTAAAAAACCGCTGCCGGCAAAAAATTACAGGCTATCTCAGGCATTACGACCCATTTGTCCGGTTGTGCACCGTCGCAACATTGGCGCAGATGCTTGATGATGATGTTAGAACTGCACTGTCAGCAGCCCGGGCTGAAGAAAAAAACCCATTCCTTATTTCGTTTTACCGGCGCTTGTTTGGTGAGTAAAAATAATCGAATGCACAACTTGACCGAGCGGGTTTAAATCTTATAATTTATAAGAGTGCTGTACATCCAGTCATTAGAGTTGCGCGAGTACATCGACCCAACCCGGATTTTCGTTGGTGAAGGTCGAGGCGAGTGCGGCCTTGCCCTCCATCTGCCAATCAAAAATTATGTTGCCGGTGCCGACCCTACGATCGACTACGCATTGATGATATCGATTGCCAATGACTTAATCGAATTCCTGATGTACAAACGGGCGGTGCGAGGTCCTCAGGTGTGGGACTACAATCCGGAGAAAGCGGTTGAAGTTTACAATGTCTGTGGGGACAATGTCTCGACGAGCGGAATCATTATTGAGGACAAAAACTATCCCACTGGTGCCAAGTTGCAGGTTTTTCTTGACAAAACTTTCGGAGTAAATGAAGTGGCGATTCGCTGGAAGGCGCAGATGGTAGGGGACGAAAGATTACTCTCTGATTACGAAGCCTACCTCAAACAGGTTCTTGCGAACGAACAGGTTGCAACGGAGCGGCAACCTGACTGATTGAGCACGACTCGACTTTTGCGTATCCGGTTCAGATAAATGGGGTATGATTTGTTTACGTGAGGTAAAAAAAGACCCTGAGGCACAAGCTCTAATCGCCGAAGCCGACCGGCAGCTGGCGGTTTTGGGCTATACGGAACACGGACATCGCCATGCTCGGCTTGTGGCGAAAAACAGTCGTCGGATTCTTATTCAATTGGGCTACGATGAAAGAGTGGCGGAGTTAAGTGCCATCGCTGGTTATCTCCATGATATTGGGAATGTTGTGAATCGGGAGGCGCATGAGCGCACCAGCGCCCTTTTGGCACGGGAAATACTGGTCCGGCTTGGAATGGAATTTGGCGAAGTTTCTCAGATAATGGCAGCGATTGGCAACCATCACGAAGAAGGCGGCAATCCTATCTCTGAGATAGCGGCTGCCCTGATTCTTGCCGATAAGTCAGATGTTCACCGTAGCCGGGTGCGGAATCCAGCGCTGATAAAGTTTGATATCCACGACCGGGTAAATTATGCGGTAAGAAAATCAACGCTCAGTGTTGACAGTACTCAACACCGAATTATTTTCGACTTAAATGTTGATACGGGAATTGCACCGGTAATGGAATATTTTGAAATTTTCCTCAGCCGAATGCTCATCTCCCGACGTGCCGCCGATTTCCTCAAATGCCAGTTTGAACTGGTAATCAATGGTACAAAGCTGGTATAGAATTTAACTTTACCGCGATTGAAGTTGACAATTTTCTATGCCGCCTTATGCTCAATATGAATGGAAAATCAGCCCCGACCGGACAGTTTAATCTTTCTGGGTTCAGGTGGCGCGCGAATCGTCATTGCCAAGCAGGTGCGTGCCTCAGGCGGTATCTGGTTTAACCTCCAGGACACCCAGTTTATTGTTGACCCTGGTCCCGGCGCTCTGGTACGAGCCACGAGTAGCCGGCATAAACTGAACCCCACACGACTTGCCGCTATTCTTTTGTCCCATCGCCATCTTGACCATGCGGCGGATGTCAATGTACTAATCGAGGCAATGACACTGGGTGGAACCGAACCGCGCGGAAAACTTTTTGCCCCTGAGGACGCCCTGGAAGGAGATGACCCGGTAGTTCTGCGTTATTTGCGGAGTTTTCTTGAAGCGGTCGTAGTTCTGCAAGAAGGAGCACAATATCAAATTGGCCCGATATCGTTTACCTGCCCGGTAAGGCACCGTCATCGCTGCGAGGTTTACGGATTTAAGTTTAAAACTGATGTGATGAGCATCTCTTATATCGCTGATACCGCGTACTTTCCCGAATTGGCTGAGTTTTACCGCGCCGATGTGGTAATCTATAATGTTGTTCGTTACACACCATCAAACCTCGACCACCTACATTTTCCTGAAGTGGAAGAGTTGATAAAGGCAATGAAGCCGAAACTTTCAATAATGACTCATTTCGGGATGACAATGATTCGTGCTCGGCCCTGGAAATTGGCTCGGGAGTTAAGTGAACGAACCGGATGTACGGTTTTAGCCGCCGAGGATGGGATGTTGATTGAGTTTGCTAAATACCTGAAGGGCAATGCATAGAAAGCCAGTTTTACCGCTTCCCGAAGAGGTTGTGCGCCGAATTGCAGCAGGGGAAGTGATTGTTCGACCCGCATCGGTGGTTAAAGAATTAATCGAAAATTCCATTGATGCCGGGGCGAAACGAATTCGGTTAGAGATAAAAGCCGGTGGAAAAAATTTGATTCGGGTCACCGACGATGGAATCGGGATGAACCGAGACGATGTCCGACAGGCGGTGGCAAGATACGCTACCAGCAAACTGAGTTCGGTTGACGACCTCACCAGAATTCAGAGTTACGGCTTTCGCGGTGAAGCACTGGCATCAATCGCCGCAGTCAGCCGGATGACAATCGAGACCAACACCGATGAAACGCAAGCTGGAACGCGATTAGAAATAGAAGGTGGCGAAATAAAAGAACTTGCTGAAGTTGCCCACCCTCAAGGTACAACGGTAACTGTTAAGGCTCTGTTTTTTAACCTGCCGGTACGACGGGCATTTTTGAAATCAGAAAATTACGAGTTCCGAATGGTAGCGGAAGCGTTTCGCAATTATGCGATAGTTTTTCCTGAGATAGGATTTGAATTGATAAACAACGAACGCCTGGTGGTAAATCTGCCACCGGTCGGTTCATATCGGGAACGGCTGCTGGGATTGTTTGACCGGAAAACAGTCGAAGGGCTGGTTGAATTTCAAGTTGACAATCCTGTGTTAAGCCTTCACGGATTTTTTTCTGACCCCACTCAGGTAAAGGGATTTTCTGACGTCCAGGTGGTGTTTTTCAACCGCCGTCCGGTGCGCAACCAGGTAGTGACAAGGGCAGTTTACGACGGGTACGGACCTATGCCTTCCGGTGGCCATCCCAATTTTGTCGTCTTCATCCAGACCGAGCCATCACGGCTGGATGTTAATATCCATCCAACAAAGCAGGAAGTCAGGTTTGCCGATGAACGCTTCCTGTTTGATTTTGTTTCAGAAGCGGTCCGGAAAGGTCTGGGAATTCAGCGCCGGTCACAAATAGAGGACACCGGCCTGTTTGTTCAGGAACGAATTATCCAGGATGGCGAAATGCCGGGAGAATTTTGGCAATTGCACAACAGTTACATCTTCGCTCAGGTAGCATCAGGTTATGTAATCGTTGACCAACACGCAGCACATGAACGGATAATTTATGAAGAGCTCCTGCACCGTCAGCAGGAGGCAAAACCTCAGGGGTTACTTTTTCCCGTAACCCTTGACCTGAGCGCCGAGGAGTTTGAAGCATACGATAGAATCAAGGTAAAACTCCGCCAGATGGGGATGGAAACAAAAGTTTTCAGCGGCCGTACCGTTGTTGTTGAAAGTGTCCCGGCAGGTTCGTATATGGGTAAAGGCGAAATCAGAGAGTTCTTTGCGGAACTGGTTAAAACCAGTTTAGAAAAAGCGACCGTCGAACGAGAACTGGCAAAACTTTTTGCCTGTAAAGGCGCGGTCAAAGCCGGGCAGCGTCTCACGCAAGAGGAGATGGTATCACTGATTAACCGGCTTTTTGCCTGCCGGGAACCTTACTTCTGTCCCCATGGCAGGCCAGTGATTATTAAGATTACCCTTGAAGACCTGGACCGGAGGTTCGGCAGAATTTGAGGGTGCTTGTTTTAACTGGACCTACAGGAGTGGGGAAGACCGATGTCGCGGTAATTCTGGCACGGAGGTATGGCGTTGAGATAATCTCTGCCGACTCGAGGCAGGTCTATCGGCACCTTGATATCGGGACGGCAAAACCTTCGGTTGAACTACGGCAGGAGATAAAATTTCATTTGATTGACTGCGTTGAACCCAATCGGTTGTATTCCGCAGCAGATTTTGCCCGGGACGCGTTGATGGTGATGCACCGGCTAAATGCCGAAGGGCGCAATTTTATCATTGTCGGCGGAAGCGGTTTTTACCTGCGAGCCCTCTTTCAACCCTTCTTTGATGCACCGGCGCATAGGCCGGATCTTCGGAGTCAACTCAGTGCATTACCAGTTACAGAGCTTTATCGTAAACTAATGGAAGTTGACCCGGAGCGTGCAAAACAACTTCATCCCAATGACCGGCAACGGATAATTCGGGCGCTGGAGATATATGAGTTAACCGGGAAACGTTTCTCTGAACTCACTGCCGAAAGAAAAAAGAAAACGGAATTTGTTCCGGTCTATGCTGTTCTCAATATGGAGCGAAAGCGGCTTCATGCGCTAATTGATAAGCGTTTTGACCAGATGATGGCAAATGGATTGCTTGATGAGGTGCGACAGCTCAAAGAGCTGGGATTAAATCAGAGTAGTTACATCACCAACGCCTATGGCTATGCAGAACTCCTGCGCTATCTTGATGGCGAACTGAGTTTGGAAGAAGCGATTTCTACAGCAAAGAGAAAAACCAAGGAGTATGCTCGACGTCAGTTAACCTGGTTTCGAGGACTTAAAGATGCCCATTGGCTTGAATTTACAAGCGCCGATGAAGTTGCCGATAAACTGGCGCCGCTGTTGCTTGACCTGTTAAAAGATAAACATTAGGCTTAAATGGAAATTCAAAGAAAGGAGTGCAACTTGAAAAGAAATTTTAGGTTTACATCGGAATCGGTTGCCGAAGGACACCCGGACAAGTTGTGCGACCAGATTTCGGACGCAGTATTAGATGAGGTTTTAAGACAAGACCCGAAAGGCCGTGTAGCATGTGAGACATTTGTAACCGTGGGAATGGTTATGGTTGGCGGTGAAATTACCACAACCGCCTGGGTGGATTTGGAACAACTGGTGCGTCGGGTTCTTAGAGAAATTGGTTATGTTGATTCCAGGTGTGGTTTAAATGCGGACAGTTGTGCGATACTGAATGTAATCGGCCGGCAGTCGCCGGATATTGCGCAAGGAGTTGACGTTGGTGGTGCCGGGGACCAGGGGATGATGATTGGGTATGCCTGCCGTCAGACCGAGGAACTTATGCCCTTACCCATTGTTCTTGCCCATCGCCTTGTAGAACGGCTGGCTGAGGTGCGAAAGAAAAACATTCTTCCTTATCTGCGGCCCGATGGAAAGGCACAGGTAACAGTTGAGTACGAAGATGGCGTGCCGCGACGAATTGACAGCGTTGTCCTTGCCGCTCATCACGACGAAACAATCCTTAACCCTACCGGCACAAAAATTACCCAAAAAGCCCGGGCAGAAATTATTGATGTCGTGGCAAAACCGATTTTACCCAAGGAGTATCTGGACCACAGGACCAAATTCTATGTCAATGAGACCGGCAAGTTTGTGGTCGGGGGTCCACAATCGGACACCGGAATGACCGGCAGAAAAATCATCGTTGACACTTATGGTGGTTGGGCAAGACATGGTGGTGGCGCATTTTCCGGTAAAGACCCAACCAAGGTGGACCGGTCCGCAGCGTATATGGCTCGTTATATCGCTAAAAATTTAGTTGCCGCTCGCGTTTGTGAAGAAGTAGAAATCAGGCTGGCGTATGTTATCGGTAAACCCGACCCGGTGGACATTTCAGTTGATATGATGGGAACCGGCCGCGTACCTGAAACGAAAGTTCAGGAGGTGGTACGGAAAATTTTCCCCCTTACACCCAAGGGTATGATTGAACACCTGAAGTTACGCAGTCCAATTTATCAGCCAACCGCGGTGTTTGGCCATTTTGGCCGGAAACCACGAGTTGCGAAAGACAAACTGTCGGGTAAAAAACTGGAGTTTTTTACCTGGGAAAAGACCGATAAGGTGGCTGAGATACGGGCGGAGATTGGTTTGTAAAAAGGAGTTAGAATGAAATCAAAAGGGATTGAGTATGATGTGCGAGATTTGACCCTCGCTTCAAAAGGCAGGAATAAAATTGAGTGGGCAGCAAAGTTTATGCCCGTTCTATCTCTGGTGAAAGAACGATTTATCCGTGAGAAACCACTTAAAAATGTTCGGATAAGTTGCTGTTTACATGTGACTTCGGAAACCGCCAACCTTGTTCGCACATTAACGGCCGGAGGTGCTCGTGTTCGGCTCTGTGCCTCAAACCCACTCTCCACTCAGGACGAAGTGGCGAGCGCCTTAGTAGAAGAGGGGATACCGGTTTTTGCCATTAAAGGTGAAGACCGAAAGAGTTATTACCGTCATATCGAGCAAGCGCTTGCCCATCAACCGCATATCACCACCGATGATGGTGCCGATTTGGTTTCCACATTGCACAAAAAGGGCGGTAAGATGGTCCAAGGAGTATTAGGCGGTACCGAAGAAACGACCACCGGTGTTATCCGGTTGCGCAGTATGGAAAAAGCCGGGGTGTTGCGTTACCCGATAATTGCGGTGAACGACTCCTATACGAAATTTATGTTCGACAACCGTTACGGAACCGGGCAGTCAACGCTCGATGGTATATTAAGAGCGACCAATATACTGTTTGCCGGTGCCACGGTTGTTGTTTGTGGCTATGGTTGGTGTGGCCGCGGTTTAGCAGCAAAGGCGCGTGGGATAGGTGCTGAGGTGATTGTGACCGAGGTTGACCCGATTCGGGCGCTTGAAGCACGAATGGACGGACACCGGGTTATGCGACTAATAGATGCGGCGCCACTTGGCGATGTTTTTGTTACCGTTACGGGCGACATTAATGTTATAGACCGAGCCCACATCCTGAAAATGAAAGATGGTGCAATCATCTGTAATGCGGGCCACTTCGATGTTGAAATCAATCGCCGTGCCCTGGACAAGATTACTAAAAAGAAGCGAGAGTTAAGGCAGTTTTGCGTTGAACACACACTGACCAATGGTAAACGGGTGATTCTTCTTGCCGAAGGCAGACTCGTAAACCTTTCTGCAGCTGAAGGACATCCAGCAATGGTAATGGATTTGTCTTTTGCCAACCAGGCTCTGGCAATAGAGTTTATCTATAAAAATCAAGGGAAGTTAGCACCCCGGGTTTACAAATTGCCCGAAGATTTGGACCGGAAAATAGCGGAGTTGAAGTTAAAGACGATGGGGATTAAAATTGACCGGCTGACCAGGGAGCAAAAAGAGTACATAGCATCCTGGCAGGAAGGTACTTAAGTCCTTTACAGTGTATCGGTTAATTCACCAGGACCTATTCTGGAAGAAATAATCCTGGAGAGGAGCCCCAAAGTTAACCTCTAAATGAATAGAGGCATTTATCACCGATTAAGTTAAAGAGTCGTTCGGGTAGTCAATCAGGGAGCCGTTCCCCTAACGACCCCCTGAGTAGTATTCGGGACGATATTCCCCTTTATAGCAGTCATTAGTATTAATTTTAACTGATTCACTGGCTAACTTACATATTACCGCAATGTTAAAGAATGCTGTTATAGATAGTTAATTTTTACTATCTTCCCAAACCACTCTATCCCGAAATAACGAAAAACCGATGACAAGAAGCGACAGATTTGCGCTACCGGATTCGGAAACGGGGTCCTTTGCCCGACGACAGTTGTCGGGCAAGAAGCCGTGCCTGCTCGAACTCTTTAAGGAGCCGGTTAACATCGGTAACTGTTGTTCCCGAACCGGCAGCAATTCTGCGCCGTCGTGAACCATCAATAATGTCTGGATTCTGCCGTTCTTCCGGCGTCATTGACTGGATAATTGCCTCAATCTTAACAAACTCATCTTCGTCAACATCGATATTACCAGCCCCCGGAACAAGGGAAAGTAACTTGGAGAAAGAACCCATTTTTTTAACCGCCTTAAGCTGTCTTAAAAAATCATCGAGATTGAATTTACCCTTAAGAAATTTTTCTGCCATCTGGCGCTGAGTAACTTCGTCAGTAACGCTTTGCACCTTTTCGGTCAGGGTTTTGATATCACCCATACCGAGGATGCGTGCTGCGATACGGTCAGGATGAAACTCTTCAATGTCTTCCAGTCTTTCTCCTGTTGAGATGAAATAAACTGGTAAACCAGTTACCTGGCGAACCGAAAGTACCGCACCGCCCCGGGCATCACCATCAAGTTTTGTAAAACAGCAACCGGTCAGGACCAGACGTTCGTTAAATTCCGAGGCTTGGTTAACCGCATCCTGTCCTACCATTCCATCAAGAACAAGCAGCGTAACATCGGGTTTAATCTTTTCTTGAATCTCTTTGAGTTCGCTCATTAACTCTTCATCGATGTGCAGTCGGCCTGCGGTGTCGAGGATTAAAAGCCCATTACCATTTTTGCAAGCATATTCTCGTGCTTTAATGCAGGTGGTAATCACATCTTTTTCTACGGGAAAGAAATCGCAGTTAACACGGCGGGCAACACTCTCTAACTGTTCAACCGCTGCCGGTCTTTTCGGGTCACAGGCAACAAGGAGCGGTTTGCGGTTACGATAACGGAACGCAAGTTTTCCAGAAAGCGTTGTCTTACCGGTACCCTGCAGTCCAACCAGACTGATTATCGATGGACTATTCCTTAAATCCAACCTGGCACTGCTGGTACCAAGCAGTTTTACCATTTCCTGGTAAACAACATAAGATATCAATTCGCCGGGCTTCAAACTGGCAGTAATGTCCTGTTCTTTAAGTCGGGCTTCAACCCCGCGAATAAACTGGCCTACAACCTTGTAGTTGACATCAGCTTCAAGGAGAATGGTACGAATTTCTCCGAGAGTTCGGGTAATTTCTGCCGGGGTTAGCTTACCCCGACCAAGGAGTTTGCGCTGCAGCTCAGTAAGTTTCTGAGTTAGTATGTCAAACATTTCAATTGACGAACCGTTTGAGTATAATCTCTGCTTTTAAAAATCGCACTACCCGCAACCAATATATCGGCACCTGCCTCTATTACCTGCCGGCAATTTGCCGGGCATATCCCGCCATCAACCGAAATCGTGAACTGGGTTTTGGTTTGAATCCGCATGTCGTAAAGTTGCTTGATGCGCTCAAGAGAGTGGGGAAGAAATGTTTGTCCACCTAAACCCGGGAAGACACTCATTATTAAAACATCGTCCACCTTGTTCAGTAAGGAAGATGCTGTTTCAATTGGTGTGTCGGGATTAAAAGAAACTCCCGCTTTTTTGCCCGCCGCAGAAATGGTGTTTATACAGCATTCCGGGTCATCAGTTGCTTCAATGTGAAAGATAATGTAGTCAGAGTAGGGGAGGAACTTCTCAATGATTTTTTCTGGTTTAATTACCATCAGGTGAGAGTATATCGGAACCGAAGAGATTTTGTGGACCGCTTTAACAACCGGCACGCCAAAACTGAGATTGGGAACAAAGTGTCCATCCATAATATCAAGATGCAAAGCATCGACACCAGCCGCGAGCACGGCGCGCACCTCATCTTCGAGCCGAAGAAAGTTACAGTCGAGAATCGAAGCCGAGACTTTCGTCATCTTTTCTGTTCCGACGATTCAGATTCCCGAACAACGATTAGATTAACCGTATCCCCGCTTGCGACAGACATACCTTCTTCCGGATACTGGAAAAGCACTGTGCCCAGCGGTTCACTACTTGAAGCGGACTTTATTCCGCCTAGAATAAGCCCATGGGAAACAATAATCCCGCGCGCGGTTTCGATGTTTAGCCCGACCAGGTTAGGCATTGGAAAAGTACCAGTTTTGGTCGAAACTGAAATTACCACCTCAGTACCCCGGCGAACTTCGGTTCCTGCCGGAGGAAATAAGGTAACAACTCTGCCCGCCGGTACTGTTGCTGTACGAATCGATTCAACCCGAGCGATAACAAAGCCAGAACGTTCCAGAGCGGTTATCGCATTCGCCAAGGGTAAACCTTCAAGATTAGGAATCCGGACCTTGCTGACACCGGCACTTACTTCCAAGTCAACTTCCCGACCAATTTTTACCCGGCGTCCGGCTCGCGGGTAATGTGCGCACACCCGGTTGGCGGGAATCTCGGCGCTGGGAACAGTTCGAACTTCACCCTTTTTCAACCCTGATTTAAGCAGGAGGCTTTCGGCTTTTTCGGGTGTTAACCCGATCAGATTAGGAACAGATACCTCTTTGCCCTTATGAACAAGGATAGGCATCAGCAGGTTAACAATTCCAAAAACAAGGGCAAGAATCGCAAGCAGTATCAAAAGGCTAATAAAAACGCGCAATGGCTTTTTAGATTTCTTCATCGTACCTGCCCAATCTTTCTCCAACTTGCGGACGGTAGCCGTTAATAAAATCTCGGCCGGTTAAAACTTTTTTCCCGGCGGGTTTCAAGCTAACCAATTCGAGTAACTCGGTCCCGGTAGCAACGACCAGACCAGAAGCGCTGTAAACGATTGTACCCGGTTTGATGTTGCGTTTCTCGCTCAAAATACGGGAACGAAGAATAATCAACCGGTTCGACCGAAAATAGGTTATTGCACCGGGCTCTGGCGACAGGGCTCGAATCCGATTGTGAATTTCCTGGGCTGATTTCTGCCAGTCAATATCTCGGTCGGCTGCTGTTAGTTTAGGTGCGACGGTCGCGAAACTTTCGTTTTGCGGCTGGTTTTTTACCCTGCCTTCTTTTATTTCGATTAGGGTTTTGTAAACCAAATCTGCCCCGAGCAACGATAACCGCGTCTCAAGTTCTCCTGCTGTTTCTTCAGGATAAACTTCAACCCGGATTTGATTCAAAATATCACCTGAATCAACCCCTTTATCCATTCTGATAACGGTCACCCCGGATTCGGTGCAACCATCCATCAATTGACGGGGAATAGGTGCTGCGCCCCGATAATGAGGAAGCAGCGAAGGGTGAAGGTTAATGAATCCATACCGGGGTATGTTTAAAAGCGGTTCTTTCAAAATAACACCGTAAGCGACGAGGACACCGCAATCCGGTTTAAAACTGCTTAGTTTTTCTATAAAATCGCGACCGTTGGGATTCTCGGGCGAAAGAACTATGATACCATTCTCCCGGGCAACAAGTTCAACAGGCGAAGGGGTGGGCTTCAAACCGCGGCCCTGAGGTCGTGGAGGGTTGGTCACGACCGCAACAATTTCCAACCCCTTTTGCTGAAGTAGCTTTAATGTTGGAATCCCAAATGGCGCGGTACCGAAGAAAACTATCCGCAAATCTGGCGCTCCATTTCTTCAAGTTGTTTGAGCCTTGGGGCGAGTAGTTTGCGGCGCAGCTCACTGATATGGTCGATAAACAGAATACCACGCAAATGGTCAATTTCATGAACAAGGGCACGAGCCAGCAAACCGGTACCTTCCATATGTAACGGTTTACCTTCAACACTAAGACCTTTAATGCGGACAAACTCTGGCCGGGTAACGATTTCATAAATGTCCGGCAGGGAAAGGCAACCCTCTTCCTCTTCAACCTTTCCTTCGGTAATCACAACTTCCGGGTTTATGATACATAGGGGAGGACGGTCCAAATTGCAAGCCGGAGGGTTAAGAGCAAAAACCGCCAGAGGAATGCCAATCTGGTTTGCCGCCAGCCCAACACCATCTTTCTTAATCATCGTAATCAGAAGGTCCTGAATAAGGTGCTCAATGTCCTGGTTTAATTCAAGTATAGGCTGGGCAGGAGTCCTTAATACTGGATTCCCGTAAAGGACAATCCTCCGACATTTACCTCTATTATCGACATTGACCAATTCTGCCATTAAGAACCCCTTACCCGAAACTATTAAGGCTGTTACTTATTGACCCGAAGAACCCAGTTTGTATGCAATCGCACCTTTTTCCACTTCAATTTCTGTGCCTTCTGACACTTTGACCATAAATGTGTTCTCTTTCACATTTGTGATAACACCAAGAATGCCCGAAGCAAATACCACCCGGTCGCCCTTTTTAAGACTGGCAATCATCTGCTGGTGTTTTTTCTGACGACGTTGCTGGGGAAGAATCATCAGAAAATAGAGCACCACAAATATTAGAATCAGTGGTAATAGGCTACCCAGCATCCCCAAACCACCAGAAGGCTGGGGAGTGGTGCCTGTTCCAGTCTGGGCAAATGCGATTTCAATCACCTATCCTCCTTTGTTTTTATCTTTTAAATAAAGGCGGTTTTTATAAATGTACTCCGCCACTGCTGTTGGTATAAGATAACAAATAGACATCCCTTTGGCAAGTCGTTCTCTTATGATCGTTGCTGTTAATTCCACCGGGATAACATTAAGAAAGATTACATCGCTGGGTTTGTGTCCTGGCAAAAGGGAAGGTTGTGGAACACCGGGCCTACTCATAACAACCAGTTTTGCTATTTTGGTAAGTTCCAGTGGTTTATGCCAGCGAGCAATCGAACGGTATTGGTCATATCCCAACATAAGAAAAAGACGAGCCTGAGGGAATATAAGGCGCAGACGGGTTAGAGTTTGTACAGTATAAGATGGCCCGGGATGATTCTCTTCTACCCGGGAAAGAGCAAATCGGGGATTACCAGCAATCGCCCGCCGGACCATTTCGACCCGAGAATTATAAGAGGCAACAGGCGGAGGTCGATGAGGAGGATGAAAGGTCGGGATAAAAATGACTTTGTCTAATTTTAATTTAAGTAAAACATCTTCCGCTATCAGAAGATGTCCCAAATGAATAGGGTCAAAACAACCGCCGAATATACCAATGCGGGTTCTGTTAACCGTACAGCGCCGCATTAGTGTATCCGGTTGAGATAACGCTGTGCCCCCTGTTTAACCCGAGGGGAAATTGCACTGGTAACCAATTCTTCGAAAATCGGGCGCGCCGCCTCAGGATTGCCAGTTTCATAATAACAAACAGCGAACTGATAACGGTCATTTTCTGACCAGTTAATTTCCGGATAGTTCTCTTTAATGAACTGGTAATAAATCAGCGCGGACTTGTACTCGCCAGCCTTGAAATAGAGTCGGGCGGCGTCAAACTCCTTTTGCACTAAACGGGACTCAATTTCCTTCAAAGCGTTTTGTGCCTGCTCCCGGAATCTTGAGTCAGGGTATTCTTCAAGAAACTCGTTCAGTAATTCTTGGGCTTTCAATACATCACTCTGGTCTTTATTGGGCGCTGGTGCCGAACGCAATGCCGCTATCGCTTTTTTAAAAGCGGCTTCTTCCTGAAATCGTCCGTTCGGAAAATTTTTAAGATAAAAGTCGAATTCACTTTGCGCCTGTTCATAATCTTTACTTTCAAAATAACAGTCAGCCAGGTAAAACTGAGCATCAGCTGCCTGGGCACTACCGGGGAAGTTAAAAATTAAGTAGGTAAAACCTTCTTCCGCTTTTTGAAACTTTTTCGCCTTTTTATCGGACAGTGCTCGTTCCAGCGCTTCCTGGGGTGTTGCGGGCTTTGTTTGTTCCTGTCTTTTCGGGCAGGCGGTGACAGTCAGAACTAACAGTAGTATCAGCCTCAAACTTAGGAAAGGTTTCAAATCCTTTTTACCACTTCCTGCACGATTGCCGTAAGTTTCGGTTCGGCTTCGTTGGCGACACGCAGCACCGTTGCCAGATCAACTGGCTGGAGCTGCTCAGGTATTCCCATATCGGTGATAACCGAAAAACCGAGAACCCGTAATCCGGCATGCCGGGCAACGATTGTTTCCGGTACCGTTGACATTCCCACAAGGTCAGCGCCGATAATGCGAAGATAGCGATACTCGGCGGCAGTTTCAAGATTGGGACCAGTAACCCAGGCATAAACTCCCCGGCGCAGGATTATGCTCAGTTCGGCCGCGACCGTTTCCGCCAGTTTAATCAATTGCGGGTCATAACATTCAAACATGTCAGGAAATCGTGGTCCCAGCGTTTCGTCATTAGGTCCCCTTAAAGGGTTCTGACCGGTAAGATTGATGTGGTCGGTAATAACTGCAATATCACCGGCTTGAAACTCAGGATTTAAGCCACCAGCGGCGTTTGAGACAATCAGCGTATCGATACCCAGTTCCTTCATTACCCGCACCGGATGGGTAATTTCTTGAGGTTCGTAACCTTCATAGTAATGAAACCGACCCTGCATTACCACCACCGGTTTAGCACTCAACATTCCAAGTATTAAACGACCACCATGACTTTCCACAGTCGGAATGGGGAAGTGGGGAATTGTCGCATAGGGAATGGTTACGGCATTTTCTACCTTCTCCGCAAGTTTACCCAAACCGGTACCGAGAATTATCCCGATTCGCGGTTTGAAAGCGGTTCTATTTCTTATCGCTTGAACGCTCTCTTGAATCCTTTGTTTCAGTGTTGGAGTGTGTGTCGGATTCATTTAGTTCTAACCGTCCTTTTTCAAATCTTTCTACTACTGCCAAGTAAGTATTGGCAATACCTTTGACCTCATCGAGTATCAGCGCCCGCCGCTTTTGTAACTCATTTAATTCGGACCGCATCTTTTCTGCCTCCTGCTTTATCTGTTCAATCATCAGTTCACGCTCTTTCTCCACATTGGCGCGCATCTCATCGGCAACCTGTTGTGCCGTAAGCAGCGTCTCTTTAAGTAGCTTCTCCATTTTTTCATAAGCGGCTACTCGTGAAGCAAGTTCATCGACCTTTTCTGCCAGTGCTGCTCGTTCCTTACGGAGTTCTTCAAACTCATTGGCAACGACGGCAAGAAAGGCTCGTACCTCTTTTACTGCATATCCCCGGAACGAGACAGAAAATGCCTTCTTCCTTATTTCAATTGGTGTTAACGCCATCGTTTTAGTCTATATTTATAAGAAGCGGTGTCAAGAAAAAGTATCATTCCAAACCAAATATCGGTTACTTGACACACCGATATCATTGAGTAAGATTGAACCGTGATAAAAATTACGGTTAATGGTGCTGTCCAAGAAGTCGAGCCCGGCATTACGGCTGGGGCAGCGTTGAATGATAAAAAGGCACTGGCGGCGATGGTAAACGGCCGGCTGGTTGACCTTTCCTTTCCGATAAAGGAAGACGCGGTAGTGCTTCCCGTGTACTTTGATTCAAAGGAAGGCCGCGAAATATTCTGGCATTCGGCATCGCATTTGATGGCACAGGCGGTAAAACAACTTTACCCGGAAGCGAAAGTTACGATTGGTCCGGCAGTTCCCGAAGGGTTTTACTATGATTTTGATGTCCCAAAGCCTTTCAATGAAGATGATTTACCCAGGATTGAAGAACGCATGCGTGAACTGGCGCGACAACAGATACCGATTGTTCACAAGTTTTTACCGAAAGAAGAGGCAATAGAACTGTTTCGGCAGCGAGGGGAGACCTACAAATTGGAGATTATTGCCGAAATACCTGATGAAGAGATTTCGGTTTACGAGCAAGGCGATTTTGTTGACCTCTGCCGTGGACCACATCTTCCTGACACAGGAAAAATCAAAGCGATAAAACTTTTAAGCGTTGCTGGGGCTTACTGGCGCGGCGATGAAAAGAACCGAATGCTTTCGCGAATTTACGGCGTAGCATTCCCTGATGAAAGTTTGCTGAAAGAGTGGCTGGAGCGCATCGAAGAGGCTAAGCGGCGCGACCACCGTAAACTGGGACCGGCTCTGGATTTATTCAGTTTCCATGAAGAGGCGGGTGCCGGTTTAGTGTTCTGGCATCCGAAAGGTGCTACGGTGCGCCGAATCATCCAGGATTACTGGGAAAAAGAGCATCTTGCCAACGGTTATCAGCTGGTAGTAACTCCTCATATCGCCCGGGCGCAGCTGTGGCGGCAGTCAGGACATTTTGATTATTATCGGGAAAATATGTATGTCCTTCCGGTGGAAAAGGAGGAGTATGTATTAAAACCAATGAACTGTCCGGGACATATTCTCATTTACCGCACAAAAGTTCACTCCTATCGCGACTTACCCCTCAGATTGGCAGAATGGGGAACAGTATATCGATATGAGCGTTCCGGTGTGCTCCACGGAACAATGCGAGTCCGCGGATTCACTCAAGATGATGCCCATATATTCTGCACTCAGGAGCAGGTCGGAGAAGAAATATACGGTGTCATTTCTTTATCGCTTAAAATGCTACGCCAATTTGGTTTCGAGAAATTTAGCGTTGCCCTTTCCGTGCGCGACCCCAAACATCCGGAAAATTATCTTGGTACTGATGAACAGTGGTCCGTAGCAGAAAATGCCCTGGTAAACACATTGAAACAACTGGGGTTAGATTTTTCCCGCGCTGAAGGCGAAGCGGTCTTCTATGGTCCCAAAATTGATATCCATCTTGCCGATTCATTGGGAAGAGAGTTTCAATGTGCCACCTGCCAATTTGATTTTAATCTTGCCCAGAAATTCAATGTTTACTATATGAATAATAATGGCGAACACCTGCCGACCTATCTTGTCCATCGTACCGTCCTTGGTAGTATCGAACGGTTTGTCGGAATCTTGATTGAACATTACGGTGGTGCTTTTCCAACCTGGCTGGCACCAGTTCAAGCGTGTGTTTTGACCGTGACCGATAAGGAAGCAGATTACGCCCGTGAGATTGTTGCAATGCTAAAAAAGGAAAATGTCAGAGTTGAAATTGATTTAAATAATGATAAAATTAGTTATAAAATAGGTGAAGCGGAAAGACAAAAAATTCCTTTTATGCTGGTCGTCGGCGCCAAAGAAAAGGCGACTAATACGGTTTCTCTGCGCCGACGCGGTAAAGGGAATCTTGGCAGTATGCCGCTGGAAAGAGTATTGGAACAAATAAAGGAGGAAACCTCTGGAAGAGCAACAGGAAAAGATTAAAGATTTCTATAAGGACCGACCAAAGGCAAACGAGCAGATTCGGGTTCCTTATGTGCGCGTAATTGGGGTTGATAAAAAGCCAATTGGGATTATGCCAACGCGCGAAGCGATTGCACTGGCGCGACGGCAAAACCTCGATCTGGTAATGTTAGCCCCAAAAGAAGAACCGCCGGTATGTGGCATTATGGACTATGGTCGGCACCTTTACGAGCAAAAGGCAAAACAGCGGGAGTCGAAAAAGAAACAGCATCAGACTCAGGTTCGAGAAATCAGGATGAAAATGAAAATTGACCGGCACGACTACGAAGTAAAACTCAAGAAAATGCGCGAGTTTATTGCCGCCCGAGACCGCGTTCGACTTACCCTGTGGCTGCGAGGTAGAGAAGTTCTCCATACCGACTTGGCTTATCAACTCATCGACCGAATACGACAAGACCTTGCTGATGTTGCAAAAGTAGAAGGGAACATTAAGTTACAAACCGAAGGAAAAAAATCTATTCAATTGATGTTGGTGCCCAAATGAAACAAAAAATTAAAACTTTAAGTTCACTAAAAAAACGGCTCAAATGTTCCGCTAATAAGAAATACCTTCATCGCCATAGCGGAACAAGCCATAATAACAGCGCCAAAAGTAGTAAATGTAAACGACGGCTCCATCGTACGGCAATCGTCGATAAAACACGAGTCAAGGCAATAAAAAAACTTGTTCCTTACTTATAACAGGAGAGCATAATGGCACGAGTTAAAACAGGACCAGCGACCAGAAAACGACGCAAAAAATGGTTGAAGCAGGCAAAAGGTTACTGGGGAGGAAAATCCCGTTTATACAAAACCGCCCGGCTGCAGGTAATGCATGGTTTATTGAGCGCTTACCGTGACCGTAAGCAGAAAAAACGAGTCTTCCGGGCATTGATGATAACCAGAATTAATGCTGCACTCCGTCCATATGACTTGAGTTACAGCCGATTTATGCACGGTATTAAACTGGCCGGAGTGAAACTTGACCGGAGTATTCTTTCCGAAGTTGCAATTAAATCCCCGGATGACTTTGCCCAGCTGGTCGCACTGGCAAAACAACACTTAGCAAGTTAACCCCGGGTTTGGCTTAAATTAAATCGGGGCGACTGGATTTGAACCAGCGACCCCCAGCACCCCAAGCTGGTGCGCTAAACCAACTGCGCTACGCCCCGATATATATCTTTTTTAATCCTATAACAAATTGACTATAAAGTCAAGAAGGTTTTTATTCTAAGGGAACTTCACTAATATATATTTTTTCCAATACCAATGAAGGAAGTTGATAAACAAGTTGCGCTTGCCAGCCTGCAATGATACGAGATTGAGGATTAGAAGCATAATAACGAATAATAATACGCTGATTAATCGAATCGTACCCCGTGTAACTGTATTTTATCGGTTGTGGTAAAGAGATACCTAACTTAGTTTCTAACTCATGTTGAAGCAGGAAACGGTGTTTTTCTCCGCCCTTTATCAGTCTGGTAATTCCTCTTTTCTTTATCTCGTCTTCGGATATAAGTCGAAAGTAGTACGGATATCTGCCAATTTGAACTGCTTGATTTGACGATAATATAAAACTTCGAATCTGAGAACCGGTATTACATGCGAAGCAAAGTAACAAAATGAGTCTTTTAAGAAATCGTCGCATCCTGAATTAATTTATTTTACCACCCTACTTATTTACAGTCAACTCAACGATATAGCAAAAAACTTTTACTGGCAAAATTTCCTTTTGACCCGAACATCGTGTAATATATAATTTCACAATGCGAATCGGGCTATGCCGCGCGCTCCACACATTTCACCATTTTGCCCTGTGGAACAGCTTTTTAAAAGAACTCGGCTTCGAGGTAGTCCTGACTCCCGGAACAACTTTCCAAATGGTTGAAGAAGGACTAAAAGTAGCACCCTCTGAATTATGTCTCCCGGTCAAGGTATTCCTGGGTCACATTACGATTTTACAACAAAAGGTGGACGCCATGTTAATTCCACGATTGGTGTGCCGAAAAATCGGCAATGATTTTTATTTTGGATGCCCCAAAGCACTCGCCCTTCCCGATTTGACCAGAGCCGTTTTTCCTAATTTAAATGAAATTATTATAGAATTAGTCATCGACGACAGAATCTTTTCTGAAACCACCGCATTAGTCCATTTTGCCCGCAAATTGAAAGTGAAAAAGGAGGACGCATTAGCAGCCTACCAAGTGGCAAAAAGAGCGGCGCGTGCGGCAAATGAATTAACACGACAAATAGCAACACCAATGCATATGTTCACGCAACGAAGCAACAAGCTTTTTTTAAAGCACAATCATTTTGAAATAAAAATCGGTCTTATTGGCCATCCTTACCTGTTGTTTGACGAATACCTGAACGGGGGGATTTTCAAATTCATTAATTCCTGCGGCGCCGAACCGGTTGTCTTATTCCCTGAAGAAAAGCAGATTATTCAGAATGCCCTGACCAAAAACACCCCTAACTGGTATTACGAACTGGAATTAATTACCAGTGCTCGACAACTGATTCAGGACAAAACAATCAGCGGGTTAATTTTATTCTCCAACTTTGCCTGTGGCACCGCTTCAGTTGTAAATGAACTAATACGGCGCGAAGTCGCTTCAAGAAGAAACATCCCGATACTTACACTTCTTATTGATGAACATACGAGTGAAACTGGATTAAAAACAAGACTGGAAGCATTTGTTGATTTGCTTAAGGTCAGAAGACAAAAGTAAGATATGAAAGTTGCATTTCCCTATATGGGAGACATCCATCTGGTGTTAGAACCGATTTTACGTACCCTCGGCGCTGATGTAGTTATTCCGCCCGAACCCAATAAAAATACCGTAGCAATCGGCACCCAGATTGCTCCTGAAACCATCTGTCTTCCCTTTAAAATTACATTGGGTAATATGCTAAACGCACTAAAATCAGGTGCTGACACTTTAGCGTATGTAAGCGGTTCGTGGTCCTGCCGATTTGGTTACTACGGCCGGCTGCAGGCTGACATCTTACGCGACTTAGGGTATCGGTTCAGGTTAATTGAACTGCGTCGTGACCGTATCCAGGAGATTGTCCGAACGGTGGTCGAATTAAACAATGGTAGTTTATCCGGGGCAGTTATTAAGACTTTAAAGGCGTTTCGGTTGGGATGGTGGAAAGCGATGACATTGGAGAAAACTTACAAAGCGCTCCGAGAAACGCTTCCGTTAGTAAAACAACCTGAAAAGTGCCACCGACTTTTCGACGAAATTATGAAGGAAATCACCCGAGCCCAAGTAATAAAAGAGTTACAGGACATCTCAGCATCAATTGCCCACCGTTTTGAAAACCTTCCGCGAAACGGCCGGACCAATGTTCTCAAAATCAAACTGATCGGCGAAAGTTACTGCACCATAGAACCGTTTATTAATTTTAATATTATAAAACGCGTAGGGGAGATGGGGGGCATTCTCGAACCGTTTCTTACTGGTCCACGCTGGCTCGGTTTCCACGGCTTCCGGATTGGCAAAAATGAAATAACCTTTGTTCAGAATATGGCAAAAAATTATTGGCGCTATTGTGTGGGTGGAGAAGATGCCAACTCAGTGGGGCATATGATCCTTGCCTGTCGCGAAGGTTACGATGGTGTAATTCATATCCACCCTTTTGCCTGTATGCCCAGCACCGTAGTACAGCCGACCCTTATAAAAATCAGCCAGGAGTACGATATTCCTTTTCTCTCTATTTCTGTTGATGAACATACCAGCGAGGCTGGGTTTATCACTCGTCTCGAAGCGTTTATCTCTCTTTTGGAACGAAGACGAGCATTGAGTAAGAAATCTTTGACAGAATAAAGACTTCCTCTATAATTTAAAGAAAAGAAGGTAAAAATGAAATTTGTGTATTCGGAACGATATCGATTTGATGTTGGTGTCCATGTATTTCCCACTGAAAAGTACAAAATGGTCCGCGAAGGGTTATTGGCGGAAGGCCTTGCCCGTGCTGAAGATTTTGTTGAACCACCAGAGCCTTCTGTTGATGACATTCGTCTTGTGCATACCAAGGAGTATGTTGATGACCTACTGAATCTACGCTGGACCGCACGCACGGTGCGTTCTGAATTACCTCTTACCTGGGAAATTGTCCAGGGGTTTTTCCTTCATGCATCAGGAACAATTCTTGCCTGTCAACTCGCATTAAATGATGGGGTAGCAATGAATATTGGCGGCGGTTTCCATCATGCATTCGCGGAACATGGAGAAGGTTTTTGCTATATTAACGATATTGCGGTAGCAATTAAAAAACTTCAGAAAGACGGTAAGCTGGAAAGAGCAGCAGTGATTGATTGTGACTTACATCAAGGAAATGGTACCGCCCGGATTTTTCAAAATGATCCCCGGGTCTACACTTTTTCTATTCACCAGGAGCATCTTTACCCAATCAAAGAACGTTCGGACTGGGATATTGGACTCGAAGATGAAACCGGAGACGAAGAGTATAATCGTTTGATGAAGGAAGCGGTTCCCAAAATTATCTCAGAACATCGCCCTCAACTTGTTGTCTATGTAGCAGGAGCCGACCCTTATTTCAATGACCAGTTAGGAACCTTAAGATTGACAAAACGCGGCCTTGCCTTAAGAGACCGAATCGTTCTGGAAAACTGCCATAAGGCTGGTATACCGGTTGCAACAGTTCTTGCCGGGGGCTATGCCCTTGATACAAAAGACACAGCCGAAATCCATATAAATACAGCGAAAGAATGCCTTAGAGTGCTCGGCCAGCTGCCATCCAAATCAACAGAAGAAATTCGCTCTAATCCCAACGAATCAGAAACCGCCAGCGCTTGACTCGTTATTCTGGTTCTGGGAAAAACAATCACTTGCGGTCAAGACATATTTGTATGATAACTTCATCGCATCCTGTTGAATATAGTAGATTCTGGGACCGCGAAGCCCATTCGCTCTATCGGAACGGATATCAGGTTACACTTATTGGATTAGGAAAAGAATTCAAGGTGGAATATATTGACGGCATAAAAACTGTCTCAGTTCCGGCTCGACAGCACTGGGACAAAATTGTTCTTCTTAAAGACATTGCCCGACTGGCTTTACAAGAAAATGCCGATGCCTATCAATGCCTCGACCCCTGGTGTCTGGCTATTGGTCTATGGTTAAAACGATTTTCCCCCCACATTTATCTTATATATGAATCAAGCGAGTGGTTTCCTCAAACATATCTTGATCGGCAGGATCTCCCATTACCTTTGCGCTGGCTGAGCTGGTTATTGGTCAGTTATCTGGAATACACCGCAAGTTCTCAGGCAGAGGCAATTATCGAAACTAATTATACAAGAGCACGCCGTTTTGTCCGGCGCGGTCGAGTCCCGATTCAAGTTCCCAATTATCCTCCGCTCGAACTCATTGGAACCCCGTTAGAAAATCGGAACCCCTGGTTTGTTTATACCGGACTTATATGCCGCCCACGCGGTTTTGACCAACTTCTTAAGGCGCTGACACTGGTTATTAAACGAGGCTATCGCGAAGTAAAATTGATGGTCAGGGGTGAATTTGACCAACGAGATGATATTGAAATATGGACAAAGGAGTACATAAATCGTCAGGCACTAACTGATAATGTAGTTTTTCTCTCAGCAATCCCGTCTTATGCAGGGGTATTTGATATTATAAAACCCTGCCTCGCAGGGCTGATTTTATTTCAACCCAAGCGAGGAAATGACTGGACCAATCAACCAAATAAGCTTTTTGAGTTCATGGGGTGTGGCTTAGCGGTTATCGCCAGTAATTTTCCTGAAATCGCTCGAGTAGTAAACGAATCAAAATGTGGATGGCTTGTTGACCCTACTCAGCCCGAAGCAATCGCCGAAGCAATGGTTGCTGTACTTGAAAAACCGGCAGACAGTATCCAGCGAGGTCTGGCGGGCCGAAAAGCGGTAGAGAAAAAATACAACTGGAGTGTTGCGGAAAAATCGCTGTTGGATATGTACCACGCTATTTTCTCAAAACCGGGGAGTGAAAATTGGTTTTATTGAAAAAGCCGGATAACCATCTTGAAGATTTACTGAAACGCGAAGGGATAATGTATCAGTCAAACAACCAAACCAGTAAATATCTGTTTATTACCCAGACCGCACATCAATTGATAATATCTGATTTTCCGGATGTTCCCACAGAAATCAAATCCTGTTTAAGAAAAATAAAATACATCGCCCCTGATAAATCAGGACTTCTTGATAAAGTAGGAATCGTTGATATAAACGCTCACTGCCTGATTCCGGTGTTAGCAAATATTGGTATCAGTGACCGAGGGTCCAATGTGCTTTATCTAAACGAAGACTCAGGTCAAGGAAAATTGCTTGTGATACCATTTTCTTTAAATGAATTGTTAAAACATCGAGGGATAACGCCTAAAAAATTTTGGGTTCAAGTCCCTCATTTTCCTTATGAGGAGGTTGCCTTTACTGATAGAGGAGGGGTCCGTAGGTTATTCCTCGCCTGTTTAAAGCATCTCTGGGAGTTAAACGGTTTACCTTTCGTGAGAATTTCCTGTAACCCTGGTTCGTTTCTCTCGACATTTGCCTTCAGAGTGGATACAGATTACAGTTCACCGATTCTAATCGAAAAATCTTTAAGGCTATCAGAAAAAGTGGGGATGCGCTGGACCTGGTTTGTTACTACCGGTGATAAGCCCGCTCAACTTAAAGCAATAATAAACATTCTCAAGGGACAGGATATTCAACTACACTGTCATCGTCATCAGGTTTATGTTGATGTTGCGCAAAATAAGGCAAATTACGCTGAAGGCAAAGAAATACTGAATCGATTGGGAATATCACCGGTTGGTGTTGCTGCGCCCTATGGTGAGTGGAATGAAAACCTGCAACAAGCATATGCCGAACTTGGCTTTAAATACTCCTCAGAGTTTGGCTATTCATATGACGACCTGCCCGAGCGACCATTAGTAAATGGACAGCGCAGTACGGTACTACAAATTCCGGTGCATCCAATTTCATTAGGAAGACTTGCCGAGGCGAAACTGGAGCGAAAAAAAATATTTGACTATTATGCCCGAATAATAGATTTGCAATGTTCCCGTTTAGAGCCCTGCTTTCTTTATGACCATCCAAAGTGGATCGTACATTACGCGGATGTCCTAAAAGACATTTTACAATACGGATTAGAACGATGTCGCAGCTGGGTCACACTAACCGACTACTACCGCTGGTGGCAACTTCGCGAATCGGTTAATTACCAGATCCAATTCAAAGATGACGGATTTGACTTAATAGTCGAACAAGCCATTCCGGAAATTAGTTTAGTCATAGAACAAAATAATCGAATTGCTTTCGTGCCAATTAAAACCCAGTCGACACGCTGGAACGAACTAAAGTGGATTGAAACTCCTCGAGTTAAGAGGTTTAACCCACATGAGTTATACACTCGACGGGCAGATTTACTTATGCAAATAAAGAGAAGATTGCAAAACTACCGTAGAAGGATAAAAAACAGCACCCATAGCATATTATGAAGATTTTATTTGGCTCTTTCTCGGCAATAACAACACTTGGGGGCGGCGTTGAAACCCAGGTTCGTTCTCTGGCTAACGCCCTGAGACAAAAGGGAATAGAGGTTGAATTGTTTGACCCGTGGAAAAGATACAATCTAAAAGAGTTCGACTTTTTTCATCTTTTCGGCGCTAATCTCGGAACATACCATTTTGGGCGGTCAATAAAAAATACCGGGGTGAAACTCGTTGTAACACCCATATTTTACAGCCGAAGTAACCCTAAAAAATTGAGATTTTATCTAATGCTCGGTACCGGCCTACGTAAGTATGGAGGTTTCTGGTCAGAACACCTTTTTTGCAAAGAACTGTGTGAAATGGCAGAACTCGTAATAGTGAATACCAAAGCAGAATTAAATTTGATTGAACAGGGCTTGGGGGTATCAAGAGAAAAAATGCAAATCGTGCCCAATGGAGTTGATAAAAGGTTTGCCTATGCTTCACCCGAACTGTTTATCAAAGAACACGGACTTCGAGATTTTGTGCTTTATGTAGGGCATATTGGATGGGGAAGAAAGAATGTCCTGCCATTGCTTAAAGTTTTACGCAAAACAGGATTAAAAGCGGTTCTGATTGGTCCGGTACTAAACAACACATATGGGCTTCAATGCCTCAAAATTGTTGCAGAAACGCCCTCGATAAAATTGATTCCGGGTCTGGCAGGTGATTCACCAATGATCGAGTCGGCTTACGCGGCATGCGACACATTCATTCTACCGTCTTTATATGAAACACCGGGTTTAGCAGCGCTGGAAGCAGGTTTAGCCGGCGCGAAAATATGCATAACTAAGTACGGTGGCACCATAGAGTATTTTGGTGAAAACGCAACCTATCTTGACCCCAAAAAAGAAAAATCCATCGAAGAAGCCCTGATAACAACTATTAACAAACCAAAGACAACTGCGCTCCAAAAGCACATAAAAGACAACTACACCTGGGATAAATGCGCCGCAAAACTTTTAGATATTTATAGCCAGTACTTTAAGTAAAGAGAGGAGACCAGAATTCCCGACACCGTAGAATCGAAACACGTTAGTTTTCTTGAAAAGAAAGTTTAGTTTACATAATAAATATTATCAGAAGAGATGTAGAATGTTGATAATTCGCTGGCTTGCTTTCTCTAAAATTTGAACCAGTTAGCCGCAATGTTGCCAAGTATCGGCATCTTCCAGTACTTACCGCTTGCTGCATTAATGATACCCATTATTATCATTACGACAATGTATACGTATACGACAAATGTCACAATCCAGCCGATGAACGGAATCCAGCCAATAATCCATATTGCGACGCTCAGTATGGTAAGGATAATCCCCTGTTTAACATGGAACTTGCAAAATGCGTTGTCTTTCATCGCCAAGAGCGGTACTAACCACAATAGCCATAAGTAAGACAACCAAGCTAATCCTTTACCTTTCTCAATATCTTCATCCGGGGTGCTTGCGGGCATCTGTTCTACCTTTTTTTCTTCTTCAGCCATTTTTCCTCCTTTTCGTTATTTACTTATCTCCACGCAACCGGTCTATGTAAAGACTCAGGATTGGAATACGCCAGTAACGACCGGTTGCTGCCTGAATCATACCAGCAATTGATAATATTATATACAGCAAAGAAATTACCGTCCCGACCAAATAATGGAATATCCAGGCAGCGGCTTTGAAAATGAACCCGATAAATATAACATTCCCAAGGACCTTCCCGAGAATTAAATCAAGGATGTAAACACATATCCAGAAAATCGTTAATGCGCATATCAGTATTACACTCTGAATACCGTGGAAACGGCAAAAATAATCCCGAGGACGTACTAAGAGTGGTAAAAAGAACAACATCGGGATATATCCTAATGCGGCAAGTAGTTTTCCTTCCTGGGAAACGGCTTGATATTGTTCAGGCGTATCTCGCATTTCCATTTCAATTGATTATACCAAATTGAATCAAGCTGTCAAAATTCAATTATTAAACAGTTTATACCGTTTATCGCCTGTCTGCGCGGGGAATTACCTTGCTGAAGTTTCAAATAAGTTCAACTGCTTGACTTATACCGGCAACTTTTTAACATTTCCTATGATTAAAGATGTCGAAATTTCCCGGGCAATCATCGAACATTGGACCGAACGGTTTATAAATAGTCTTAAAAATGATGTGGTAATCGTTGGAGCAGGCCCATCTGGTTTGACTGCTGCATGGAAACTTGCCGAAAAGGGTATAAAAGTAACAGTTTTTGAAAGAGCACTCAAACCGGGCGGCGGACTACCAGGTGGTGGAATGATGTTCTCTGACATCGTCGTACAAAAGGAAGCTACTGAGATCCTGCAACAACTGGAAGTAAGTTTTATCGAGCAACGGCCGGGCTATTTTGTGGCTGATGCAAATGAAATCCTTGGTGCATTGCTCGTTAAAGTTTACCGCGTTGGAGTAAAATTGTTTAATCTTATCAGCGCTGAAGATGTCGTACTGATTGGAGACCGGGTTCAAGGGCTGGTGTTAAATTGGACTGCGGTAGAAATGGCAAAACTTCATGTCGACCCGCTTACGGTATATTCTAAGGTTGTCATTGATGCTACGGGCCATGCTGCCGAGGTTGTAAATCATCTTATCCGTAAGGCAAAAGTCCGGCTGGCAACCCCTTCCGGGACAATAGAAGGAGAGCGGCCAATGTGGGCGGACGAAGCGGAAAGATTGACTCTTATTAACACAAAAGAGGTTTTCCCAGGGCTGTGGGTAACAGGAATGGCGGCAAACGCGGTGTTTGGCGGACCACGCATGGGTCCGATCTTCGGTGGAATGTTTCTCTCCGGTGTCAAAGTTGCCAAAGACATCTCACATTTCTTAAACAACGATGCAACAATCTCGTAAATTTCTTCTGTTTCTTTTGCTACTGTTCGTTGCTTGCGGTTATTCAACCCGGTCCCTTCTCCCCTCTCATTTAAAAACCGTTGCCCTTGGTTCAATAGAAAACTCTTCAACCCAACCCGGTTTAGCCGAAGAACTGACTTTCGCCCTTCCTCAAGCATTTAATCTTGACCGTTCGCTCCGCGTTACCAGTGTTGAACAAGCCCACTTACTTTTGACAGCAATTATTACTAACTACTCCAGGACTGCGGCGGCTTATAACTCTAATCAGGAAGTGTCCGCCTATGAAATAAGTATCACCGCCAATGTTGAAGTTATTGACCAAATTAGAAACGAACCCTTTTTTACCGGAAGTATATCAAGCCGTGTTTCCTATAATCCAGAAACCAGTTCGGAAGAGGAGGTGGCTAAAAAAGCAATTGAAAAGCTTGCCCAAGAGATTGTACGGCAAGTGATTACCGCATGGTAAAGTATTCATCCTCCCCACCTTCAACTGGTGACAGAGTTGAACTTTTTGTTGACCGTATTGTTGCCGGTGGCACCGGCCTTGCTAATTTAAACGGATGGAAGGTCTTTATCCCTTATGCCGCACCCCAGGAAAGAGTTGTAGCACAGATTATCATAAGAAAAAGGGATTACGGCATTGCCCGGATAAAAGAAATATTAGAACCATCTCCCTTTCGCGTTCCCGCCCCCTGTCCGTATTACGAAAAATGCGGTGGTTGTCAATTACAACACATTATTTACGAAGAACAACTGGTAATTAAAAAATTGCTGGTTAATGATGCCTTACAAAGGATTGGCAAAATTTTTGTTCCGGTTGCTAACATTAATTCCAAATCGACCCCCTGGCGTTATCGCAATAAAACCCAATACCCAGTTTCCGGCAGCACAAAAAAAATTCGAATTGGATTCTACCAGAAACAGAGCCATCGGGTAATCGATATCCCGGACTGTCTACTGCATCCTGAAGAGTTCAATCTGTTGCGCCAAAAAACATACGATGCCCTTGTTCAATTGGGCGAAACACCTTATAACGAAATCAAACATTCGGGTAATATCCGACATCTTGTAATGCGACAGGGTACGAACGGCGAAATACTCTTGATTGCCGTAACGAGGACGAAAGACATAAACCCGCAAGTTATCTCTTATCTAATTGATTTCCCTTCACTTACTGGAATCGTCCAGAATATAAACCCGCTGCCGACAAATAAAATTCTTGGTAATGATAGTATTGTCTTCTGGGGAAAGGAATATATCACGATAAAAATTCTCAAGAAAGAGTTTCGGGTTTCTGCCAGTTCATTTTTCCAGGTTAATATTCCTCAAGCCGAAGAACTCTGTTCAAAAGTAATTAAAGCAATTAACCCGCAGGGTGACGAAGTTGTACTCGATTTGTTCTGCGGGGTAGGATTGATCAGTTTACTGCTGGCAGATAGGGTTAGAAAAGTTATCGGAATAGAAATCGCCCAAGACGCGGTTGCTGATGCCCGTTTCAACGCCATAAATCTGGGTATCACCAACGCCGAGTTCATTCAGGGTGATGTCGATGCCATTATAAAAGACATCGAGCATGCCGATGTAATTGTCGTTGACCCGCCGCGTAAAGGTTGTTCTGCCAGTACAATTTCGCGCATCGTTGACCTGTCTCCCCGAACGTTAATCTATATCTCCTGCAACCCGGCAACGCTGGCGCGCGACCTTGCCCTTCTGGAAAATTCGGGTTATTCTTGTATATCGGTTGAACCATTAGATATGTTTCCACAAACTGCCCATATCGAGGTCGTAGCAAAAGTTATCCGAAAGTAACGCAATGGATGTATTTGAGGGCTTAATAATTGTTGATGCGCAGAACCCACCCGTTGCCGGGAAGTTGGTAACAGAGAGTGGAAAAGTTGCCGCAATTTTACCGAATCCCGAACTAAAAACAAAAAATTATATCGCACCTGGTTTCATCGATGCTCATACTCATCCAATAGAAACAGGCCTGGGAATGATTTATCCTGATTTTTCGGCTGCTTCTTCAATCGGCGAGGTCTTAGAAATTCTCGCGTCAAGCATCGCCAAGATGTCTGATTCTCCTGTTTTTCTGGGATTCAACTTGGACCCGGACCGGTTAAAAGAACACCGCTATCCTTACCGCCGGGAAATAGACCGGATATTTGACCGGGTACCAATCTTGATTTATCGGGTTGATGGCCATTCTGCTGCAGTAAATTCCAGGACGCTGGAAATGTTACCAGAAATAAACTATCCCGGGGTGGAATTGGACGGTGCCGGTAAACCAACCGGCGTTGTTAGGGGTAATGCATACGAGTTCCTTTCGGCAAACCTAAAACGCCGGCTCCCTTCAGAAATTATCCAGGAGGCAATCAACTTCACTGCACACACCGCTTTGCGCAACGGTGTCGTTGCCTTAGGAGCAATGGTGGGCTCGGACGAATACAGCGAAAACGAATGGGCAACTTTGCTTAACGCACTTACCAGCGCACCAATCAAAATGATTCCCTACCTTCAAACCTGGAATGTAAAAGTCGCAGAGCAGTTTTCTCTTTCCCGAATTGGAGGCTGTTTATTGCTTGACGGTTCCTTTGGTTCCCACACTGCGGCACTTCTCGAAGATTACGCCGACGCATCAGGATATCAGGGCGTGCTATATCACGAGGATAACCACATAATCGAATTTCTGAAACAGGCAATTAAAATGAATTTACAAACTGCGTTCCACGCCATTGGCGACCGTGCCGTCGAACAAATCGTTCGCTGCCACGAACAGGTTGCCGGTGCGCTGCCGAGAAAAGATTTGCGCCACCGGATTGAACATGCCGAACTACTCTCTTCAGATTTAATTAAAAGGATTGCAGCGCAGGGGTTGGTAATCTGTGTCCAACCTGCCTTTGAAACCACCTGGGGCGGTCCACAGGGTATGTACGCTAAGCGATTGGGTGCGCGCTGGCGGTCTACCAACCCCTATCGAACCCTGTTTGACAACAAAATCGTTGTCGCCGGCGGCTCAGATGCACCAATCACACCGCTTGACCCACTCCGTGGGATTTATGCGGCAATGAACCTGCCCAATGAAGCACAACGAATCACCGGATCTGAAGCACTGGCACTTTTTACCGAAAATGCGGCATACTCTCTCGGCATTGAAAATATTTGCGGCAGGATTGCACCGGGTATGGAAGCAAATTTTGTCGTGCTCAGTAGCGACCCAAGAGAAGATGTTCATTGCCAGATATTGGCAACATATTACCAGGGTAAAATGCTTTTTAGCACCTCTCCTGTGAAAGAAAGATGAAAAATCAAGAACTTGCAGAAATCTTCGACCAGATTGCCGATGCCTTAGAGCTAAAAGGAGAAACCGGTTTTCGGGTCCTCGCTTATCGTAAGGCAGCCCGGGTGCTTGCCGAACTAACCGAAGATATCGAAGAACTTGACCGGGAAAATCGATTGGAAACTATCCCGGGGATTGGTTCCGGAATTGCCAAAAAGATTCATGAGTATCTGACCACCGGCAAAATGCAAAAACTCAAAGAGGTTACGAATGGTCTGGAACCCGGCCTCTTTGTCCTGCTAAAAATTCCCGGGGTTGGGCCCAAAACAGTACGGCTCCTTAATCAAAAACTTGGGGTAAAAGACCTTGAAGATTTAAAGAAAGTTCTTGCCGACGGTTCAGCCGCAAAACTACCCGGTATGGGAAGAAAAAAGGTAGAAAATATACTGCAAGGCATCCAAACCGCCGAACATGCCGGAGAAAGAATGTATCTAAACGAAGCGTATGAGTTAGCCGAAGCGATTGTGAATTATATTAAGAATGCGGGTGTTGCCGACCAGGTGACCTTTGCCGGTTCCCTGCGCCGGGGCAAAGAAACAATCGGCGATATCGACATCCTTGCCAGCGGTAAAAATCCGACCGCGATTATCAACTGTTTTATTAATTATCCCCAAAAACACCAGGTGGTTTCAGCCGGTGACACCAAGGCGTCGATTGTTGTAAGTGCCGGAAAGGCGCTTCGCCAGATTGACCTGCGAGTTGTCCACAAAAGTGAATTCGGGGCTGCCCTGCAGTACTTTACCGGTTCGAAAGACCACAATATCGCCCTGAGAACAATTGCCCAGAAACAGGGTTTGAAGATTTCTGAATATGGCGTTTTCCAGGGTGAAAAAAAGATTGCCGGAAAGAACGAAACCGAAGTGTATCAAGCCCTTGGTCTCCCCTACATCGAACCCGAATTACGCGAAGACCGGGGCGAAATCGAAGCCGCAAAAGCCGGGCGTCTTCCCCACCTTATTCAATTAGCCGACATTAAATCGGACCTTCATATCCATACCGATGCTTCCGACGGTCTGTCATCACTGGAAGATATTGTTACCGCCTGCCGGCAAAGAGGTTATACCCATATTGCAATTGCTGAACATTCGGTATCAGCCGGTTATGCCGGAGGGCTTAGTGAAGATGAACTCCTGCGCCGGTGTGAAACGATTGACCGGTTAAACAACAAACTCACCGGATTCCGGGTGTTAAAAGCCGCGGAAGTAGACATCACACCTGAAGGAAAACTTGACTATTCAGACCGAACCCTTAAGCAATTAGACCTGGTCATTGCTTCAATCCACCAGGCATTTAACCGGGAAGCAACCAAACGCATTTGCTTTGCAATTGAACACCCACTGGTCCACATCATCGCCCACCCGAGCGGTCGACTTATCAACAAAAGACCGGGCTATGATATCGACCTCGAAAAGGTAATTGAATGGGCCGCCAAATTCAAAAAAATCCTTGAGATTAACTCGTATTACGCCCGTCTTGATTTAAACGATGTCTGGGCAAAAAAGGCAAAAGATGCTGGCGTGCTTCTGGCAATTAACACCGATGCTCATGCAGTTGCCGACCTCTCCTGGATGCGTTACGGGGTCATTACCGCGCGCCGGGCGTGGCTGGAAAAAACCGATGTGATTAATTGCCTTACCTTAAACCAGCTTTTAAAACTTCTAAAATCCATCAGGCAGATTTAACGCCCGCTCATTCGTTTATCAAGCCATCGACAGCCGGCTAAAACCTCTTTCAGGCTGCCAATCTGGTGTTCACCTTTTGTCACAAGTAATGTACAAGCCACCCCTGCGGACGCAAACTCTTCAAACATTCTGTAATTACTCTGGCAATTCCAGTCTTTTTCTCTCGTAACAAGATAGATAAAGTTGTTGGTAAACATCGAGGGTGAATCGGCTAATCTTGGTGCTACCATCGGAGCACATACCACAACCACGCCCCGGATTAACTCCGGATGCATAAGGGCTGTTGCCAAAGCCTGACCGCCCTGACCGGAAAATCCATAAATAACAATCCGGCTGGAATCAACCGGATATCGGTTGATTAACTTTTTCACAGTGCGATAGATATCAGCATCGTTAAGATAAATATCTCGGTGATTGCGACTGGCATGGCAGGTAGCCAGCGCCCAATTCAGAGAGTCCGCAATAAGTCTAAAACTGTCGATATCTCCGCGGGTTGCACCATTACACTGGAGGACAATTAAACCGGGGACCAGAATTTTCTCACTTACGACCCTTGACGGCACATAGTAACAGTTACTGTCTTCATCGCAATAGACCACGGGCTGAGAAATCAAATTCAGCGCAACAAAACACAATCCCCAGAAAAGTCCCATTTCGAGCCTATCTTTCGGCTTTTAATAACAGTATTACGCCACTAATGCCAAAAACGATATTCGGTAGCCAGGCAGAAAGCACCGGACTTATGATATGAGCATAACCGAACGCCCGGCAAATCTGAATTGCACCCCAGTATAAAAAAGAAAAAAGCAACCCCAAGCCCAAGCCCAACATAACCCCGCCCCGGCGCAGTTTTACCGCAAGGGGCAGTCCTAAAACGGTCACGATTAAACCAATCAGGGCATAAGAAAATCGATAATGGTATTCAACCTCTTCCCGCGCAACATTTTCCCCTGCCCTTTTCATTTTGGCAATATAGCGCCTTAAAAATGGCGTTGATGTTTCCTCAATCGGACGCATTGGCATCAACCACTCATCAGGAGAAAAGTTGAACATAGTAAGTGCGACGCGCTTTAGTCGCTGAAATTTTTCTTCGCCTTGGGCCGAAAATTGCCGAAGCACAATATTGTCTCCTACCCAACCACTGTTGCCCAAAGTTGCTGTTTCACCGTCAACCCGCGTTACTACGCGCCGTTCTTTATTCAGTTCCAGAAGCAAAAAATTGTGTAAGGTCGATTTTTCTTTTGTCTTTTGCCACTCCCGAATCCATAGTACCCGGTTGCCATCAACTCGATAGACATCAACAGTGCGCTGCTCAACCGGCACCGACCGTTTTTCAATCACGTAGCGCCGTAAATCACTGAGATAACGGTTAAAAGGTACTGTTATCAACTCATTACCCACCAGATACAACATCCCGGTTAACGCGCCGATAACTATCGCCGGTATAAAAAGGCGATAAATTATTACCCCGGCACTTTTTAAAGCGGCAATTTCGTTGTAACGGGTCATCTGGCCATACACGACGAATACCGCTAAAACAAGACTCACCGGATACAAAAGCGCTATTGCTGTGGGCAGGCTATAAAAATAGTAACGGAGGACCACAGGCAGTGCAACATTGCGGCTGGTGAAATAACTGAGTTCTTCAAAAAGGTCGATTAAGAGATATATTGTTACCACGCTCAGAAGTGCCAGCAGGGTAAACTTGATAAGTTCGTAAAATAGATGACGATAAATTATCTTCATCTTGCGCCGGCACCGCTTCCCAAACCCAGAAGGTTTATTATTTTCTCGCCCAGAGAAACCTCAAAGAACGCTCGTGCCATCAACTCTGCCACCGGAACAACGAGTAAGATGTTAGGCAGCCACATTCCTAAAAAGGGTGATATCCGACCGCCCTCAGCAAAGTTTTCCCCACCGAGGAGAACAACATAATAAACCGCAAAGAATATCAAGCCAACGATAAATCCGGTGCCGACCCCACCCCGCCGTAACACCACTCCCAGCGGTGCCCCGAACAGGAGGAAAAAAAACGCCGAAAAGGCAAGGGAAAACCGTTTGTGTACTTCGGTCAGGGACCGCGCCAGTTCAGTATTTTTGTAGCGCAGCTGGGTTCTCAGTTCGTCGCGTTTGAACTGTAACGCCTCGTTGTCTGAATTCTTGGCCGCCAGTGAGTCAAGTTGACGCTTTAACTCCTGTACCGCCTTTTTGTTTTCCTTGACCACGGTTAGTAACTGGAACAGGCGCTTCTCGTCATCACCCCGATATTCCCGATTTCTTCGAATTAACTCGTCGTCCATCAGTATGTTTATCGTATGTTGCTGAAAATCCAGACGCCGGTAATTACCGTTCGTTGTCAGTTCGTGTATTTCTCCATCGTAAAGAGAAAGAATCATATACCGGTCATCGGGTGTATAATCAATTTTACCTCTTGGTGCCGTGACAAATGATGGCACCCCCTTTCCCTTTGACTTTTCAAAAATCACCACATTGGAAACTTCCGAGCGCCTCTCATCTATTACGCCGATATACACCATATATCCTGGAAAGTCATCAAGGAATACTCGTTCCTGAATACGCAGGGACGGTTTTTTCCGGGCGATATCGGTCAAAAGCCCCCGAACCTGGTATTGCGACTCAGGAAGTACGAACCCATTAAAAAATGCCATAAACGGCATTAAAACCGCCCCAAAAACCAGTGCCGGAACAAAAATCCGCCAGGTGGGGATTCCCGCCGCACGAATCGCGGTGATTTCATTATCCTGCGCCATTCGGCCAAAGGTAATTACGCCCCCAATCAGGATTGCCAGAGGAGTGCTGATGCTGATTACAAAAGGGAGTGAGAGAAACATTATTTCACCGATGATTTTTACCGCAACCCCTTTACGCACCAATAAGTCGGCAAGAAGAAAAAGCCGGTCCATAAGCAAAATAAAGGATAAGACGACAATCGCAAATACAAAAGAAGGAATTATTTGCCGGAAGGTCTCCCGCTCAAAAATCCTCATTTAACTATCATATTCAGTACCTATTTTAAGTCAAGGTTCAGTACAAACAGGAGAACGGACAATAATTTCCGTTACCATCCCTTAGACTACCCCGGGGTTGGGTATGGAAAATTGTTGCAAAACTGGTAACCCCTTTAAATTTCATAGCCTTATTTAAAAATTCCGTTCTGCCATCAAGTATACTTTAAAGTATACTGACCAGCAGATGTTTAAGCCCAACCGCAGAACAATAAAAATTAACCGCCACTTTATTAATTTACTCACATTCAATATAGTTGCCAATATCAGTGTAAATCATTGACAGAATTATTATAGATATTATATTTTAACCAAAAGGGCGCAATTAATGAATGTGAATGATGCATCTTCCCTGAAAATTCGACCCATAGAGAAAAGTGATGCCTATCAAGTAGGTATATTAACAGACCGAATTTACGCGGAAATGGGCACTGAGCCGCTTTACTCGGTCGATGCCATGATAAGACTTTTCGAAACCCCCTGGTTGCAAGATGGTGCCGGTCTGGTTCTTGAACAGAACAAACTGATTATAGGTTACGGTTGGGCAAGGTATCAAGCTTGGCACTGCCGCAATGTAATCAATATGGGACTTTTTCTGGGTCCAGAAGCACGGGAAAGAGGCAAATATAAAATACTTACTGACGAACTTTTTAAAATCGCCCAGGGCCTGGCACATCGCTTCAGAATATCTGAGGCTTTAATATTCTATCGAAGCGTTGACTATATCCATCCACCAATAATTTACCAACTCGGATTTCAAAAACATCCGGTTTCAATGCTTGGTTTTCGGCATACTCTTGAATCATTAGATGAAATTAAGCTTCCCCCGGGAATCGTAATCCGTCCTGCCCATCTCCCCGATGAAAAAGGTTTAATTCACTCCCTGGGCATGGAAGCGTTCGACGACCCGCTAAATCAAGGTGAGCATATCCACGAATCCCATCTCGATATTGAAATGGGAAACCCGGAATTTAAAAACGAACAATTTATGATTGCCTGGCAGGAAGATAAACCTGCTGGGTATCTGGTAATTTTCTCGGGAACAAACCGCCCCGGAGAAAAGAGCTACGACATTGCCGAAGTCGGGGTTGTTCCGCGTATGCGCCGTAAGGGAATCGGCACCGCCCTACTTCTTTCGGCACTGCACTGGATTAAAAAACAAAATGCCCGCGTTGCATTAATCGCGGCATTCAGCAGCAATTCTGTGATTTCACTCTACTGGCGGTTAAAATTCCGTCCGGACCCGCTCCGCACCTACAATTTTTTCATCCGGCAAATTTAAGCACCTTGTTTCCGTTTTGTTCATATCAGAAGCAAATTACCCTGTTGACCCAAAGCGTAACATTTGCTAAATTAACCTATGTTATACCGTGATGCTGGTGTTGATATCGAACGGATGAATGCTGTCAAAAAAGAAATTGGCCGGATAGTCAGAAAAACATATTTGCCTGAGGTCATTTCCGAAGTAGGGCTGTTTGGTTCATTATTCAAAATCCCCCGGAAACAAAAACCGGTCCTTGTTGCCAGTTGCGATAGCGTGGGAACAAAGGTACTCATCGCCCGGGAAATGGGCATATTTAACACCGTTGGTATCGACATCGTTAACCATTGTGTAAATGATATCCTCACCCTCGGCGCAAAACCGTTGTTCTTCCTTGATTACATAGCCCATTCCGACCTCTCCAGTAACCAGTTGCTTGACCTGATAAAAGGTTTAGCCAATGCCTGCCGGCAAAATGGCTGCGCCCTGGTAGGTGGCGAAACCGCGATGATGCCCGATATTTACCGAAACGGAGATTTTGACCTTGTGGGATTCATCGTCGGCATTGTGGAGCAGGACCAGATCGTTGATGCCCAAAAATTGAAACCCGGTGATGTTGCAATTGGGATTCCCTCCAACGGTCTCCACACCAATGGCTACTCGCTTGCCCGCAAGGTCCTTTTTAAGTTAAATCGTTTAACGGTACATTCCAAAGTTCAGGGACTTAAGTACACTCTGGGCAAAGAACTGCTCCGGCCTCATCGGTCTTATTTTAAGTTGGTCTATCCGCTTCTTAACCAGGTCAAAGCAGTTGCTCATATCACGGGCGGTGGGTTCTACGACAACATAAGCCGGCTATTACCGCCGGAAACCTCATGTATCATCAAAAAATCGACCTGGCGCCCTCCCCCAATATTTCAGTTAATCCAGAAATTGGGTGCGGTTCCGGATGAGGAGATGTATCGGACTTTCAATATGGGGATCGGCATGGTACTCTTTGTTGCCCCGGATAAAGCGGCGACAATGCGACGTCGTATCCCTGGTGCAAGGGTAATCGGTAAAATTGTCCGCGGCACATTTGCAGTAGCGGTGATATAAACACTGAAAATCACCCCCGGGGATGGAAGGTTTTATAAACCTCCCGCAGATAAGTTCGGTCAATATGGGTGTAAATCTGGGTCGTTACAATACTGGAATGGCCCAGCATCTCCTGCACAACCCGTAAGTCAGCGCCTCCTTCCAGCAGGTGAGTTGCAAATGAGTGACGCAGAATATGAGGTGTAATGCGTCGTTCGATACCAGCAAGACGGGCACACTGCTTAAGAATCTTCCAGAACCCCATTCTACTCAATCTGCCGCCCCTCCGATTGAGAAAAAGATAAGGCGTGCTTTTACCCCGGGCATAATGTTCGCGTGCCAGCGCCAGATAATCTTTAACCGCCTGCAAAGCCGGTGTGCCCAATGGCACCAGTCGCTCCTTAGACCTTTTGCCAAAAATGCGAACAAACCTCTCGCTCATATCGATATCGCTCGTTTTTAAATTTAACAGTTCTGATACTCTTAATCCTGCACCATAAGCCACTTCCAGCATCGCCCTTGCCCGAAGTGCCCAGAACCGGTCCGGAGCCTTAACCGTGCCTTCGATCAAACACGATACTTCATTTTGACTTAAGGTTTCTGGCAGCCGGCGCTTCGGCCGGGGCAACTTCAACTCCTGTGCCGGGTCCGGCAAGTTATACTCCGCTTCAAGAAACGCTCCAAACACACGCAGTGAACTCAACTTACGAGCAAATGTGGATGTTGCAATACCGCAGTCGGACAAAGTCTGAACAAATTGTCGCAACAGTTTCGAGTTTATCAATTCAGGATTTTTGGCAATCTCTGGTTTGAACGCATACAACTGTTTAATATCGGCAAGATAACAGTCAGCCGAAACTTTTGTTACACCCCTCTCAACCAAAAGGTAATGACTAAAACGCTCAAGGGTTGATGAAACTAACTCCCTAATTTTGCCCGGACTCTTCCCTTTCAAATTTGAAAAAAGGTGTTTAAATCTTCCCGGGAAACAACCGTATCTTTTTCAAACCTTTCATCCGGTAACGGGTGGTCCTGGTTGTAATGTAAGCCGCGGGATTCAAGGCGCCGCCGGGCACAGGTAACGATAAGACAGGACACCGTAAGCATATTTTTCAGTTCAAGGATATCAACAGTTCGTGTGCCACCCCCGATAAATTCGGCAGTTCTGTTAATCAGTTTCGTCAATTCTGTTTCTGCTTCAGCAAGGCCGGCATCGGTACGGACGATACCGGCATTACGCCACATCGTGTCACGCAACCGATTAACGATTGTTTCGCTTTCCTGGATTTTTCTGTTTTCGCCATTTAAAAAAGCCGCTGGTAAAAATTCACTGCCCATTTTTAACTCCGTAACTTCTTTTGCCCGAACTGCTGCTCTTTCAGCAAATACTAACGCCTCAAGTAGTGAATTGGAAGCCAGTCGATTGGCGCCGTGCAAACCGCTGCAGGCACATTCACCAGCGGCAAACAGGTTTTTAATAGAAGTTTCTGCCCAGGAGTTTATCTGGACACCGCCGCAAACATAATGAGCCGCAGGCACAACCGGAATCGGCTCCCGGGTAATATCAATACCGAGTCTCAAACAGGTCTGGTAAATCGTCGGGAAACGGGTTACCAACTTTTCTGCTGGAATTGAAGTACAATCAAGTAAAACAAAGTCGTCACCCCGCCGCGACAGTTCTGCCGCAATCGCTCGAGCAACAACATCACGGGGTGCCAGTGAGCCATCCGGATGGTAAGCAGACATAAACTCTTTCCCATCTTTGGTACGCAGAACCGCGCCTTCCCCGCGGACCGCTTCGGAAATCAGAAAAACCCGGTCATCAATTCGAGAACCAAAAAGGGTTGTGGGGTGAAACTGAATAAACTCCATATTTGCTATTTTTGCCCCGGCACGAAAAGCCATTGCAATACCATCACCCGTTGCAATTGCCGGATTGGTTGTGTGTCGATACACCTGGCCAATACCACCGGTCGCAAGTAAACAAACTTTTGCAAAAACAGTTTTTACAACTCCGGACGATTTGTCGAGGATAAACGCCCCGCGACAGGCACCCGTGTCGTCAACAATAAGGTCAACGGTAAAATGTTCCTCCCAGATTGTGACATCAGGATGGGAGCGCACCGCTTGAAGTAACCCCCGCTCAATCTCGGCGCCAGTTGCATCGCGGGCATGAACAATTCGCCGGCGGCGGTGTCCGCCTTCTTGACCTAACTCAAACTTCAGTTCACCATGATTTTGTTCCAGTGTCGAAAATTTTATTCCCAATGCCCACAACTCCCGAACCAAACGCGGACCGGCTTCGGTAACCATCTGGACAATTTCCGGGTGTGCTAACCCGGCGCCTACTCGCATCGTATCCTCGTAATGGAGCCGTGGATTGTCATCTTGCGCAACTGCCGCGGCGATGCCTCCTTGCGCATAATTGGTATTGGATTCGGCGCTGTCCTTTTTGGTAACTATCAGAACTTTGCCCTTGTCGCCAACCTTCCAGGCGAACCATAAACCGGCAATACCCGAACCGATTACTAAGTAATCAACTCGCGTTATATCGTACATCAGACTAAAAACGCCAGCCAAGAGCAATTCCTAACTGGCCAGTTGCGGGCTTAATTTCAACCCTCTTGCTTAAAGGTTTTTCGGGCAGAAAAAAAAGACAGTCAAATGCGCTTATCAAACGATTCAGCACCAAACCAGCGGCTAAGAAACTTACCGTCATTCCCGCCGCACGCGCTGCCCGCCTTGTCTGCCAGTAGGAGTAAATTCGGATAGAATCCGAACTCCAGTTCCACTCCTGCTCGCCAAAATAGCCCCGGCTTTCATAATAACGGCGCTGGGCATCAGGGTCGTCAGGATAAAGTTCCCTCGCCACGCGCCGGATATCTTCGTTGTACTCGGTACTGCTTTTGTAGCGTTCAAGCGCCCGGTAATAGTTAGGGTCTTTAATGGTAATGTCCGCACCGGCAAATCTGCTGGCAATCAAGCGAGCATCCGCTTCTTTACTTGTTCTGTACCAGGAAAAACCCGCCCAACCGAGCCACATAACACCATCTGCCCAGAGCATCGCCTCTCCTCGAGTACGTACTCCGGAAATTAGTTGTCCGGTTCCCGGCAAAATCGCCGAAGCAAGCGCCGCTTTACCGGTTGATAGGTTTGCTTTTGGTTTTTCCGGGGTCGGAGTCAAACTTACGATAATTGCAATAATAAAACTCATCACTCCTCCTAACTACTGAACAATAAATTTTCTAACCTCTGCTTCTTTTTCCTGCCTTATCCTCAAAAAATACACTCCGGGCTTTAATGAACTGAAGTCAAATGATGCTTTATCCGCAAGCACACGTTTGCCTTCATATTGACGGCCCGCAGCATCATAAATTTGGAGTATTGCACCTGCCGGAACCTCACTCATGAACCGTTTCTGGTTGGTCACGATAGTGGGAAAAACAACTCTTGAAGTGCCTGCTGTCGGCTTGCTTTGGTGTATTTCTTCTACGCCGATTAAATTCCAATCGGTCAATTTGGCATAGATGTCCCAGCCCAGATGGCGTCGGTTGTCGGTCCAGGTCCAGGCAATAACTGAGCTATTGGCAGCAACGCTCTGTCCCACAGTCCAGTGGGTGTTTTTAGGAAAGTAGTTTGGTTCATTAATCTTGGCGTTGGCGCCGATGCGGGTTCTATCGGCACGAAACCGCTGGCAGTAAATCTGGGGATTACCGGCAATTTCCCGTTCGTCGTTAAATAAAACAACCAACTTTCCTGACCGGTCAAAAGCACAACTGGGTGAATAGCAGTCGCTACCGCCAGGGTTATCATTAACCCGCTCGTTCTCGCCAAGTCGATTGCCCAGCGAATCCAGCCACTGAATATAAACATCGTAATAGCCATTTCTGGTATCCTCCCAGGTAATGGCAATCGTGCCGTCTTCGGCAATCGCACACGAAGGGTAGCCCTGATATACCGTACCCGCATCGGTGTTAACCCTGATATTCCTGCCGATTCTTGAACCGTCGTTTCGGAACAACTGGCAGTAAATATTGTAATCCCCATCACGGTTATCCATCCAGGATACAACCCAGTAACCGTTTGAATTCATCGCCACGCTCGCATAGGCACCTTCCGCCGCCGTATCGGCTACTGAAAACTCTTCACCAACCGGATTGCCAGATTCGTCGTAGCGACGGGCATAAATCCGGTACTGTCTTTCCCGATAGTCCATCCAGACAACAATGGCACGATTGAACGAATCCATCGCACAATATGGATACCACTGGAAATTGTTGCCAACATCGGAATTGACACGGAAATTACCACCCAGCTTCTGTCCGGAAAAGTCCAGAAACTGAGCGTAAATGTCGCCATCAACACGATTGTCAAACCAGGCAACGATAAACTTACGATTTCCACCGGCAACACTTGGATAATACTGGGCGGCACCGCCGGCATCCTCATTCAACCGAAGATTGGAAGCAAGTTCGTTTCCCGAAGAATCAAGCACCGTCCGATAGATATCACAGGAAGTTCCCCTTTCATCCTCCCAGGCAATGACAATGTTTCCTTTTCGTTCCATTCCGATTGAAGAACACCGTTGGTGAGCACTGGCATAATCGTCATTGACCCGGAAGTTTGTGCCTCGCGGTAAACCATTGCGGTCCAGATGCTGAGCATAGATGTCAAAATTGCCATTGCGGGAGTCACTCCAGAAAATCCAGTAGCCTCCATCCTGACTGGCAACAACCGCGGGCGCATTTTGGGCTGTAGAACCGATGTCGTCGTTTACCTTAAACTCAACACCTATTCTGTTGCCGCTGGCGTCAAACCTCTGGCAATAGATATCTTCGTTGCCGTTTCTTGTGTCGGTCCAGACAACGATAAACTCTCCAAGGTTATTTATCGCACAGACGCCGCCGTACTGGTCGGTGCTACCGGCATCAGCATTCACCCGAAAATTAGAACCAAGCGGTGTTCCATCAGAACTGTACATCTGAGCATAGACATCCCAATTCGCTCTTCTACGGTCGTCCCAGGTTACTATAAACCAGCCGCTTGACGCACAGGAAATCTTGGGTGTCCATTGGGTGCTGTCATCCGGTGTCACCAGCACATTGTTACCCAGCCGATTGCCAGTTCTATCAAACCGTTGAAAGAAGATATCCCAGCTGCCCCTTCGGCCATCCATCCAGACGACAACGAACCGGTTTGAGTCGTCGCCACTGACATCAGGTTCGTATTGATTGCCATACCCGATTGGGTCATCATTGACCCGAAAATTACCGCCTAGGGGTGAACCATCAGGGTTATAAAACTGGGCAAAAATATCCCCGGTTAGACCATATCGACGGTCATCCCAAGTAATTAATGTTGTCCCGTCAGCCGCTGTATAAATAGCCGAGATACTCTGGTCACCGGGCACACCAGAATCACTTACCCGAAAGTTATCACCAAGGCGGTTACCCACCGAGTCAAATCGTTGAGCAAATACATCGGAATTTCCAATCTCCCTTCGGTCCTCCCAGGAAAATGTCCAGCCGTTTTCTGGTCCCATTGCTACTGCCGGGTCACCCTGCCAGCCCAAAGTGACATCGGAGTTTATTCGTTCGTTAACCCCAATTCGTTCCCCTGCAGCGTCAAAGCGCTGGAACCAGACATCAGCATCCCCATCCCGAAAATCACACCAGACAACAACAAAGTTCCCATTGGTGCCAATCGCCACCTCTGGACTGATGTGTTTACATCCGCCACTGGTATCGTCATTACACACAAAATCGGTTTTGATAACGCTGTCGACACCTACTCCTTTTGAATAAGTTACTCTTCCGCTGCGATTGGGCAAAGAACCAACAGGTAAAGGCCTGGGATTCTCAAGGTTGCGTTCAATTAACATTCGCTCGGGGGTTAAGAAGTTCTGAGTTGCTGGTGGTAAAAGCAACGAACCAAGCAAAAGAGCGCAAAGTATCATCGAACAATCGCCAGTTTAGCAAAACGAATGATATCGCTCTGCCCGTTTTCAATACGCAAGCGTACCACATAGAGACCCGGTGGTATATTCCTTAAATCAACAGGTGCTTCGTTGTCGAGCAAAGGAACTGCATGACCTTCAAACTCATCAACTACTGGTTTTCCGCTCATATCAAGCACCATCAACCAGACTTTACCCGAATTAGAACCCAGACGATATCGAATCGTCACCTTTTCTCCAGCTGGGTTGGGGTAAACATAAAATGATTGCACAAGATTTTCTGAATGATGGGGAGAAACGGTCAAATTAGCAAGGGGAACAAAGCCGGTGTGGCAGGGGTCATAATTGGCGCAGGACCAAAAGGCTTTATCAGCCGAACCAGGAATTTTATATGCATAAAAGACCCCGTTGTCCGAACCGGCAACGATTTCCATCACACCATCCTTGTCAATATCGGCAACCAGCGGAATGGCACTAACTGGAGCGGTCGTTTGCAAAGGGAAAAATGGTAACATTTTACCTGTTTTGCCATCATACCCGAGAATCCCGTATTGAGGTGAGCCAATAATCAAATCTAAGACATCGTCGTTGTTCAAATCGGCGATAACCGGCGATGAGGTATAATTAAAAGGTACATCATAAGTTATAATCCAGTTTCCTGCCAGTTCCTGTACAGTGTAGGTCGATTCCTGAATAAATGGAAAGTTTGTGACCAGAGTACCATTGAAGTTGAAGGCGTAGATTTTGTATCGGGAAGCAGCAACAATATCAAGATAGCCATCACCGTTCAAATCTGCGACCGCCGGTTGTCCGGCAAATGGGTGTTCAATCTGTTTTTCCGAACGGTATGCAATCCTGCCATCCTGTTCCACTATGTAAAGTTTATAATCGTGCTCTCCCCCTGCGATAACCGCAATTTCCATAACACTATCCCGGTCAAAATCGGCAACAATCGGTTGACTTACTGCATAGAACGACGAAACTCCAAAAACAACCGGGAAATTGGGAATAATTGAACCATCCGGGTTGATTAAATAAAGGCGATGGTCTCCAGTGAGAAGCACAATTTTCGGCTGAATCGTATCGGTAACCGCAACCGGTGCCCTGATTTCTGAACCGACGGGTACTGGAAATCCGGGTAATGATGTTCCCTGATAGTTCCAGGCATAAAGTTTCGTATCGGTAGAACCGACAACAACATCCTTTAACCCGTTGCCATCGATATCAACCAGTACCGGAGCCGCAGTTATCCGGTCCAATGTCCGCACTGTTGCAATGGACTGACCGTTAGCTCCGTAAATCCGGACCCTGCCATCTTCTCCAGCGACCACGACTTCAAGTCCGGGATTCGGTGCCACATCGCCAACCGCGACATCAGCACTGATACCTGTCCCGATGTTAACAAAACTACCATTAGGAAACCGGTACCCTCTGCCATCAGGTTCCCAGATGCTTATCTGACCCGCGCTATCTGCGGTAATAATCTCCTGTATGCCATTCCCATCGATATCAGCCGTAAATGAAGAAAGGAACCGTGAGTCCCGATTCTGGTCAACGGGGAAACCTGATTGATAAAGCTCCCAGTTAATCCGCAAAGGAATCACTGTGTCTTTCAGTCGGTTGACTGTGTCTCTCTCCCCCAAAATTTCAACCGCAATAAATGTTTTTCCATTATAACCATCGCTATTCGGATTGGTGTGGGCGCTAAAACGGTCATTATAACCCTGCTTGGAAAAGGCATCAAATTTATAACCGTAGACTTCGTACTGGTAATTGTAAGTCTGCCAGTAAGGCACATCAAAATCCTGAACCCCATCCCCCTCTTCAAGGTCAACACCTTTGTGTTCCGGAAAGATATTGACCGCATTGTAGGGACCGTAGTCAGCAAGGATTTTTTCATCAATGTGCCAGATTAAAATGCCCGACCCGGGCTGAAAAAAGTCGTATTCGTTCGACTCAACAGAAATTACTACACCATCTTCAACATCAACAATAATGGTATCCGGTTTTCGTACATCGGTTTGCCGGTTTTCAATCAAGAAGTACTCATATTCATTTATCGGCACTTTGACCACCACCGGAAAAACCGATTCGGGTCGCGATAAAAAAAGCTGAGTGTCAATTGCTGCTGCATATACCAAAACCGAATCGGTAGGAGTTTGAATTACTGTGGGATTAACCAATCCCAGTTTGACCCGATTATAAGCGTCAAGAAAACCGGGTATTATTCCGGGTGGTACACCAGCGCCATAATCTCCTAACCATCCGCCATAGCCCATTAAACTCCATGCCCCAACCCCCATTGTTACACCGGTAACATCGTAAAGGTCATAGGCGCCCAGAAGATGGGCAAACTCGTGCGCAAGAGTTCCTGCCAAACCCACCATTCCAGCAAGGTTAGTCTCCCCCGTTTCGGTCAGGGTGTCCTGACGCATCATTTCCGGTAGAACTGTTGCCTGTTCGATGCGGGTCCTCCCCGAATCAACAAGGATGTATGGAACACCGAGATACGCTTCAATCGCACCCGGGGGGATTTCTCCTGCAAGCAGGTCATAAGGACTGTCCAACTTATTGTCCGCGGCAAGGTCTGATTGCAATCCACTTCCTGCATGGAAAATGATGAACTCGTCATAATCACTGAAGGTTATTGAAGGATCTTCATCGGCAATTTTGAACGCATCATGCAGCAACCGCACCAGCCCGAACTCAATTCCTTCGTAGGAAACCGTGTCGCCATAAAACATCATCTCTCTTGGTAATTGATAGGCAGCCTTTTCTTCATCAGGTACAACCCGAAAGTCAATATAGAGTCTGCCCTGAGACTGGGCAAGGTAGTAGTTTCGCAACCCCTCCATCAACCTTTCAAAGTACCGTTTGAAATGGGGTGGGTCGTAAAAGAGTCCTGAGTCCGGTGAAAGAAATCCCAAGGTGTCAAACTTGCCATTTCCTGTGGTTAGCGGTGTCGTATCTTCAACAAACTCAACCCGTATACATAGCACCCGCACCGTATCAACGCCGCCCTGCTGCAGTCTTTCAATCCGAGCCAAATCACTGCCGGTTGGCTGGAAGCGAAAGCGCTGAAACGGCGATGTTCTGTCCTGCATTATTGTTTGAGAAGGTATCAGCCTTTTGCTGAACTCAATTTGAAGGTTACTTCTTACTGATTGTTGCCTTGTTAAGGTAACTTTTCCCCCGAATCCGAACTCAAAGCAAATAAAAATTAAGGCTAAAATCGCCGGTAGTGATACTCTCTTCACTGTTCCTCACTTTATCAAATCAAAAGCGGAGAGAGAGGGATTCGAACCCCCGATACCCGAAAAGGGTATACGTGATTTCGAGTCACGCGCCTTCGTCCACTCGGCCATCTCTCCACAAAACTGTTTTACTTTGCCGCTCGTTTTACCTCGCGCCTTTTCTTAAAAAAGGTTTTCAGAAGTTGTGTCGTTTCATTCGCCAGGACCCCTTCGGTTACATCAAGGCGATGGTTAAACTTATTGTCCCGGGCGATATCGTATTGCGAACCAAGACAACCAAACTTCTCATCGCGGGCTCCAAATACAACCCGTTTAGGTCGTGCCAGAATCAACGCACCGGTGCACATCAAGCAGGGCTCAAGAGTTATGTAAACCGTTGCCCCGGTTAATCGCCAGTTGCCAAGAGTAGTGGCGGCTGAAGTCAACGCCAGAATCTCGGCATGAGCGGTTGGGTCTTTAAGAGTTTCCACGCGATTATGGCCCCGCCCAATAATAACACCCTCTTTAACCACGACACAACCCACCGGTACTTCACCCTCCTTAAGCCCCAGTTGTGCTTCGGCAAGGGCGAGTCGCATCCACCTTTCGTCTTCTTCTAAATTCCACATCCTATATCATGCGCCCGGCGCGATTCGAACGCGCAACCTACGGATTCGTAGTCCGGCACTCTATCCAGTTGAGCTACGGGCGCATTCTTAAATCTATTGTAGATTTACAATACAGAAAGTCAAGCCCGAATATCGAAGCGTTGTACCGGCATTCTCTTACATTACTCCCAACGATGCGATTGGAGCCGTTTAAGTAATCGTTAGCGGTACCAACTGTTACCGGGTAAGCACAACTCGTTCCGTGAGCGTCCGCTCCGCACTCAACCGGCAGAAATAGATGCCCGCTGGCACTCTGCGACCGGTACGGTCGGTACCGTTCCAGGAGACCTGATACTCTCCTGCCGCAGAAACACCATCGACCAATTTATTCACTTTCCTGCCCAGGGCATCAAAAATTTCAAGACGAATCGGACCAGATGTACCGAGGGAATAGCGGATATTAATAACCGAACCGTTGGGATTTGCCCCAGCAATGGCAAGTGAAGTCTGGTATTTCACTGTTGGCTCGCTGGCAATGCCGGTGCCGGTGACAACAATGTCTTCGAGCGGACCTTTATCACCCCAGCCCCACGCAGCGTTGTGTCCTCGCACCCGGTACCAGTACCGACCGGTTTGGGTAACGGTAACTTCATACATTGTATCGGTTATATTGTCAGCCACGGTCCGGCGACTGGCAAAACCGGGTACGGGCCAGACATCGTCAATATAAACACCGGCATTGAGCGTATTATCATCAGTCATATAGCGGAACCGGATATAAACCGACTTTCCTGCCCAGGGTTCGAGTGAATAGGACTTATAGAGCCAGCCGTTCGAATTGCCGGTATAACGGTCGTGCAACTGAATCCACTCTTTACCTTCAAGCGAAACTTCGGTGGTAACCACATCGTAATTGCTCTCGGTGTTGAACCAAATCCAGTAGCGCAAACTGTCACCGCTTTGAACCGGATAAGGGTCTACGGTCATTGCATAATTGGCAATATTGTTACCGGTACCAAGATAAACGCTGTAACTTCCGGAACGCTTCTGGGTCGTGGAAAGCGATGCCCCCTGAAATACCCAACGGCTGCTGCCACTTTCAAATCCATCTTCGACAACCGAAAGGTCACTCAACTCCTCCAGTTCCCAGCGGTCCGGATGGTTATGTTCCGGTCTGATTGGTGTCCAGTGCACGACAAAAGTTCCGGTAGCGCTTGAATCCATCGGTGCAAGAATTGGTCGTGGTACCATCCCTTCAAGTGCCTGAATAACTGAATCGGCGCGGCTGTATAGAAACCAGAGCCCTTTAAAAACTTCGCGCTGAATCGCATCCAGCTGGCTTGTTGACTGGTAAAAGGTTGTGCCAATTTCGAAAACATAACTCATACACGGGAAACCGCCGATGTAATGTGCCCAACCATACATCCAGTCAATTTCACCACCGTTTGTCGGATAAAGCTGGCTTGCCGGTTCAGGCGTATAGGTGCCACCAGATAGACGTTGCATCTGTTGAGCAATACCCTGCCCCAGACTCATCAGTGTGGTGTTGTCTGGGGGTATTTCTCCGTTGCCATAGGGCCAGAGCACAAGTTCTGAATAAGAGTGTAAAGAGACCGCACAAACAAATGTGTGCTGTTTAAAAAACGAGCTCAACGCTGCGACCTCTTTTCCCCAGGCACCGAACCCACCCATAAAGGTTTCGTCGGCAGGACGGTGGGAGGTCCTTGAACCGGCTACCAGCGAACCCCAGTCAGCCATTCTTGAGCCGTTACAGGCACCGTTGTAGTTCCGATTCGGGTCCGAGCCAATCGCCGAACTAAAAGGTTGACGGTTCTTGCGCCAGGAACGCTGAGCCGGATAATCGTAGACATAGCCATCAACATTCAAAATCGGAATAACCCAAACCTGATGATTGTCAACAAAGTTACGGAACTCGGTATTCGTTGCGTAGTTACGCAAAATGGTGTCTGTGAAGTAGCGCGCCGCCTGTGGCGATGCCCATTCCCGGGCGTGGTGCATCGCAACAAGCAAAACCTCAGGTTCATCTTCCTCAACCTGCGGGTTGTCAGAAATCTTTACCCCATAAATCCAGCGACCTTCGTGAGTCTGGCCAATGGAGTCAAACCGGCAGATTCCAGGATAGTTTGACGCCCAGGACCGCATAATTGAAACCAGTGAATCGTAGGAGCAGTAGAATCCAAACTCCTGGGCTTGCAGTTTTTGTACCTCAAGGTCCGGGACGATTATCTCGCTTTTTAAACCGGAATTGAGCACTAGGCTCAGGTCCTCCTCTTCAAGAAGCAGGTCATAAGAAGAGCCCGGTATTGCACCGGCAATCTCAATCGATGTGCCCTTAAAGGGAATGTGTTGATAAACTGTTTGATAGTCCGGTGCCGCAACTCGAACAATCAACTGCTTTGCCTGAACAAAACTTACCAGGGCAGCAAGGCAAAAAATAAGGCTTAAAGCCCTACCTGGGACACGATTCTTTTTCATTTTAACTCCTTTTTCTCTTTTGGGAACCATTGGTTAACAAACTCACCAGTCTATTACACTCTCTGCTCACCATAAAATTATAACTCTGGATTCAAATCGGGTCAATTAAATCCGGCTACTCACCCGGCGGTTGGCGCAACTCTTTTTTTTCGGCAACAAGATGTTTTAATCGCAAAATTTTTTCTTTTGCCCTTCTGGAACGGCGGCGCTTCTGACGCCGAATCCGGGCAATCTCTCTTTCCCGCTCCGTTTCGATTTTCAGAATTTGTGCGGCAACCTTCTCGGCTAAAATTCGCCGCGCCCAAAACCGGTTCAACGCCTGGGAACGCTCTTTGGTAACCTTGACCTCTATTCCGCTTGGCAGATGTTTTAGATAAACTCCGGTTGCCACCTTGTTGACATTTTGGCCACCCGGTCCGCGGGAACGGACAAACCGCTCAATTAAATCTTCCTCCCGGATTCCCAGCCGTGCCATCTTTTCCGCCAGTTCTGCCTCTTTTTTAGCACTTACCCCGAACCTACTCAAATCTGTTCCTCAACCCAACTGGTTAAATCGGCTCAACAATCATCAGGGGCTGACCATATTCAACCGAATCGCCATCCTTTACCAGTATTTCAACAATCCGACACTTCTTCTCCGCCTGAATCTCATTCATCAGCTTCATCGCCTCAACGATGCAGAGCGTCTGTCCCGGTTCTACAACATCACCTTTTTCCACAAACGGTGCGGATTCGGGACGAGCACGCGAATAAAACGTACCGACCATCGGCGAAACAATCTCTTCGGTTTTTGCCGGCTTGGCCGGCGCCAGTTCACTGGGCACAGTTGGAGCTGTTTCTGAAATCGGTTGAGTTGCAACAGGCTGAGGCTCTTCTTTAACAGGTGCCGGCGGCGGTGAAACCACAACTGGCGTTTGTAATACTGTTTGCGGAACGGTTGCTGGTGTTGTTCCACCCCGCTTAATCCGCACCTTTTCTGTACCCGACTCCCAATCCAGTTCAGTTACGCTATGAGCACTTGCCAGTTCCATCAAGCTGCGCAACCTTCTAATACCAGGCTCTTCCGGCGGTTGCGGGACGGTAGGCTTCTCCGCTGGCGGTTTTGCGGCTGCTGCCGGTTTGGGTTCTGGAACAGGAGTTGGATTTTTCCGCCACTGGAAAAATTTCAGTGCCACCTCAGGAAAAATCGCATAGGAGATGTAATCTTCCTCCTTAACCACCAAATCCCGAGAAAGCTCCTTCTTTGCCCGTGGCATACCCGGTTCCAGCCGGTCTGCAGGCCTTCCTTTAATCGGTTTTTCATCCCCTAAAATTTTCTTCATCACCGCTTCCCGGATTGGTGCCGGTGGCCTACCATAAAGACCTTTTACATAGTCCCGGACCTCTTTCGGCACAACCTTATAGCGCTCACCGCTCAAAACATTCATCACCGCCTGAACACCTACAATCTGACTGGTTGGTGTAACGAGCGGCGGATAACCCAAATCTTCGCGTACCCTGGGTACCTCTTCAAGAACCTCAGGCAACCGATGTTCTGCCTTTTGCTCCTTTAACTGAGAGAGAAGGTTTGATGCCATACCACCGGGAATCTGGTGGGTGATGACCATCGAATCCATCACCTTGGTACCGGGAATACACTTGTTAGCATTTAGTTTTTCAAAATGCTGGGCAATTGCTTCGAGCGCTTCAAGATTGAGTTCGGTCTCCCATTGCGTCCCCTGAAAACAGGCAAGCAGAGCTTCAACCGCCGGTTGTGAGGTAAAAAATGAAAGTGGTGCAGAGGCGGTATCAATAATGTCGGCACCGGCTTCAACCGCCTTGAAGTAGGTCGCAACCGCCATCCCGCTGGAAGAGTGGCAATGTACCTGAACTTCGAGCCCGAGTTCCTGTTTAAGGGCGCTGACCAGTTCAAACGCCTTAGGCGGTGACAGAATCCCCGCCATATCCTTAATGCAGATAGAGTCAATCCCCATCTCTTTCTGTTCACTTGCCCGGGCAAGATAATAGTCAACGGTATGGACCGGGCTCACCGCATAACAAAGGGTCCCCTGGGCATGTTTCCCCGCCTTTTTAACAAACTCAATCGCCTTCTCTAAATTCCGGGCATCGTTTAATGCATCAAATATCCGGAAGATATCAATACCCCATTCCGCGGCTTTAAAGACAAAAGCCTCAAGGACATCGTCCGGATAGTTCCGATACCCAACGACATTCTGCCCCCGTAAAAGCATTTGCAGTTTGGTGTTCTTAATTCGTTTCCGAATCTCCCGCAACCTTTCCCAGGGGTCTTCATTTAAATAACGGAGACAAACATCAAATGTTGCTCCGCCCCACATTTCCAGCGACCAGTAGCCAACCGCATCAAACTTTTCCAGAACCGGAAGCATATCTTCCAGTGTCATCCGCGTTGCCCAGAGCGACTGATGGGCATCACGCAAGGTCGTATCGGTGAATCTAATCGGTTTTTTCTCCATAATGCCTCACAATCTTTTCTACAACATTTTCGAGAGCCATCGCTCTCGAACCCTTGACAAGTATTGTATCATTGGGTTTGATAAAGTCAAATAAGTCAGGGCCGACATCAGCGACGGTCTGATAGCTTTTGATGTTCTCTAATTTTAGTCCAGCAGAAACCGCTGCCTCAGCGATAAATTGCGCCTTCTCACCTATTACCACCAACCGGTTGACACAACGAGCCGCCTGAACACCAACTTCCCGATGCAGTACTTCGGACTTCTCTCCCAGCTCTAACATATCAGCCAGAATTGCCACCCGTTTTTCCGGGGGTGCGATACTCCCCAGTACCGCCAGCGCTGCCGCCACTGATTGGGGGTTGGCGTTAAAACAGTCATCAATTAAAAGTACGCCATTGAGTTTCCGAATCGCAAGCCGCTGTGGTGCCGGACAGAAATCCTTAATCGCCTCGCCGATTTCGGAAAACGAAACACCCAGCACATTAGCCGCAGCACTTGCCGCAAGCAGATTGGCGATGTTGTGCTGACCTAAAACCGGTAGTTCTACCGGGTATTTACCGACAAGAAGAAAACGGGTCCTTTTCACCCCTGTTACGACCACATCAGTAGCATACACATCGGCGCCTCGATTAAAACCAAAAGTCAATAGTTTCAGCCTTTTTTTTCTGCCGATTTGGTCTGCGATTTCCATCACCAATGGGTCATCAAAGTTCACAACCGCCACCCCATTTTCCGGCAGCGCCTCAAGTAATTCTGCCTTTTCCTGCGCAACACCAGAACGGTCCTTCATAAACTCCAAGTGGGTATCGCCAATGTTGGTAACCAGACCGATTTCCGGTTGACACACCTTTGCCAGTCGCAAGGTGCCGCCCAGTTCATTCATCTCAATCTCGAAGATGGCGATATCAGTTCTCGAATCCATCGCCATTACTGTCAAAGGCACGCCGATGTCATTGTTGTAACTCGCCGGCGCCTTCACCACAGAAAATCGAGACTCAAGTATCTTTGCCAGCATCTCCTTAGTAGTCGTTTTGCCGTTCGAGCCGGTTATTGCAACCACACGAACCTTTAACTGTTCCCGGTACCATTGAGCCAGAGAAAGCAATGCCACTCTGGTATCCGGCACCGCAACGACAACACCTTTATGCTTTGGCGCCTGTCCCTTTTCCACCATAACCGCCGCCGCGCCCTTAGAGAACGCTTCTTCTACAAACTGATGGCCATCGAACCGCTTGCCTTTGAGCGCAATAAAAAGTTCACCTGGCTTTATGGTTCGGGTATCAATCGAAACCCCGGCCACAATTGGTTCTGAATTTTCTGGCACTAAAGAACCACCGGTCACCTGCGCAATCTGGCTAATCTTTAACGGCTCCACAATTAAATAATCAGCATCGCATCGCCGAAACTGTAGAATCGGAACCGGTGATTAATTGCGTACTCATATGCCTTCATTATCATCTCCCGGCTGGCAAATGACGATACCAGAAGTAGCAAGGTCGATTTTGGCAGATGGAAGTTGGTAATTAGCGCACCGGTGACCTTCCATTCAAAACCTGGATAGATATAAAGGTGTGTTTCGCCCTTTCCGGGCTTCACCACAACTTTGCCATTGTGCCACTCTGCCTGACTTTCGAGCACCCGTACCGTAGTTGTACCAACACAGACCACGCGCCTCTGCTCGCTTAATGCCCGATTTATGCGCGCCGCCGTCTCCTCAGAAATCTCAAACTCCTCAAGGTGCATCTGGTGCTTTTCCACCTCAGACACTTTCACAGGACGAAAAGTGCCCAAACTGGCATGTAATGTAACTACAGCAACTTCCAACCCTTTTGCACAAAGATTCTTAACAAGTTCTGGCGTGAAGTGCAAACCCGCTGTTGGTGCGGCAACCGCACCGGGTACCCGGGCAAAAATCGTCTGGTACCGTTCCGGGTCAGGACACTTTTCTTTAATGTATGGGGGCAATGCAACCTCACCACTCTTTTGTAACAGCAGACTGATGTCCTCGGGTTCAAATCGCACCACCCTTACCCCTTCTGGTTTTCTTTCGACAATTTCTGCCTGGAAACCATCAAACTCAATCACCGTTCCGATTCGGGCTTTTCGCGCCGGTCGGCTCAAAACCTCCCAGACCCCATCCTGAATCTGTCGCAGCAGCAGTAGTTCAACCTTTGCGCCGGTAGGTAACTTACCATAAATCCTTGCCGGTATCACCCGGGTATCATTAAACACCAGTACATCACCCGGTACAAGCCACCTGCCGATTTCATAAAAACGGGCTTCGTCTAAGGCTCCTGTCTTACGGTCCAAAACCAGAAGCCTGGATGCATCACGCGGTTCAACAGGAGTCTGAGCAATCAACTCTGCAGGTAGATTGTAATCAAACTCTTCAATACGCATTCAGTCAAGTTCTTTGCCCGTGAGCATCCGGTACGCCTCCCGATAACGGGCGGTTGTTCCCGCGATTACCTCAGGTGGCAAATGAGGTGCGGGCGGCTGTCGGTTCCAACCTGTTGAGTCTAAGTAGTCCCGGACAAACTGTTTATCAAAACTGGGGGGCGAAATTCCCAATCGGTACTCCTTTTCCGACCAGAAACGGGAAGAGTCCGGTGTCAACACCTCATCAATCAACATCAACTTGCCATCGTAAATTCCGAACTCAAACTTCGTATCAGCAATGATAATTCCCTTTTGCCGGGCGTATTCGCTTGCCTCCTCGTAAATTTCAATTGAAATACGGCGCACCTTCTGAGCAAGCTCCTCACCCACAAGACTTTTCATCTCCTCAAAAGATATATTTTCATCGTGCCCGGTATGACTTTTGGTTGATGGCGTAAATATCGGTTGGGGCAGTTTCTCTGCCTGTTGCAACCCCGGGGGTAGTTTTATTCCGCACACCGCACCGGTTTTCTGGTAATCATTCCAGCCGCTACCGGCAAGATACCCGCGTACTACACACTCCACCGGCAACGGTTTTGCCTGATACACGAGCATCGCCCGTTCTTTTATTACTTCGCGATGGGGCGCCAGCACCGCGGGAAACTCGTCAACTTTAGCACTGATGAGATGGTTGTGAATAAGCCTTGCGAACTTTTCGAACCAGAAAACCGAAAGCAGGTTCAACACCCTGCCTTTGTCAGGAATCCCGTCCGGTAGAACGACATCAAAGGCGCTCAATCGGTCCGTTGCCACGATTAAAAGATGTTCACCCACCTGGTAGATGTCGCGCACCTTACCCTGCGCAACCTTTTTGATACCTTTCAAATCGGTTTGTGTTAAGACCATTCAGTTGCCTCCTTTTATATTACAAAAATTACTGTTTTTTCTTGTAGCCAAAGGGCATAATGTAAAGCGGCGCGAACCTCGTGACCAAGACTTGTTGTACTGCTCTGTCGTCAAACGCTCCAACCATCACTGTTCCCATCCCCAGCGCCTCGCACTGTAAGTGCACATTCTGGCCAATATGGCCCGCCTCAATATGGACATACCTTTTGCCCCGCTCCCCGTAGCGACTGGTTGTCCGCTCATATTCAGCGCATAGTACAAGAACTGCCGGTGCATAATTTATACAGGATTGTCCCAGCGCCGCACTTGCCAGTTCCTGACGCCAGTCACCAGATTTGACAAACTCCAGTGCGTGCTCTTCCGGCAAATAGCGATAAACCCCGGAATCTAAACCAGTTACTTTACCGGCAACCAGGTAAAGTTCCATTGGGTAAGTTGCGCCAGCCGAAGGTGCAGTTCGACCGTAACTTTTACCGGTTTTTCCCTGTGCTGCCCAGAGCAGTTGACCGATTTCTTGCAAACTTAAAGCCTTGTCCGCATAAGAGCGCACAGACCGCCGCCACAAAAACGCTTTTTCAACTGTGACCCTGCCAATTGTATCAGGTGCCGGTAGTTTAATCAGTGAATTAAAGGTGCCCATTTCTCCGGCAATAAATAATAGCAAAGCAATTGTCAACATCCCCGTCTCCCTGCAATTGGTTATCGAGTTTAATCCTTACCCCGTCGAAGTTTCTCGTCCTTTTCTATTACCTCTTTTGCCTGGCGCTCGCGAAACTGGTCCAGTTTAACCCGCAACCCTTCATCTTCCAGCGCCAGTATTTCTATCGCAAAAAGCGCGCTGTTGATCGCTCCCGATTTCCCAACCGCCATACAGGCAACCGGCACACCTCCGGGCATCTGCACCATCGACAACAGGGCGTCAATACCCTCCATTCCGCCGTCCAAAGGAACCCCGATAACCGGTAATGTTGTCCAGGAAGCAATCACTCCCGCAAGGTGAGCCGCTTTTCCCGCACCAGCAATTATCACCTTAATGCCTCGTTTTGCCGCATTAACCGCAAACTCCTGGCATACGGCGGGTGTCCGATGTGCGGATATCACCCGTATCTCATTCGCCACCCCGAACCCGTCTAACACCTTCTTTGCTTCTTCCATCACATCATAATCTTTATGACTACCCATTACAATAGCAACGACTGGTTGATTTTTATCGCTCATACCCAATGATAGCAAAGCGATAATTCCTGTCAAATCACAATTGAATCTCTATTTAACTGGCATAAAAGATAGAACATTATTGGTAATATCCACCCGGAGGCGATTACCCGATTCAATAGGGGAACGACTCCCTGAACGGTTAGGTAAGTAACTTACCGAATAAATTGGTGAATCCTTTCCGGTAAGCCCTCTAACACTGATTGTGGGTTTAACATCTTGTAAATTTTCGGTTTTCCATTAAAATAAACTATGGATTTAAGTCTACGCTTCGGAGACAGGTGTGAAACGGTTGAGGTCCCAGAAGAAAACATCCTCGGAATTTTAACCCCGGTTCCTCAAAAAATCGTTGATGTTCCACTTCAACCGGTTATCAATTCAGCGACTGAATTTATCGAAAAGTACCAGCGGATACTGATTCTGGTCAACGACTACACCCGACCCACTCCCAATCAGCCCTTTCTCACTCCACTTCTGCCGGTTCTTTGCTCCCGGCAAACAAAAATCCTTGTCGGTTTGGGTACCCATCGCAAAGCGACCGAAGATGAGTTAAAAACAATTCTCGGTTCAGACACCTTTTCCGCTTTATCTTCAGCAATCGTTCAACACGACGCTCGAGACCGTTCCGCTCTATTTTTCCTGGGCAAAACTTCGTTCAATACCGATGTTTTTCTCAACCGCCAGATTCTCTGGGCTGACGCCATTCTCACAATCAACTCAATTGAACCCCATTACTTTGCCGGATATACCGGTGGCAGAAAGTGTTTTATCCCGGGCTGTGCCGCATACGAAACAACAATTCACAACCACAACCTCTTACTCCATCCCGCTTCGGCACCGCTCTCGTTAAAAAACAACCCGGTCCACCTCGACATGACCGAAGCGGCAAAAATGGTTGCCAAACCCCTCTTCTCAATTCAGATTGTCCAGGACGCAAACCACCGTATTTTGTCGGTTCATTACGGCGACCTCTTTAGTTCATTTGAAAACGCCTGTGCCGATGCCTACCGGCTTTTTGCCCTGCCCATCAAAGAAAAAGCGGACATTGTTTTGAGTATCCTGCAACCCCCTTATGATATCAACTTCTATCAGTCCCAGCGTGCCCTTGAGTTTGGCATTTACGCATTAAAAGATGGGGGCATTCAAATTACGGTGTCGCGCTGCCACCAGGGAATCGGCAACGATGAGTTCATCCGGGTACTTTCCATCTGTAACCAACCTAACCGTCTCCTCCAGGGCGAAAAATCGGACCATCCCGGCTGGTATAAGGCGGCGCGACTTGCACGGGCGATGCAAAAGGCAAAACTTTACACGGTGATGGGTATTGAAGACCAGGTTGTCAAATCCTGTTTTATGACCCCGTTCCCTTCAATCCAACAGGCACTTGCCGCAGCGTTCAACGAGCTGGGAAACAGCGCCCGAATATACATCATACCTGATGCCGGTGCGGTAGTTCCGATACCGATTAACCCTTAATCTGCTAAGAAAGGGCTCATAAATACCGGTCTGCCAACACCCCCGGAAACAGAACCAAAAACGGCATCAAAAACAGTTTGCCAGATTACCGGACAAAGTTGTCCAATATGAGTATCAGATACGACACCAGGCATAACATTCAGTACTATCAATAAGATAGAACCGAACGCCGCAATCACGGCTACCGCACTATCGGTCTTCCACGCTACCGCACTTACGGCGAAGAAGGAGGTATTAGAGACTATCCCAGGAATTACCCCCGGACTGTGCAGGGAGTTGTTTTTTGTCACTCTGGGGTGAATTTTCGTATTATTTATATATAGGGGGTAAATGGTTCTTGAATGTATATCATTCGCCAGGCTGTGTGCTTGACTTAATATTCCGTCATCTTACAATTAAGCCAATGGACACAACAGTTGAAAAAATTGGCGCCTGGGTTGGCAAGCAGGTTCGGCTGACCGGCTGGGTTTACAACAAACGCTCTTCGGGAAAGGTTCGGTTTGTACTCCTGCGAGACGGAACCGGAATTATCCAGTGTGTTTTTGTTCAAAACAGTGTACCAGCGGAGGCGTTTGAACTTGCCGACTCAATCCCGCAGGAGTCCGCTGTAGAAATCACCGGAACAGCACGGGAAGAAAAAAGGGCACCAGGAGGTTATGAACTCACCGCGCAGGACCTCAAAGTCATAGCCCTTGCCGAACCTTATCCGATTACACCCAAAGAACATGGCATTGAGTTTTTGATGGCAAACCGGCACCTCTGGTTACGCTCCCGTCGCCAGGTGGCGATTTTACGCATTCGGAATGAAATTATCAAGGCGCTGCGGGACTATCTTGAAGAACAAGGGTTTCTCTGTTGCGACACCCCGATATTAACCCCGGCATCAGTCGAAGGCACAACAACCCTGTTCCCGGTCGACTACTACGGCGAACAGGTTTACCTTACCCAGTCCGGACAACTGTACAATGAAGCGCTCTGCGCCGCGGTGCGTAAAACCTACTGCTTTGGTCCGACATTTCGTGCTGAGAAGTCCAAAACCCGGCGTCATCTCACCGAATTCTGGATGCTCGAACCAGAAATCGCTTTCCTCGACCTTGACGGCACAATGGATTTAATGGAAGATATGATTTGCTATCTAATTAATCGCATCCTCGAAAAACGCCAACCAGAACTGGAAACGCTGGAACGGGATATCACCAAACTTCAGGCGGTAAAGAAACCATTTCCGCGCATCACCTATCGCGAGGCGCTGGAGATTTTAAAAAATGCCGGTAAACCAATAGAGTTTGGCGACGACTTTGGCGGTGATGAAGAAACGGTGATAAGTCAGGCGTTCAACACTCCGGTGATGATTCACCGTTTTCCTGCTAAGATTAAGGCGTTCTATATGAAGCGTGCCCCGGAAAACCCTGAACTAGCGCTCGGAGTTGATATGATTGCTCCAGAAGGTTATGGTGAAATTATTGGTGGCGGCCAGAGAGAAGATGATTTAGCGACCCTTGAACAGAGGATTAAGGAGTTCAACCTACCGCGCGACGCCTACTCCTGGTACCTTGATTTACGCCGATTTGGCTCTTTTCCCCACTCCGGATTTGGCTTGGGATTGGAGCGTACCGTCGCCTGGATTTGTGGCTTAAAGCATGTGCGGGAAACAATTCCTTTCCCGCGACTTTTGGAAAAGGTTTATCCTTAAAAGGAGGTTAAAATGCCTGAAACAAAAGTCGGAGTTATTACCCACTACTTTGGCAAAATCGGCGTCGCCGTGGTCAGGGCAACCGCTGGACCAATTGCCGTGGGTGATAAAATTCACATCAAAGGTCACACCACCGACCACACCCAGATTGTCGAATCGCTCCAGATTGAACATGCACCGGTAAACCGGATTGAAGTTGGTCAGGAAGCCGGAATGAAGGTTACGGCACGGGTCCACGAACATGATGAGGTGTTTAAGGTTACTGATTAAGATTCCATTAGTAGCGCTGCTATAAAAGGAGGAGTATGCCCAGAAGCAAAACAAAGGTAAAACGGATGCGTCATCGCTGGATATTAAAGAAAAGGCGCCGGGAAGAAGCCCGCAAGAAGGCGTTGCAAGCCTCCCGGCAGTAGTGCGCGGCAAAAACATCAAATTTACGGAAGAGGTAAATTAACTCTTTGAAATCTTAGTTATGCGTCAACTGTTTCTTGCTCCATTTTCCTGCCCGAACGCCACCGAACAACTTCTTAAAATGGCCTTGAAAATTGGTGTGTTACCTCAGGAAATTTTTTACTTTACGCCCAGCCCCCGAAAACTGCGCGCCACTCAGGTGCTCTTCGCTCAGATTTATGGCAAATCGGCATTTATTCCACCGGCATTCTTCACCCTGCGCCAGTTTGCCCTGAAACTCAACAGTGAGTACAGCGACCGGCGCCCCTTTCCCGATGAGTTAAAACCCCTTCTCATTCGCCAGTTGTTTCTCGGCAAAAAGAAAAAAGTCACAATTGGTTATGCCCAGGTTGTTGCCCGATTTATCGAAGACCTGAAACGCCACATCACACCGGAAGAACAGAACACTCTACCCGAACGGCTTAAGAAAATGGATGTATTCATTGGTCACGAAAAGGTACTCCAGCGTTTACTTGACGCCCACCAGATAATGAACGATTACAACAGTTCCCTTAAAGAATCGGGCTGGATTGACAGCGAAGACATTTTCAGTCAGGCACCCTGGCTCCTTGAAAAAGTTCCCACAATAAAGGTTCTTATTCTTGACAGTTTTGTTGCACCCAACCGGCTCGAGATGGAACTCATTGCCGCACTGATTGATAAAGCAGAACACACCCTTGCTTTAGGCTATGGTGCTTCTGACCCTAATCCCGGTTACGACCTTGCCCGGATATTTAACGATTTTATCCTCTCCCAACCGGGTTTTACATTGCATCCTTTAGCCTTTGAGAAGAACAAAGAAACAGTACCGACGATATGGCGTTTTCCTACCGCCGAAGACGAAGTTACTGGCATCTGCCGGCATTTACGACTTCAGGCGGAAAAATCAGGATTAAAGAACACATATGTCGTCTTTCCCCGTCTTAACGAGTACGCACCGCTCGTCAACCGCATCTTTCGTCATTACGAAATCCCGTTCACCATCTATCCCGAATCGCCGCTATCCTCAGCGCCGCCAATAATTGCCGTGCTCGAACTCCTCAACGCCCTGAACACCGACTACGAACGGGTTTCCACGACCGCCGCATTCTCTTCCCCCTTCTTCCCCAGGCTCTTGCGCCTATCTGAAGACAACAACGCGATTGACCCGCACACCGGACTAAATAGCCGTAACCGCGCCGCCCGGATGCTCAACATCGTCTCCCGCCGCGCCGGCATCATCAAAGGCAGAGAAAACTGGCACAATATTGCCGAAAGGATAATCCGTGCTGAAACACTGGACGAATCCGAACCGGAAGCCCGTTTCCTACGCGAAATCCAGCAACGCGTCCGTCAGGCGCTGGGTATTACCGAAAAAATCCTTGAACCAGCCGACACGCTCGGCAGTCAGGCACACCGGCTCAAACAGTTTCTCGAAACCGTTGATTTCGGCACCAACATTGCTCCCGACGACCCGGTTGGTTCAGAAATGGTTGAAGACCGCAAAAAACTGTACGACATCCTTGACACTATCGTTGAATTTGAAGCCGATTTTGGTGCCAGTAAAGAAACCCGCACCGACTTCATAAAAATTATCAACCAGTTACTATCCCTGAACCCGAAAACTTCGGAACCGGACCAGCAAGGGGTTGTTGTCCTCAGTATGGAAGAGATGCTGGGTATCGCCGCGGACAATTTGTACTTTGCCGGCTTAACCGAAAATGCCCTGCCCGGTGCCTATCAACCCGACCCGCTCATTCCCGAAAAAATAAGAAAACAACTGGGTTTGCCGGACATCGATTGGCATCGAGATTGGCAGCGATTCCACTTTCACCGCACGCTCGGTTCCTGCCTTAATCAACCATTCCTCAGTTTTCCTGAAACCCAGGATGGCAATCCGGTGCTGCCTACACCATTCCTGCCGGACATTAAACCCAGCATCGCAATTGCCGAACCCCGCCATCTTACAGAAAACACCGTTATCTACTCAGAAATAGAACACCAGCTCTATCTTGGGAAAATGTCAAATGTCACCCTCGAACAACTCACACATTCGGTTGACTTCTCAGCCGAGCCAGAGGTTCAGAAAATTATCAGTCACCGATTTGGTCCTAACTCCTACATTTCGGTTACTGCCCTGGAGCGCTATCGGCGCTGTCCATTTATGTTTTATCTTGAAGATGTGTTAGGGCTGGAAATACCACCGGAACCGGAGTATGTGATTGATGCCCAGCAGTGGGGTATTTTGCTCCACAACATCTTTAAACTTATTTATTCCGGCGCAACCATCCCATCCCTTAAAGAAATTGAATCAAATGCCGAAAGGTTGCTCAACCGGGTTTTAAAAGATGCCGGATTACCCCGGTTCTGGGCTGAAGTAACCCGCCGGGTTTTCAAAAACATTTTGCCCCGGTTTATCGAACAGGAAAAGGAATTACGCAACGAAGGATTTTTACCTTTTAAAACTGAATATGTACTCAAGGGCGCCATTGCCCCGAACATTAAGGTGAAGGGCCGAATTGACCGCATCGACTCATCAGACACAGCGGTTCGAATTCTCGATTACAAAACCGGCACCGACCTGATTTCCAAGCAGGATGTAATAAAATACCGCACCCATCTCCAGTTGCCACTTTATGCTCACCTGCTCTCGAAACAAGAAGAGTTCGCGCAAAAGAATGTTGACAATATTGGTTTTTATCACATCCGCCGTGCCGAAATCAACTGGCTCGCCAAAAAAGAAACTACCGTTGCTGATTTAATTCAGGCGGCAATTCCAAACGCCACTGAAATCGTTGAAGCCATTAGAATGGGTAAGTTTATTGCCCAACCCAGTAAGAAAAACAACTGTCGCAACTGCGACTTTCAATTCACCTGCGGTTACAAAACAGAGGCGTCGGAAGATGACAACGGAGGTTAAATGAACGAACTGCAGAGCAAAGTGGTTTTTGCCCCTGCCGGTTCAGGCAAAACCGAGCAACTGAGCGAACGGTACATCCAACTGTTAAGGCAAAATGTCCCACCAGAACGGATTCTTACCATCACCTTCACCGACAAAGCGGCAACCGAAATGAAAGAACGGATTCTGAAAAAGGCGGCAGAAACCGACCCAAAACTCTCTCAACTCTTACGCGACAACATCTTGAAACTGCGGATTTCTACGATTCATTCCTTCTGCTTTTCGCTGGTACGCCGATTTGCCTATCTCCTTGATATCGACCCCAACCCTCAGGCGCTTACCGATGCGGAATCTTTGTGGCAACAGACAAAGTATGACACCCTGATGAAAATCGCTGAAGAGAATGTGGATTCCAAGGAGTACCAGTTGCTCCTTGACCTGATAACTACCGAAACCAAACAAAACTGGGATAAACTGTCGGAACTTTTTAATCAACTCTTTAAACGGCGCATCGCTACGCTCCGCGTTACCATCCAAAACAGAATGGCACAGGAAATTTGCGAACTTGCCTGTCAGTTAAAAGAACATCCGGTCGGGAACGACAAAATAGATAATTACCACCTCCTTTTTCCTGACAACTTTACACCGGAAACAATCGAATACGCTTACCGCCATCTGCAAAATCACGAACTTACATTCTTAACAAAAAATAAAGACCCACGCCGACAGGGATTCACTACTGAAGAACGAAAGTGGGCGCAACTAATGGCGCGCTATCGCTGGTTGCTGCTCAACGCGCGTGCCCAGCACCAGTTTGCCAAACAGTTCTGGCTGTTTCGGGAAATTTTCCTCAAAGCCTACGAAGGGATGAAGCACGAATTGGGCCAGGTTGACTATGACGATATGGAAATCCTTGCTCTGAAACTTATCAGCCAGCATGATGAGTGGCAGAATATCCTCTATGCCTTTGATGAACGCACCGACCATATCCTGGTTGATGAATTTCAGGACACCTCCTTTCTCCAATGGGAAATCATTGACAAACTGACCGAAGAGTGGCGCTCCGGCGCAGGCGCAAAAACCGCCAAGGGTATTACCCCCACAATCTTTATTGTTGGGGACGACAAACAGTCAATTTATCTATTTCGGGGCGCCAATGTCGAGGTATTCACGCGAGCCGCTGAGCGATTGGAAAACTGGCTGGGAAAAGAAAAGTTCAACCGTACGACCCTGAAAAATAACTACCGCTCGCTACCGGCAATAATTGACTTTACCAATACACTTTTTCCCCGGTTAATGGCACCCGAGCCTGAACAACCAGCCTGGTGCACCCGTTACGCCCCATTTGTCTGCCAGCGCACCAGAAGCGGACCCGGGCGAGTGGAAATTGTCCTCCACCCTGCAGAAGAAAAAATCAACAGCCCGGAAAGCCGACAGATTGATGCCCGGATTGTTGCCCGACGCATTCGCGCCTTGATTGATAACGGTTATCAAATTTACGAGCGCCAGTCCAACGGCAGTGAAACACCGCGTCCCTGCCGTTACCAGGATATTGCCATTCTTATTCGCAACCGCACCCAGCTCGACGCCATTGAAAAGGCGTTGCGCGACTATGCGATTCCATTTCTGGTGGTTGGGGGCACCGGATTCTATCAAGAAGCCGAAATCCGCTACCTTGCTGCCCTGACATCTTTTCTTATTGACCCGGCAGATGACATCGCCCTTTATATTACATTACGGAGCCCCTTATTCAGCATCAAAGAAAAAGACCTGCTCATTATCAGTAACGCCCAATACCCAGCTAAAGATTTTTCCCCTACCCTATGGGAACGGGTAAGCCAGTTTGCCACCGATAACCACGAACTCACAACCACGGTCCACATCCTCAACACCGCCCTTTCCCGGGTCAATTACGAACCACTACATTTGATTGTCGACCGCGTACTCACCCAGACCCGAGCCTGGGAGAAGTTCTGGGAACCGCAGCGCGCGGCTAATGTCAAAAAATTCCTTCAGATTATTCAAAATATGGAACTGGAAGGTATCAACCTCTACCGCATCAAGAAATTCCTCGAAGACAGCGAAAAAGACGAGGCGCGTGCCGATGTCACGATTAGCGGAATGGATGTCGTCCAAATAATGACTGTGCATGCAGCAAAAGGTTTACAATTTCCCATCGTATTTCACCCCGGACTAAATGAAGAAATCCTCGCACGAAAAAGTTATAAAGAAGACCTGCTCATCGACGAAACGATTAACGAACAGGGCATCGTTGAAGCGCAGGCATATTACCTGCCCGACAGCGATGTTCGGAAAAGCCATCCGGTTTTTCAAACCGTTCTCGAAAAGCAAATCGAGGAAGAGAAGCGGGTTTTTTATGTCGCCTGTACCCGTGCCTGTGATGCGCTCTTTCTCACCGGCGTCTGGCAAATGAGTACCAAAACGGACGGGAAAGAAAAGATAAAACTTGACTGGTTAAAAAAACATCTTGGACTGACCTTTGATGGTAAGGAGTTTAAGTTGGAAAACGCTAACATCGCGAATGTCTATTGTATTAATGCCACCACAATCCCGGAGCCGGTTTTGCCAGCACCAGAAGTAAAAGAAGAGCCGAAGCCCGTGGTCAAAAAGGGTCCAATACAACCGGTTACCCTGCCCCAAATCCGTTCCGTAACCCGTTATACACCCCGTGACCACTCCCGGCATCATCCTGAAGCCATCGTCCTTGGTGATGTTTTTCATCGCCTCTTTGAAATGTTCTCAACCCGCCGATTGGCACCCGAGGACCCCGCACTTAAACAAGAAATTATGCGGCTACTCCGTCAAAATCCCATCCCTCAGGACCGTTTAGATAAACTAACCCAGCTTGTTACAGCGCAAATTAACCGCATTAAAAAATCCCCCCTCTGGCAAATTATCAAGCCGCAACCCGACTCCTTTGCCGAACTTCCCCTGATGTATCAAGACGGCGCGACCTTATGGAACTGCCGCGTTGACCGATTGATTGTCCTACCTAATGAGGTACGGGTGTATGATTACAAAACATTTCCGATAAAAGAAACTGAGATTCCCACCCTGACTCAGGAGTATTACGAACTGCAACTTAAACATTACGCCGCAGCGGCTCGGTCAATGTTTCCCGATAAAAAAGTAAATGTATACCTGGTGTTCACCAACGCTTTGCGCATTGTCCCGGTGCCTACCGAACTTTAATAAAGCAAGCCGGCGTTATATCGCCATTCTTCAAAATTATTTGCATTTTGCTTGACACCTGATTGATTTGCTTTAAACTCCAATTTAATGTTGCAATTAATTTTACTATTCTTTGCGATTTTACCACCAACCGACATTACCGTCTGCGATGTCCCTAACGACGAAGGTGGCAAGCTCCTTGTCACCTGGCAGAAATCCGCCGATACGACGGTACTCAGTTACCGGGTGTTACGTCAAAAGCAAGGCTCAGAAGAGTGGGAGACACTCGCCTTTGTCGGCAGACTCACATCTCGTTATATTGATGACGAAGCACAAAACAAGGTACCCTATCGCTATAAAATCCTCGCCGCATCAGCAACAGAAATTGCTGAATCTGAAGCATCCCAATATGCCATCGCTATCCCACACTGGTTTGACAAGTCCACACTCCCTGCCCTCATTGGCACCATAGTATTAAGTTTGATTTTTGTCTATTTTATCAACCGGGCAAAAAGAGACCGTTCCCTGTTTATCCGCCGCATCACTGGTTTGGACGCCGTTGAAGAAGCCCTGGGCAGAGCAACTGAAATGGGACGAGCAACCTTGTATGTCCCGGGGCTCTCAACGGTGAGCGATGTTGCGACAATCGCCTCATTAAACATCCTGGGTGAAGTGGCAAAAAAGACCGCCCAATTTGGCACCCCATTGATCGTTCCCACCAGTGACCCGATTGTTTACACCGTTGCTCGCGAAGTTGTCAAGGAATCGTACACCGCAGCGGGTCGTCCTGACGCCTTTCACCAGGACATTGTCTTCTTCGTTACTGACCAGCAATTCGCCTTTGCTGCTGCGGTCGATGGAATTATGACCCGAGAAAAGCCTGCCACCAACTTTCTGATTGGAATGTTCTGGGCGGAATCTCTGATTCTTGCCGAAACCGGTGCGGCAACCGGTGCCATTCAGATTGCCGGTACCGATGCAATTGCCCAGTTACCGTTCTTTATCACCGCCTGCGACTACACTTTGATTGGTGAAGAGCTTTATGCGGCAAGTGCCTACATCTCACGCGAACCCCTGCTGCTCGGCGCAATTAAGGGCCAGGATTACTCCAAGGCGCTAATTACAATTTTGATTCTCTTGATGTCATTACTCGCCTTGGGGTTTAATCTACCTGTACTCAACTGGCTTTAAGGAGGTATTATGCAGCGCCGCTTACCTTTGTTGATTGTCCTTATCACCGGTATTTTTGGTGCCGTTGCCTTCTTTGTTCCCTACCCCGCAATCCGTAGCGCCGATGAGATTATGCGCAACGATGTCCAGCGCATCATCGCCGCCTTCAGTCTTGTGCTCGGTGTCGGTTCAATCGTTCAGCACCATCTGATTAAAATTCAACGCAAAGCCCAATTCTGGCAATACAGTTACATCACCCTTATCGCTCTGGTTATTACCGCAATTATCGGCTTGTTTGGTGGTATTGATGTCACCCGTCCTGGAGTTTTACCAACGCGTATCGGCAACTTCTCATTCCACATTCAAACGATTTACTCCAATATGATGGTTCCACTTGCCGCGACGATGTTTTCGCTTTTGGCATTCTTTATGTCTTCTGCCGCCTATCGTGCCTTCCGGGCACGCAACCTTGAGGCAACACTGTTACTCCTTGCCGCATTCATAATGATGCTGGGTGCAGTTCCCCTCGGCAGACTGATTCATCACCAACTGCCCGCATTTGCGGAATGGATTCTTGCCGTACCCAATACCGCTTCGAAACGGGGCATCCTGTTTGGCGTTGAATTGGGCATCTTTGCCACTTCCTTGAAAATTATTCTCGGTATTGAACGCGGCTGGCTGGGTGGAGGTGGAAAATGAGCACACCCCGGGAAAATATACTTGTTCGGCTTCAGAAAATTGACCGCCGCTGGATTTACCTTGTGCTGTGGTTAGTGGTAATGATACCTTTGCTTTTCCCGTTTAGAATTAAGCCTCAACCCTCATCAACGGTTGAAAAACTTTTTAACTACATTGATACAATGCCGGAAAACAAAGCGCTGGCGATTTCCGTTGACTTTACTCCTGACACCCGTGCCGAACTCCAGCCAATGGTTGTTGCCTTAATGCGCCATGCCTTTGCCCAGAAACGTCGGGTAGGAATTCTTGCCATTTCGGTTTACGGATTGGGATTAGCAGAGGAAGCAATTCAGCAGGTAACAACCGAATTCAATAGCAATGCCCGAACTCGTGAAGACTCCGTTATCTATGGTGAAGATTATGTATTCTGGGGCTGGACAACTCCAGTACTCACCGTGATGCTCGGTATGGGTGAACGCATTACCAATGTCTTCCCGGTTGATTACTATGGCAATCGCACCGAAAGCCTGCCGATAATGCGCCATATCAAAAATTATGACGATATCGGCATTCTTATCACAATCGCCGCTTCCGCAATCCCCCGTTCCTGGATAAATTACGCTCAGGTTCAATTTGGTGTCAACTTAAGTTGTGGTATCACCGCTGTCTCGGCAGCTGATTTTTACCCGTATGTCAACTCCGGTCAGTTCATTGGGATGCTCGCCGGAATGAAAGGCGCTGCTGAATATGAGCAACTTGTTGCCGAACGAATGAAGAAAAACGGTATGAATTGGGCGCTGCGCAATCGCGGTACCGAAGCGATGTCCTCGCAGACCGCGGCGCACCTTGCGATTATGGCATTTATTATCATCGGCAACATCGCCTTCTTCGCAACAAGGAGGAGGAAAAAATGAACCTGTCAACCGACCCCTGGGTCTGGATTGCCGCAATTTTGACCCTGGCAATCTTCTCATTTCTCTACAAAGAGAATCCCTTCTACCGTTTTGCTGAACATCTCTATGTTGGTATCGCTAACGGCTATGCAATAACCTTCTACTGGCATCGGATTCTTGTCCCCTCCCTTTTTGACCGGGTTGGTTCTGCTCAAACACCGGTTTCCACCAAAGTCTGGCTCATCGCCATCGCTATAATCGGAGCCCTTTACTTTACCCGGTTCATTCCAAAAATCTCCTGGCTGATTCGTATTCCCATCGCCATTGTCCTCGGTTACGCATCTGGTACATCAATTCCGCGTGCTATTGACGCCGAAATCATACGGCAGGCAAAAGCGACCATTGTTACCCGGGCGAGTTTTGCCCACTGGCAGGCAGGTCTCTGGGCAGTGATCATCCTCTTCGGAGTTATCGCAACCATCAGTTACTTCTTCTTCTCCACCGAACGTAAGGGTATTCTTAAACCGTTAAGTTATACCGGTATTATTTTCATAATGATTGGGTTTGGCGCCTCTTTTGGCTATACGGTAATGGCGCGGCTCTCCTTATTTATTGGCAGGCTTCAGTTCTTATTGGGCGACTGGCTCGGGCTGATAAAATAACTCCAGATTACTTATCGGGCAATAAGAGCACTTGGTTTATCTAATATTCACCGCGGTTAAAAAAGTAGACCGCAAGCGCCGTGGTCAAACCACTAAATATGATTAGAAAGCCCAAATCAAAATAGGGTGAATAAAAAGAAAAACCAAGAACCAAACGCCGAACAAGGTCAACCCCATAGGTCAATGGGTTGATTCGCACCAGAAAATTGAGCCACCAGGGGATTTGACCTTGCAAGGGGAACAAAGCGCCGCTTAAAAACCACATCGGCATTATCACAAAGTTCATAATTGTCCCAAACCCTTGAAAAGAGGTCATTCGCGCTGCGATTATGATACCGATTCCGGTAAGGGCAAATGACATAATAACAATTACCACTATTAGTGGTAACACATTGATAATTTGTAATTTAACCCGGACTAACGGTGCAAGCAATAGGATGATACAACCCTGAATTAACGATAGAGTTGTGCCGGCAAGGGCTTTACCAAGAACAATTGATGTCCTTGGTACGGGCGCAACAAGAACCTCTTTTAAAAAACCAAATTCCCGGTCCCAGATAATCGAAATCGCGGATTGGATTGAAGTGAAAATTGCGGTCATCGCTACAATACCCGGAAAGATAAACTGAGTATAGTTAACATTTTGTACACTCCGAAATCCGCCTCGCAAACCGAGCCCGAGTATAAAAAGCCAGAGAATAGGCCTGGTAAGCGAACCGTACAACTGGCTCTTTTCCCGAAAGTACCGAATAATATCTCTGAGCCAGACCATATAGATACAGGACAGGTCAATCAAATCAACCCCCTTTAGCGCCAGCCTCGGCCCATACGGCGCATCCTGTCTTTTAGCTTTTCGTGATTTGACGCCTCTTCATCCCGTATCTCCCGGCCGGTAAGTTTAAGAAAAACATCGTTAAGCGTCGGTTGATGAATCGAAACCGAAACCACGGGAACGGAAATTTCTTTTATCAAGCCTGGGACAAACTCGGCGCCGTTTTTCACCTCAAAGCGTAACCGTTCCCCTTCAACGGTTGGTTCGATATTGTAGCGCTGTCTGATTTCAAGGACAGCGCGGTTGTTGTCCCTGGTAGTTAAGATAACACAATCGCCCTGTAGTTGTGCCTTAAGATTTGCCGGCGTGTCGAGGGCAATGATTTTTCCATAATCAATTATTGCAATTCGGTCACAATACTCGGCTTCATCCATATAGTGAGTGGTAAGGAATAAGGTCATATTCCCTGTTTGCCTGAGTCTTAATAGCCTTTCCCATATGCGGTTACGGGTTTGTGGGTCAAGCCCCAGCGTGGGTTCATCCAGAAACAGAACCCGCGGGGTATGAAGTAACGCTCGAGCAATCTCCAGCCGACGCTTCATGCCGCCGGAAAAGTTGCGAACTAAGTCATCAGCACGGTCAGCGAGTTCCATCCATTCCAGTGCTTCAGTAACTCTTTTTTTGAGTTCGTTCTTGGGAACCCGATAAATCAGACCATGGAACTTCAAATTTTCTTGCGCGGTTAGCCGGTCGTCAAGCGAAGGGTCCTGAAAGATTATGCCTATCGCCCGACGCACCAAACTCTGTTGCGAGAGAACATCGTAACCTGCCACCCAAGCCCGACCAGCACTGGGGCGGGTCAAGGTGCAAAGCATGCGTGTCGTAGTAGTTTTACCTGCACCATTGGGACCCAGAAAGCCAAAAATCTCACCAGTTTTAACTTCAAAGGATATGTGGTCAACCGCAACAAAGCCCTTAAAATCCTTTGTTAATCTGTCTACCTGAATAACCGGCGCGCTATTCACTTTTGCAAGCTAATCCTCCGCCGTGTCAATCTGCGCCTTTTGGAGAACACCAGAATAATCAACATATACCGTTTTCAGCTCTGAGAAGATTTCATACGCAGTCCAACCTCCCTCGCGATGGCCATTACCGGTCTCCTTAACGCCGCCAAATGGCAAATGACATTCAGCGCCGATGGTGGGCGCATTGACATAGGTGATACCCGCCTCAATCTGTTCAATCGCCTTGAACGCCCGATTCACATCGCGGGTGTAGATAGAGGAAGAAAGACCATAGGATGTACCGTTGAGTACACTAATCGCCTCGGCAAAGTCCTTAACCTTGATAACCGAGAGCACCGGTCCAAAAATCTCCTCTTGGGCAATGCGCATCCCGGGTTTTACATCGGCAAATATCGTTGGTTTATAGAAAAACCCTCTGTCATAATCGTCACCTTCAAACGGCTCACCACCCAAGACCAGCCTTGCTCCTTCACTCTTACCGATCTCCACATAACTGTGGACCGTTTTTCGCTGCCCTTCACTGACAAGCGGTCCCATCTCAACGGTTTCGTCAAGTCCATTACCAACCTTCAGCTTCTTCGCACGCTCCACAACCATTTCAAGAAATTTGTCATATACCACGGCTTCAATAATAAGCCGCGATGTTGCGGTACAACGTTGCCCGGTAGTTCCAAACGCACCCCAGATAACACCTTCCAGTGCCAGTTCCAAATCGGCGTCTCCCATCACGATTTGGGCATTTTTTCCGCCCAGTTCCAGCGAACATCGTTTTAACTGCTTGCCACACACCTCGGCAATCCGTCTACCGATAACTGAAGAACCGGTAAAGGAAATACCACAGATATCCGGATGGTTCAAAAACGCCTCACCAACAACGCTACCTTCACCATATACGATATTCACCACTCCTGCTGGCACACCGGCTTCGGTCAAAGCAGCAACAAATTCGTGCACCGATGCGGGAGTTAATGTTGCCGGTTTAATAACAACCGTATTGCCACAAATCAATGCCGGAAAGATTTTCCAGGAAGGGATTGCCATCGGAAAGTTCCAGGGACAAATCATACCCCAAACACCCATTGGTTGCCGGGTTACAAATGCAACCTTGTTCGGTAACTCGCTAGGCACAAATTTGCCCCAGAGCCTCCGACTTTCACCCGCCGCATACAACCCGGTATCAATCGCTTCCTGTACATCTCCCCTGGTCTCTTTTAGAACCTTTCCCATCTCCCGTGTCATCAATCGTGCCAGGTCTTCTTTGCGCTTAATCAGTATTTCGGTTGCCCGCCGTATAATTTCTCCTCTTTTCGGCACGGGCAGAGCACGCCAGCCAGGATATGCCTGCTTTGCCGCTTGAACTGCATCATCGACATCCGCGGGTCCGGATGACGGAAATATCCCGATTAAGTCATCAGTATCTGCCGGGTTGCGGTTCTCATAACTTTTACCGGTTTTTGCCGGCACAAACTTGCCGTTGATAAAATTTAAGTACTCTTTTGCCATATTCCTCCTTTTATTTTTTTATTTCATTGGCAACCAGTTGCAATACCTCTGCAACGGTTGTCACTTTCAAAACCCCAGGAATATCCCAGGTCTTTAAGCCAATAACCGGTTTGTTCATCTTTAAAGCAAACCCGATTTCTGATAAAGTGCCGTAGGAGCCGCCGATTGCTACAAGGACATCCGCAGTTCTGATAATAATCAAATTTCGAGCTTCTAGGATACCGGTAACAATTTCGATATCAACAAATTGATTTGCTTCACCCCGACGCGTTCCGGGCAAAATTCCTACGGTTAAACCGCCTTCCTGTCTTGCACCCTCGCATGCCGCTGCCATTACCCCACCCAGTCCACCACATATCAGTATTGCCCCCATCCGAGCGATTCCCTGCCCAACCTCCTTTGCCATTTGTCCTAAACTATCATCGCATTCACCAGCACCTATCACGCCAACATACCTTTTAGTCATGGCAAAACAGGTCGATAATTTCAAAGCGACTTACATCGACCAATCCCCGGTCGGTCAGTTTTAATTCCGGAATCACCGGTAAAGCAAGAAACGAAAGGGTAACAAATGGATTCTCCAACCTTGAACCCCAGCGTTGTGCTTTTTCAATGAGAAACCGTAAATCAGCCGCCACCTCGTTTGCTGGTTTGTTGGACATAAGTCCGGCAATAGGCAATGCGAGTTTTGCAACAATTTTGCCTTCTGCCACCGCAACATAACCACCACCCATACTCTTAAGCGCGCGGGCAGCATCGAGCATATCCCGGTCATTCGTACCCACAATGATAATATTGTGGGAATCGTGCGCCACGGTCGACCCTAACGCACCCTTCTTAAGTCCAAATCCAGTTACCAACCCCTTGCCCATTCTTCCGGTGCCTTTGTGCCTTTCAATAACCACCAACTTCAAAAGGTCCCGTCGGGTATCTGCCACAACAAAACCGTTCTTCACAGTTGGCGCCTGAATATGCCTTTCCGTTATTATTTGTCCGGGCACAACCCGGATAACATTACACAACTCGCCTTCTGCCTTAATCGCAAAGTCCTTTACGGTTAACGCAGGTATCCGCACACTGTTTAAAACCTTTTTATCATCCCGTACCGCAATTTTGACTTTGAACTGACGGTTTTCAACAACTATTTTTCCCGATTTAACAACCATCTGAACATCTATTTTCTCTAAATCTCCCAAAACCACAATATCCGCCAGATACCCAGGTGCAACCGCCCCGCGGTCATCAAAACCGAAGTACTCAGCTGGATTCAAAGTCACCATCTGGATTGCCTCAATCGGAACTATGCCCAGCGCTATCGCCTTACGCAAGACACAGTCTAAATGGCCCTCATAAAGCAGGTCTGAAGGGTGCCGGTCATCACTTACCAAACAACATCGCCGCAGGGAGATCGCATTTACCACCCGGACCAACGCTTCAAGGTTATGCGCTGCAGAACCCTCGCGAATGAAAACCCGCATCCCAGCGCGCAACTTTTCCCTTGCCTCTTCAAAACTAATACATTCATGGTCTGAACCAATACCCGCAGCCGCATATGCTTGCAGCAGTAAACCGGAAAGTCCCGGTGAATGACCATCTACCTTTTTACCTGATGCTTTTGCCGCCTGAATCTTTTGCAGAACATCCTTATCTCCGAAAATTACCCCGGGATAGTTCATCACCTCTGCCAGTCCGATAACCCGCTTGTGCTTTAAAAGTCTCTCTACTACCGGCACATCAATTTTTCCCCCATTGGTTTCCAGGGATGTGGCTGGAACACAGGAAGGAACCGCAATAAATACATCAAGAGGCAAACCTTCACTCGCCTTGAGAATGTAATTCACCCCCCGCTCACCCAGAACATTGGCAATCTCGTGCGGGTCCGCAACAACTGCAGTCGTACCGTGTAGCAAACATAAACGAGCAAACTCAGCGACGGAGAGTAAAGAACTTTCGATATGGATGTGGGCATCGATAAACCCTGGTGCAATGTAAAATCCGGACACATCAACAACCTGTTTTGCCCTGTTGTATTCGGAGCCGACACCGGCAATTCGGTTGCCCTTGATGACAACATTCGTCCTGCGCACCTCACCGGTAAAAACATCGACTACATAACCACCTTTAAGCAGAAGGTCGCCTTGGACCTCACCGCGACTCACCTTTAAAAACTCTTGAAGCGTCTTTAGCTCCTTATTGGTCATTCTCTTCCTCGACATAACCGATATAAGGTAAACCTCGAAACCGCTCCGCATAATCAGCGCCATAACCGACTACAAATTTGTCAGGTACAACAAATCCCCGATAATCCGGCTCGATTCTGACCCGGCGTCGTTCAGGTTTATCCATCAAAACACATAGTTTTAAACTGTTTGGCTTGCGCAACTGTAAACTCTCAATGATATATTTCAAAGTTAAACCGGTATCAAGGATATCTTCAACAATCAAAACATCCTTGCCCTCAATTGAACATTTTAAATCCATAACAATTTTTACGACACCGGAAGACTTGGTACTTTTGCCATAACTGGAAACGGTCATAAAATCGACAAAAACCGGTACGCGTAACTGTCGCACCAGGTCGGCAAGAAAAATCCACGACCCTTTGAGAATTCCCACCATCAGCAGTTCTTTGTCGGCATAATCCCGGGAAATTTCGTCTGCCAGTTCCTTTACCCGGCGTGCAATCTCTTCAGCGGAAATCAGAACCTTTACCATAGTAGTAAATTTCTTTCCCTCGAGAAAATAAACATACTGGAAAAACAAGTCGGGGCGACTGGATTTGAACCAGCGACCTCTTGGTCCCGAACCAAGCGCGCTAAACCAACTGCGCTACGCCCCGTCTGATACAATATAAACGATATTCGACTTCAGTCAATATCAGCTTTCTTCATCTACTCGCGACGGCTTGCCGCGCACCAGAGGCACAAAAACCACATCCATCAAGGGCCTTTGCACGACCCGATTTTTATGTTTTACGCCAAGAATAAGCGTCTGCCGTCCCAAAAACCCAACAGGCACAACTATTCGACCACCATCAATCAGCTGTTCTGTTAATTTGAAAGGAAAGTTCTCGGCTGCTGCAGTGACAATTATCCGGTCATAAGGAGCAAATTCAGGCCAGCCCATATTCCCATCACCAATCCGAAACCGGATATTACGATAATCAAGCCGATTGAGCACCTGCCGTGCTCGAATCGACAACTCCTCGATGATTTCTACGGTCCAGACCATCTGAGCAAGTTCGGCAAGTATTGCGGTCTGATACCCAGAACCGGTGCCGATTTCCAGGACCCGGTGGCTTTTTTCAACCTGTAGCGCCTCACTCATTGCCGCCACAATATATGGCTGTGAGATAGTTTGTCCTTGCCCAATAGGCAAGGGGTTATCGTCATAGGCTTGATGAATTAAACCCTCCGGGACAAAAAGGTGGCGCGGTACCTTGCGCATTACCTCCAGCACCCGTTCATCCTTTACGCCCCGCGAGACAATCTGCTCTTCTACCATTCGATTTCTCTTCAACGTAAACTCGTCCAATGCCATAGCGCAGTGATAATATTATGCCTAATTGTTCCGTCAATCATTACCGTATATAAAGTAAAATTTTGCTTGACTTGGAATTGTGTTTTTGCTATTTATTTCCTGCTGCTGGTCGGGCGATTGCCTGGTTGGAGTCATCAACCTTAAGGCCTAGGCCCTCCAGCGGCATTTTTGTTTTTACGCACGATTTGACGATAATGCCAATACCGATATTATTCATCACCGATGGCAACACCACATCCATTGATCGAATTCCGCGCACCAGTTCTTTTTGAAGAGTCCGCGGTGCGCGAATTGTGCTGTCTTGCCCGCCGAGGTTACGAAACCAAGTTCAAAAGAGAAACCTTCGGATTTCTTTACGGCACAATATCACAGGACAAACGGTTAATCGTGCGCCGCTCCTGCTATTATCGGGGCGGTGAGAAAACCCGTACCGGCGTTGTCTTTAAAAATTGGACCAACATTCGCAGGGTTTTTTTACGCCGCAAAGAACTGGCGCGTAAATTCCGGATGAGATTTCTGGGCAATTTTCACTCCCATGTGGAAATCGCTGGTGATGTGTTCAAAGGTTTGTCTCAAGAAGACCGTGAATCGTTCTTCTACGACCCAATGGCAATCATCGAAACGATTGTCTTCATCTGGGCTGGTCCAGCTAAACTCAACCGCAGTGCAACTGGCACCATTGTCGGATTCGAACCCCGTACCGGTTACAACTATCGCATCCGGGTCTATGCCAAACGACGCAGTGGTATCCGTCATGTTAAAGCCAAAGTCATACCCTCGGGAGTAGTTGTTATCTATTAACCTTTAACCTTAACCGCTATCGCAATAGCACTCCCTTTACCGTCAAACGACTCGTTTCAGTCTCTACCCGGAAAAGGTAAATACCATTCGCAACTTGCTTGCCACCGTCATCGGTACCATCCCATACCGCCGTATAATATCCCGGAGCAACCTCACTGTTTACCAGCGTCCGCACAACTCTTCCCGCGATATTGAATATTGTCAATCGCGCCTTGCCTTTATTTGGCACCGAAAGACGAATCGTCGCCTGCCTGATTATGGGATTGGGTGAAATTCCGAGTGCCAGCCGTGTTGGAATTTTACCGCCTGAAACCTCTGACTCCTTAACTCCCACCTGCGGACCATCGGGTGTAAACAACACCGCTCTTCCGGGTGCCAGCGGCGCCGCACCACGATGGTAACTGCCGTTGAAGAGTAACTGAATCCAGCGAGATAAGGTATGGTCCTGTTCACCAACCGTACAAGAACTGTTGTAGTTCGAAGTCAAATACTGATATTCAAATTCACAATCACCGTCAGTAACTGTCGTATCGTATAAAATAATCTGGAACTTATCCCATTGCTCGCGGGGGTCGAAGTAATGTACTGAGTCCCATTCAATGATAAATCGGTGGTTGGCGGCATCGTGATAGTACCAGACGCTGTTACCGGTAGGAGGATATAAATCGTCCCAGTTCGCAGCAAGCAGCGGTGGCATTGATGTGTTGGGTAAAGAGGTATTGGTATAAGTTGTAACCGTTGAATAGCCCGGTGCAATCCAGCCGTTGGAACAGACCGAAATCTGGTTGTAAGACTGGCCATAGAAAATGAAGGGACCAAACGATGGGGGTAACGTTATCTGGACGGTCTGGTCGTCGCTTAAAGTCAGCCGTGTACCCAGGTTTCTGATTTCCACCCAGTTGAACTCGGGATGTTTGGTATAAAATGTGTCCACATCATCATAAGCCCAATAAGAAACCGAGACACCACCGGTATCCGGTATCGGGTCACAGGCGCGAATTTCACCTACCAGAATTGAGAATGGGATAACTGCACTATAACCACCCTGAGCCGTTACATAAAGTGTACAGGAGACACGTGTCTCAGGCGGCATTGTGAGCGTTGTTATCTGAAATGGGTCATTTGTATTCGCCAGGGTACTTTCTGGCATTATCAACCCGTAAAAACCGGTGGAATCGTTGACAACTAACCTTGCATCGCCGGACCGGAGAATTGCACTAACATCGTTAGCATTGCCAAACCCGATATTGCGTAACGAAACCATCAAAAGTGCCGATTCCTGCGGGTCAAGTCTACCATTCCGATTGCCACCCGCGATTGTATCAATCACATTTAAACTCGCGTATTCCAGACTGGGTGTGCCAACCCGCAGATAGATACGCGATTGCCAAACCGAATCATTTGCATCCCTGCAGAACAGGTCAAAACGGATAGTGTGTCCATTGGTACAAGCAGGAGCAACATCAAATTTGAAACCGTTGGGTCCAGTGAAAGCTGAGTCACCAGGCAGAATGTTCCCGAAGGTTTTAACCGAATCTATAATGTTAATATAAAGGTCATTAGTCCTGATTGTACCGGTTACCGAGTTCGCCTGGACATCACCCCAGTTTTTAACCCAGGTGGGCAATATTATCCTTTCTCCCGGGTTAATACTACCATCACCATTACCACCGGGTGGTGAATCGTTCACAAATGAACGGCGGTAGGTAACGTATGGCGTACCGACGGCTCGTGCCAAAATTGTACCTTCGTAAGGCGGAAACCCTTGGCCGGTGACAACAAGCGAAAAAGAACCAGCGCTGGTTGCACAAATTGGCAGGGTTACATTACCGGAAACATCGGTGTAGCCAAACACATAAAAATCGCCCGGTTTCCAGGCACAAACCAGCGCATCTTTAACTGGATTACCGCTTTTTGTAACATTCACCTCAAGGTCGTAATTGCCAAGTGGAACCGTAGGGGGATGAACGATATCAGCAGCTGTCAATGGTCCAGTCCAAACCGTCAGTGCCGGGTCACCAAGCCAGAGATACATACGGGCATTGTCGGTGCCTCCTTGAGAAGCATAATACTTCTGAATATACGCGTCCGCATTACAAAGCATCCAGCCTAAATCCCAGGTCGGACAGGTGTAGTTGCGCACACCAGGTATGGAAATTGTAAATGTATCCCCAATGCAGCGGAATAAGGTTGAATCCCAACCGTGGTTGGGAACCGTGTAAGATGCCTCGGTTGCACCCAATGAAGCCACCGCGCCACCAGGATATTTCCTCATCCAGGCCTCTCCTAAACAGGTAGGGGTAGACAGAACATGGTTTAAACAGCAGCAATTAATCACCACCGGCGTCATATCACCATTGTTGAGCGCATTGATATGAGTGGCGGTCCAGGATTGTCCCTGCGCATCCCAGGAGGACCAGTCGGTTTCAGAACCGTGACCCCGGTAGTTTATCACCACTCGCCCCTCATTGATGTCCGCCGAAACCATCGCATTGGTACCACCTGCTCCACCCATAATCGTATCAAATGTATAGCGATAAAGCGGATAGGGAAAGTTGTAGATACCACGGGTGCAGGCAGAATACTTACCTGGATATTCTTCAGAGTGAGCAACCAGTCCTGATTTTCCGGTCCAGACACCAGTGGGTGGATTTTTCTCAAATTTTAAGGTCTTTCGAATTTGATTTTCAAGGTCCGCAACCGAAGACGGACTGAAGCGCCCGATGCCGAGTTCAAAGTAATCGTCGCCCGAAGGAGGGTTTAAATCCGTATACCAGACATCGGAAAACCCAACACCGGGGTACGCATATCCCGGTACTTCGTTATATTCTCCAACTAAAAGCACCCACCGGAGAACCGGAGGATTGTTTCGATTGTACTCTGCCCGAATGGAGTCTTTCACCTCAGTCGTCGTCCAGGAGGATTTAGCAATCACCCGCGTTTCAACCCCGCGCTTCTGATGCCAGTTGACCAATGAGTCAAGCCAGGGACTGATGTAATTGGAATGGGCAATGACCAGATAGCGCACACCTGGACTATCAATCCAGCGCACGTCCAGGTTGAACCTTTCGGGATTGTCGATAAGCGTTTTTCAAAACACCCAGTGTCCAGGGTTCAATGACTTTACGCCGAAATACACCGGCATGGTTTACTTGCACCACCTGTTTTTTGGTAATAAACAGCTCTCTTTTTGCCGGGTTGTAACGCACGGGATTTATTTCTATCGTGGCAAAAGGCAGTCCCCGCCAGGTGCTTTGAAGTTTCACCGTTGCCAGTTCTGAGGGATAAACCAAATCCTTTTGATAAAAAGTCTCATCCACCTGCCAGACGGGCTGCTCGCACTCAGTCAAAGGTTTCTGGGTTGGATAAATAAGAACACCACTAACTTTTTCAAATTCACTCTCGACAACCGATACATCAACTGTGGCGTTGTCGGGCAAAGCAAGATTACGAACAACAACCGGCAATTGGGGCAATCCCACTTTACCGGTTATTGCAGGTTCACCAGGAATTTGTACAACGGTCCAGTTTTCGCCATCAATCTCTTTAGTTTCTGTCTCTAAACCCGGAATGGTTATTTCTATTATGGTGGCATTATTACCATCCGGATTTATCTCAATTCTCGGGATGGTCGGTGTTGGGCTGGTAATCCCCAGCCAGGACGAAAAAGCTGCTCCGACCGTAAGTAAGGTGGTTAAGACCACGACGCTGAGTCTCATCTATGCCTCCTTTTATATCATAAATATAAAACCACTTAAATTGAAAGTCAACGCATCTTTTCACCAAAAACCTCACCGGTGAAAACATAAAGTTCCGCCTTTGGGTCTTTATAAGCATCAGGCGGTAAACCGGCTTTCAAGCAGGTGTGTATAAGAAACTGTTCCCGATTCCATTTCTGCTCAACAGGCACTTGAGGTAAAAGTAGTCCGGAGTAGAAACCTCTCCGAATCACAAGGCCGTGCTTTCCGACAATAACCGAATCCGGACTTACGATCCTCCTTAACGGCGATAGTACCGTTATTTCAATATCAATATCCTTGAGCTCTGAAGCAGTAACCGGAGGAAATCGCGGGTCTTCAGTTGCGGCACTAATCGCCATATCCTGAACTGCGAGATAAAGCGGTTTAATCCCTTCAACATAGCCAATGCAGCCACGGAGTTCACCGTGTTTGTGAAGAGTAACAAACACCCCCTGCTTTTTCTTTAGCCGCTCGGTCAAAGGTTCAACCTTTGGCCTAACACCCGACCGTAAATACACTTCAAGCGTCTGGCGGGCAATCGTCAAAAGGCTCTTTCGCTCTTCAGGTGTCAACTCGTTATCATTAATTTCATTAATTTCTGACTGTTGTTCACTAGTTTCCGTTTTTTCATTTGTTTGAACAAATGCCACCGCACTGTAACCAACACAGTAGCCACCCCGCTGATTCAGGACCTCATTAGAATTAGTTCTGCCCAGCACCACCGCTTTATCTGCACCCAGTTCCCGTGCTGCAATCATCATCGCAACAATCGGATAGCCACCACACGCAACTGGTTTATCCTTTAAATAGGACTCATGAACCGCTTGATAAAACGCCCTAGGGTCAAAATTTTCCATCAGTTTAAGAGTCAACGAATCTGATGACCGGGCTTCACTGTAAGAATAACCATGGTAAAGGTCAGAAGAAGCCAGCAAGAGAACCTTTTTACCCTTTGCCACCCTTGCCAGCGCCTTACCAACCCGCTCGCACTCTTCATAACTGGGAAAGAGCAACATTATCGGAACAATCTTAAAATCCTGCAAAACCCGCTGGAGGAAAATCAGTTGCACCTCAAGGGAGTGTTCTTGAGAGTGAGCAGTAGGAAGTCGGACAAAAAATTTATCTTCTTTAAGCAATTCACGCGCTATTTCCTCGTCAACAAACACATCTCCCAGTGGTGTCCGCCAGACCCCTTTATCAAACACCGCTGCCTGCCTGATATCAACCCGATGACTCGGTCCCAGCATTATGACGGTAAGTGAATCCATTCCCTGAAGGAGTTTGTAGGCTTTAGCCGCGGTTGGTCCGGAAAATTCAATGCCGGCATGGGGAACCTGAATTCCGATAATCCTACCCGGCAATTTAACAGGGGAAACTTGCTCAAGCATTGAATCAATCATTGACTTAAGTTTTTTCTCTTCGGCAGGATAAAACTGTCCGGCAACTGCGGGCTCTCGGACCATCTTCACCTCCTTGGTCTCTCTCGGGTAAGCGCAGACCAAACCGGTCAAAAAGGTAAAGAGTAACGCTACCCGGTTTATCATAATTTTAATTGATTCCACATCGCAAAATCCATTAACCTGACCATTTACCGCACCGGTCGCCATATCGGTCAATTACATCCCCTTCGCGCAGTGTTTCCACAACCTCGCACCGATTCGGGCATCCATCACATTCGAACACGCGAGTCTCAAATATAATATCAGCCATTTCAAAACCGGCAAATCGACTCTTCTTACTCTCGGTTTCTTCACTTGCCAGTATTGCGGCACCGATTGCACCCATAACCAGAAAATGCTCGGGCACAGTGATTTCAACCTCTAACGCCCGTTCAAACGCCGCCCGTACCCCAACATTTGCCGCCACTCCCCCTTGGAACAAAACGCGGGGACGAATCTCTTTACCCTTGGCAACGGTATTAAGATAGTTACGGACGATTGCATCACACAAACCGGCAAGAATATCATCGGTTGGAACGCCAAGCTGAGCCTTATGTATCATATCGCTCTCGGCAAAGACGGTACACCGGCCCGCGATTGAAACCCGGTTCTGTGCCCGTAATGCCCGTTCCCCAAACTCCTCGATTGGGATATGAAGCCTTGTTGCCTGGTGGTCAAGAAAACTACCAGTACCCGCAGCACAAACCGTATTCATCGCAAAGTCCACCGGTATACCGTCTCGAATAATGATGATTTTGGAATCCTGACCGCCAATTTCTAAAACGGTCTGAGCATCGGGGTAAAAGTGAATTGCTGCTACCGCATGGGCGATAATTTCGTTCTTGACGACATCAGCCTGAACCATTACACCAGCTAGCCGCCGTGCTGAACCGGTCGTTCCTGCCCCGAGAATTTTCACATTTGAATTGACATCCTGCCCCAACTCCCGTAATAACTGTCTTATTGAGTTTATTGGATTGCCCCGAGTTCGTAAATACCGGCTTGTCAGTACTCGATAGTCACGGTCAATCACAACACCTTTGGTTGAAATAGAACCAACATCAATTCCCAGAAATCCTTCGACCATGTTGCCTCCTGCGTAGAAGTTCCACAAATGCTTCAAGGCGGGTCACAAGCCCGGTAGGAGCAGTGTGTTCATCAAAAGATAAAGACAATAAAGGTACGCTGTTCAATTCGCACAACCGCTGCAACGCCTCAAAGGCGATGTTTTCCGGCATACAGGTAAATGGAAATACATGAACTATTCCATCCACACCGCGACGAATAAATTTTGCCGCTTCGCCCACAGTTCGAATCGCCTCCCCCCCAGGACACTCCTGAAGATAAGGATGCGCCAGCCTTCGGGAACGCAGATATCCAAAATCGACCCTTAGCAGATGACGCAAATGGTTGTGCAAACACCGTTCAAAAATCACCTCAACGCCGAGCTGACCCAGTTTCTTCTCGATTTCGTGATTGGCAAATTGGTCAATTGTAAAAAAAATCTCGCCGACAAGTCCAACCCGCAATTGGGGCTTATCACCATTCAGGCTAAACATAGCTTTCAAGGTCTGGTGGGCACGCTTAATTTCTGAAAGAGTACGAGCTTCAGCAATCACCCTTAACGCCGGTTTTACCAGTTGCTCTGTTGCCACGAAATCCAGCGCCCTTTTTCTATTCAACAGCCGACGAAAATCACGGGTCAGGGCACTTTTTGCCAGCAGAAGGTAAACTGCCCGAGTTACCTGTATCGGTGAAACATCAAACAAAGATGGCATCAAGCGAAATATAAAATCGGTCGCTGAGTATTGAGTAATCGGCACCAGGTTGACTTTTTTACCAGCTGCCTTTAATGCGATTTCTTGAAGATAATGGTAATAGCCAAACCGGCATTTCCGAGCACCCGCCGCCATCAACAGGGTGTCAGCCCCCTGTTCGGTCGCTTCAATAAAGTTGCCCAGTGTGATTTTAAAAGGCATGCAAATCAGTTCCGGAGAAAATTTTACTCCCAGTTCAACTGTCCGTAGGGATGTTGGCGGCGGTAGCACCACTTCCGCGCCCAAATCTTCCAGGAAACCTTTCAGCGCCAATGTGTCATAACCAAAATTAGGGAAAGTAACACGCATTAACTTTGCTGTTTTTTTTGCCGGCGTCGCAAAAGTTCAATAAACGCCTCGACCCTGGTTACTAATCCTGCCTCGCCGGTATGTTCATCAATTACCAAGAGCAAAAAGGGAACACCCTGTTCCTGGGCTCGCTCCCGCATAAATTCCGCAACCAGTGAATCCGGACCGCATCCCATTGAAACCACGACACAAAATCCATCCACTTTTCCTAAAAAATATTCGAAAGCATTAAACAGTTCTCTTTCGTAAACCCAGCGGATATTTCGACTGAAACCATTGGCTTTTGACAGAACAGCATCCGGCAAATCTTCCTTCGTCAAAATTCGATATCCGTTTTGCTTGAAGGTGCTGATTATCGCCCGGGATACAAACTCATCTCCGATATTGTAAAAATGTCCAATCACCGCAACGGTCGGGTGAGTCATACCCGTTTGACTTGAATCGTAAGAAATCACGTCATCTCCTGGTACTTTCCGAAACAACTCCTCTTTTGTCTTTTGCCATGCGGCCCAGACCTTGATCGGATTAGGATTAATCTGCAAACCCGCCGCAAAGTGAGCACGAAATAGGTCCCCGTTAATCGTTGGCGCAATCAATCGAACCTTTTTATTGAGAAGCATCCGGGCAACATCAACAATCCCAATCATTTTGGGACAGGCAAATAGTTTATCGCCCAACCAGTTTAATCGGGGAAAGAAAATCGCATCAACCTCATTTCTCAATTGCAATAGATGGCCCGCAACGATTTTAATCGGGAGACAGACTTCGCTCGGAACACATACCAACCCATTTTGAACCAACTCCTCGTCCGTCTTACGACTTAAGACAACTTCGCTACCCAATTCAGTTAAAAACCGTTCCCAGAATCTGCCATAACGGTAATACAAAAGGGCACGGGGAATCCCAATTCTCATCTCAGTTTTATTCTATTACTTATCATCGCAAAAGTCAATACCTTTGACGATTTTGAAACCGTGTGGGCTTAAACCCGAATTGAGCAAGTATTGCAACCGATTTATCGACTCCTATTCCCAAATCGGCAACCCGATGGGCATCAGAACCAACGGTAAATGTCTTTACTCCGGCAGCAATTGCCTGAGCGATAATTTTACTTTGTGGATACGGTTCTTCATCTCCCCGCCGTAATGCCGAACTGTTTATCTCCAGCCCTGTTCCCGACTGAGCGATATATCCTAACATCGGCACAATTCCGGGCTCGATAAAAGTCAAAAACTCAACTCCAACTTCTGGTAGGATGTACTTACGCCAGATATCAAGATGTGCTATACAGTCAAATAGCTTAGAACCCGCTGCAGCTCGCACATAATCAAAGTAACGCTGCGCAATGTACTCTGCCCCTCGGGGTTTAAGACCATTGCGAAAATCTGCTAATTCGTGACCTGATGTAATCGCAATGTGGTCTAAGCAGTGAATCGCACCAAGAACATAGTCAAATTTGTAACGTTCGAGAAAATCGGCAATCTTACCTTCCAATCCCCTCTCGTATCCGACCTCAACCCCGGACCGTATTATCAGTTCGGGAAAATCGCGTCGCGCCTTCTCAATATCTTCAAGATACATATCAACCCAATCCGAATCCACGGGCACCGGTTGCCCTGCCACCATCACCTGTTCAATTTCTGCCCGCATCGGGTCGGGCTCGTAATGAGTTGTGAAGCATAACTCCTTTATGCCGACCTTGAGCGCCTGCTGGCAATAATCGGTGATTCTACCTTGAGCATCACTGGAATAATCGGGATGGATGTGGTAATCAATCACAACTCGCCTCCAATTCTAACTGCCCGCTCAAGTCAAACTTCCAAAAATTGATCCGGGTAGCACCAAACTTGATTGCCCACCGTCCAATTTTATCCCGGCGTCCGTAACCGGCCGCAACGATTCGCCACCCACTTTCCCGGGAACTGTAACTTGAACCAATTCGCATTGTCCCGGGCTCGGAAACGGTTAGTTCAACACCACTTCCCGAAATAAAAAAACGGCTGACCGCGAATTGCGCCCCGAACTCCTTGATTCTAATCCCGCTACTTAACGCCACTAAAACACCCTGACCATCTGTATAATCGGCATATTCATCTTCAACTAAAAAACCAAATCTTAACCGCTGCCCTTCGGTACTCATTTCAAGACGTGCCCGCCGAGAACGTTCCTGTTCCAACCGGTATATCCTGCCCAAAAGACACCGAATCTTATAACCCTTACCCTCAAAACTGGTATGCACATTGACCCGGGCGGGAATTGAGTCAACGGTATAATCTCGATAGGTGTTGCCATCCAGCCCAAATTGCAAGAATTTTAACTTATAGCTGACCGCTCCGGTCAGGTCAAATCGGGCACGGCGACCCGTTATACTGTAAATCCTGCCCGCGGGTGAAAAAAAACTCGCCTGATAACCGGTACCACTTATCCGTACTCTGATTCCGGCAGTATCAAACCCGATTTGCCCTGCTACTGCCCCTCCTCCGGGAAAAGAATGTGCCACCTCAATTTCACAAAATCGGGAACTGTTACCGTAGCCGGCATAAACACTCAAACCACCCAGTGTTCTACCATAAAATGAGCCCAATGAATCCTCGGGCGAAAAATTCCTGTCGAAATTTGCCCCATAACCACCAACACCAGTTTTGAACTTCTTGCCCTGATAGTTAATTACCACCCCAGCCAGTTTCTGGCTTAACTGGTTCTTGCTCCATTGTGAAGCAGAGTCGTCATGAACACCCGAGAAGGAAAGCCTTTTTACTGTTCCATCGCTATTGAGAACAGCGTCTCGCAGCGAATAACTGCCAAACATACCAATAATAAGAGGACCATAACTGAAATCGAATTTTATACCGCGTAAATTTCTGTTCTCTTGCGCGGTCTGTGCCAGTGAACTTCTGGGTTGAACTGTTAAATTCCACCGAAAACCTGCCCGGACCGCAGGAGAGGTAATTAGCAACCCCCGTCCGAAAAACACGATAAAATCGCCTGCGGTGAAACGCCATCCATTACCCGCAAAAGTAACACCGCCCCCAATAAAATCTGCCCAGTTCCTTTCTCCTCGATCTTTATCAATAAGCAGTAAAATCTCGCGCTTTTCAGTAGAACCTTTCAACCGAGTAAAAGCCCGGCAACCAATGCCGTTATTAAAGGATGAATCACACCCCATCCTCAGTGACAAACGATAGGTACGAGGTGCCGTAAAATCAGTCGCTTCCAGTTGTGCCAGACTATCTTCAACTGTTTCATAAAAGTCCTCTTCATCCGGACCAACTGACGAGCCATCGGCAACTAAATCTTGGGACATAACAACTAACCCGATAATAACAATCAATGCCATTCAGCCGAAATGGTTATGCTATGACTATCCCCGAGTTCAAGATGATACTGAACCCCGTAATCAAGCGACATCACACCAACCTTCACCTGCACCCCGCCGTGATAAACCAGAGGAAAAGTTTCTACACCACACCGAAGAGTAACTTCCGGTAATATTGTGAATTCACCACCGATTAACAATCTCTCCAGTTGGTCTTCTTTCTTAAAATCACAGGCAAGTTTCAACTCTTTAATCGGTTTCCATAAACCCCCTAACCAGAGTTGCGATTTTAGCACTGTTCCGTCCGGTAACCGGGGCGCATTTAACCTTCTTCCGGAAACCCCTATTGCGGTATGTTCGGTTAACCACAAAACACCGGCATCGACCTGAGGGAGTAAACTCATTTTTCCCTCAACCGTCTGCATAAGTGCATGGACACCAACCCCAACCCTGATTGTTCTTACCGGTTCGGTGGCGAAATTAAGCAACAGGTCATTTTCACGATAACCGTCAAAACCAACGCTGGTAAAGGCAACCGCGGTTGCCTGTTTCCCAGATTTCCATTTCGCTCCGATTAACCCACAGTGTACGCCGGGAAGGGCGTAAAGATTGACATAGGTAACCCCGATAGCAAATTTACTTCCGGACAAAACGGTACTTGGATTAATCCCGAAACTGTTACGCCAGTCAGCAAAAGCAACTCCAGCCCCCATTCCGGCACTCGGGCCTACAGCCGGGAAATAGTCAAAAGCACAGCAAAAAAGTATCGAGAGTAAAAGCACGCCCTAAAGGAAGGTTGATCCGGGAATTATTTTACCCAGTAAAGAAACCGCCCGCAGTTAGGACAGGTCACAAGCTCGGTCCGACATCGTACCACCAGTTCCGAGGGAAGGCGCACATAACACCCCCCACAGAACTCGCGAATCACCTGAACAACAACCCGGCCACCATACCGTTTCATTATCCGCTCGTATTGAGCGAGAATTTTCGGGTCAATCTTCTTGGTCAGTTTTGCCCGTTCTTTTTCCGCCAGTCGGATAAGCTCTTCCGAAACCTTTACCCCTTTGAATCCTACCCGCTGATAACTATCGCTTTCTATGTCGCGGAGAATGTGGTCAAACTCCTCAAGCGAACGCAAAGTTTCGATTTTAGGATTCATCGCACCTTCTCCTCAATCGTCCGCACCAGTTCAAGAAACTCCTGCGGCGTTTGCGGAGCAAAAAGTTGCTTGCGTTTGGTCAACTCCTGCGCCACCATCGCGATCCGCCCAAGAGTAATCAAGTACTGGTTACCCGGGTCCTGGGGTGGTGCCATAACCAGAAAGAAGAGATACACCGGTTTATTGTCAATGGCATCAAAATCTACCCCTTTTGTCGACCTGCCCACCGCTACTTCCAGTTTGTCAAGAAGCAACGACCGTCCATGCGGAATGGCAATACCTTTACCAATACCGGTCGAACCCAACTCCTCGCGTTTCAATAAAGTTTGATAGAGCATCTCAGCCGTCTCTCCCTCTCGAATCATCGTCACCAGTTCCCTCAACACATCTTGTTTTTTGCGGCTTTTTAAATCAAGGTTGACCTTTTCAACCTTGAGTAATGAAGTAAGGTTCAAACAACACCTCCTTGAAAAGTATCAAACCTACTCATCCTTCACGACCTTCTGCGGCACATCTCCCCACAACCGTTCCAAACCGTAAAATTCTCTTACATCAGGAAGAAATATATGAACGATAACATCAAAATAGTCGAGAAGTATCCACTGCGCCGATTCCAGCCCTTCAATATGGTGGGGCTTCTCCAAACCAGCAATCTCACGACGGTCCTGCAGGGCATCAGCAATTGCCTTGGCATGAACAGTGGAAGTCGCCGTGGCGATGATAAAAAATTCGGCAAACGGTGCAGTATTGCGCAAATCGAGAATTAATATATTCTCGCCCTTCTTCTTTAAAATAAGTTTTGCCAGTTTGGTTGCCAATTTCTCAGCATCCATTTTAATTAAACGGCTCCACTGCGGGGAAAAAAACTTGATAATCTTCCCCCAATATCAGCAAGACATCGACAAACCGGGTAGAATCAATCTTCACCTCAATCCTCGGTAACATTTCCCTTTTCATCGGCAAAATCGCAATCCGTTTTTCCGCTTTGAGCCCTTCGGCAACCGCTCGAGCATTTTTTGCCGATGAATCCTTCAGGTCAACAACAACCGTATGCTCAAAACTGTCACAGGTATCGCCGGTCCCGTAAACGTTGAATCCACGATTAATCATATCCCAGGCGACAAGCCAGGCAAGCCGGTGCACGCCGGTGCTGTTTATCACTTTGACCCCGACCCCAAAAAATTCCGGATTGGATTTTTCCCGCCTGCTTTTCTTCTGACAACCGGATGAAAGACCAATCCCCAGGGAAATCCCCAAAACCAATATGATATAAAGTTCAATACCCTTTCTCAACCAATTTGGCAAAAGAAAAATCTGAACGCATTTAAATCAGTTAACTTCCCACCGGTATAGAATGATTTATCCACTATTTTTCCGCTAAGATACGATTTTGAGCATCAACCCGGACCTTAATCATATTGTACTTTTCCCACTCCGATTCGTCCAGATAAGTCATACTCATTACGATTATTTCATCGCCGATTTCGCCTAATCGCGCCGCCGCCCCTTTCAGCACACATCGCCCCGAACCAGCCCTGCCGGCAATTGCGTAGGTCTCAAACCGCTCACCGTTATTCACATTGACAACCTGTACCATCTCGCCGGGTAAAATATCAGCGGCTTGGAGCAATCTGAGGTCCAGTTCTAAACTACCCTCATAATAAAGCTCCTTGCCGGTAATACGTAATCCCTGAATTTTCGATTTGATAAATTTCCGGATGCGATTCACAGATTTATCCGGTTTCCTTGTCTTTAGTTGCCTTTTTGGTTGCTGATTTTTTCGCCTTACTCTTACCCTTCCCTTTAATCTCCTCGGGCTTTTCTTTTTCCCCGCGCACGACAAATTCGAGATAAGCCATCTCGGCGGAATCGCCTGGTCGATTACCCAACCGATATATCCTTGTATAACCACCGGACCGGTCGGCAAGACGCGGTGCAATCTCGGTAAACAGTTTTTTAACCAGCGCCTTGTCGTTGATAAACTTAGCAACCTCGCGGCGTGCCGCCAGTGTACCAGTGCACGCCAGGCTCACCATTCGTTCCGCAAATCGCCTTGCCTCTTTCGCCTTTGCTACCGTAGTTCGAATCCGCTCATACCTTATCAGCGCCGAAACAAGATTGCGCATTAACGCAATTCGATGGGCACTTTTCCGTCCTAATTTTTTGACCTTATCACCGTGCCGCACGCTTACTCCTCCTTCTCTTCTTCCGCCTCTTCCTCTTCGTTTTCAACTTCGGCTCCCTTACCAATCGGTATCCCCGAAATGTCCATACCCAGGGTTAGTCCCATATCTTCGAGAACCTTTTTCAACTCTTCCAGTGACTTTCGGCCGAAGTTCTCAATATCCAGCATCTCCTTTTCGGTATACTGCACCAGGTCAGCAATCGTCCGGATTGAAATCCGTTCCCCGGTTCGCTTGGAACGCCCCTTCTTCAAACAGTTAAGCGCCCGGTTTGACAACTCGAGTTCATCGATGTCCATCGCCAGCAATTCGGCAAGCCGGTCCCGGTCGCGATACACCCGCTCTTCTTCAATAAACTCCGGTTCCTTCTCCATCGGCACCAGAGCGCCCATATGATTCTTCAAAATCGTCGCCGACTGAATCAATGCCTCTTCCGGTTTCACCGTACCATCGGTCCACACCTCCAGCATTACTCGCTCAAAATCGGTCCGGTCCAGCACCCGCATATTCTCGACCCAGTAGTTTACCTTTTTCACCGGAGAAAAGAACGCGTCGAGGAAAATCGTCCCTTCTGGTACGGAGCGGTCCTTCTTCAGCCGCTCAGCCCGCACATAACCTCGGCCATTCTCAACAATCATCTCGATGTTCACCGCTCTTTTGCTATCAGAAATGGTCAAAATCTTCTGGTCCGGGTTGGCAATCACCACCTCCGGCGGCACCGTCAGGTCACGAGCAAAAAATGCCCGTTTGCCTTTGGCGTGCAGATAGCAGGCGCGAGGCGTTTCCGACCACAGGCGGAACCGAATTTTCTTGATATTCAGTATTATCTCCGGTACATCCTCCACGACATCATCAATCGTTGTGAACTCGTGGGTTACACCGTCGATACGAACCTCAACCACCGCCGCTCCTTGAACCGAAGAAAGCAGTGCCCGGCGCAGCGCATTGCCAACGGTAACTCCCCACCCGCGTTCCAGCGGTGCAATGATAAATTTGGCATAACTGTCAGTTGCCGTATCGGCTTCTATTTCAAATTTCTCGGGCATTACAAAAGGTTTCAGCTTCATTTTGAATAAAACTCCACGATTAACTGCATATTACAGGGAACATCCTTAACATCCTCATATTCAGGCAATCTGAGCACCTGACCGGTTAATTGCTGCTGGTTAACACTTAACCAGGGGACAACGGTTGGTTCTTTATTAGCGATAATTGCACTTACCAGCTTCTTTCCCCGTTCCGTTGCCACCGCAATAACCTGGCCGGCTTTTACCTGATATGAAGGTATATCTACTTTTTTACCATCAACCGTAATATGACCATGACGCACCAGTTGCCTTGCCTGAGCACGTGAATCGGCAAACCCCAACCGATAGACAACATTGTCCAGCCTTCGTTCCAGTAGAATTAACAGTGCCGCTGCTGTATTCGGACTCTTTGCCGCTCGAACAAAGTAGTTGCGAAACTGGGTTTCCAGAATTCCGTAAAGCATCCGCAGTTTTTGCTTCTCCCGCAACTGAATCGCATAAGCGGAAACGCGCCGGCGCACCGGCGCTGCCGCCTCCTCGCCGCGTTTCATCAGCACACATTTATCGGACAGACACTTATTGCCGCGCAGGAATAGCTTCTCCCGTGCCCGGCGACATCTTTTACATTTTGTTCCTATATCTCTTGCCATATTTCACCTGTGATTATAGAATCAGCAATCTTACTGTCAACAACACCCTAAACCCGCCGTTGCTTTGGAGGCCGACAGCCGTTGTGAGGAATGGGAGTAATATCCCGGATTGAAATGATGTCAAGACCAGCATTCTGTAAAGAGCGTATCGCTGCCTCTCGCCCCGGACCAGGACCACTTATTCGCACCTCGACCTTTTTCACACCCAGCGCCACTGCCTCTTTGCCTGCACTCTCTGCCGCCTGACCCGCAGCATAAGGCGTCCCTTTCTTGGCACCCTTGAATCCCACTCTACCGGCGGAAGACCAGCAAAGCACCGCACCGTTTGATTCCGCAATCGTCACAATAGTATTATTGAAAGTGGTCGTAATGTAAGCAACACATACTGGTGAGGCTCGTTTTCTCGAACTCTTTTTTGCCATAGGCTACTCCTTTTTCGCCGCGGTTCCAGCGGTCGCCTTCACTTTAAGCACCCCGGAGGTCTTACGGGGACCTTTTCTGGTTCGAGCGTTCGTCCGTGTCCTTTGGCCGCGTACCGGAAGCCGCGCCCGATGACGCAACCCCCGATAGCAACCGATTTCGATATAACGCTTGATGTTCGCCGCAACCTCAGCTCGCAGTTCACCTTCCACTTTGTACCCACTTTCAATCTCCTTCCGGAGCGCTGCCAGTTCTTCGTCCGTCAAATCACCAACCCGTTTGTTCGGGTCGATGCCGGTCGCAGCTAAAATCTTCTGCGCCGAAGCCAGCCCGATGCCGTATATCGCCGGCAGGGCATACAGTACTTTCTTACGGTCCGGTAAATCAACACCAACAATACGAGCCACTTATCCTCCTGATAATAAAGTTTGCTGATATCTTTTTGTTACTTTATAAAACAACGATAATTATACACAAATTAATAACTATCTGTCAACAATATCCGCAAGATACCGGGAAATCATCATATCGTAATTTCCCGTCAGTTCAAATGTCTTCTGTGCCAGTTCCCGGCGCAAACTTTCCGACACCTGACCGTACCGTGTCAACTGCTCAATAACCAGCGGGTAATAGTCCGGCTTTGGCACCGGGGTAACGAAAAACCAGTTCTTGGCTGCTGCCCGCAAAAGTGTTACCCCGCCAATGTCAATCAGTTCTACCATCTCTTTTAGACCGCGCTTTTCTTTGAGACCCTGGGCAAATGGGTAAAGATTACAGACCACAAAATCAATCGGCTCAATACTGCTATCATCACGATAAGATAGAATCCCGGCGGCAATTTTCGGATGAATCGTCTTTACCCTGCCCCCTAAAATCTCCGGAGCACCGGTCCAATTTGCCACATCGGTAACCGTTATCCCGGACTGTTTTAAAATTGCCGCGGTCTTTGAGGTGGCGAGAATACCGTAACCACAATCGGCTAACACCTGCGCCAGTTGTTCCGCCCCGGTTTTATCCCAGAGCGAAAAAATTGCCCAGCGACGGCTCACCTACGCCCCGAACTTTCCATAGCGCAAGGCATGGGCAAGGAGCAAGGGCATCAACTCCCGTCCATAAACAACACCAAGCGAACCACGCATACAGGCTCGCTCGCCAAACTCTTCAACCAGTGAATGAATCCGACAATAGCGGGAGTGAAGCATTATCGGCACCGCATGCCACGAATGGGCACCTAAAATTGCCGGTGTTGAATGGTCACCGGTAATACACAAAACATCAAAATTCAGCTCTACAATACGGGGAACAATCTGTTCGTCAAACCGTTCCAAAAGCTCAACCTTCTTCTCAAAATCCCCATCCTCGCCCGCCTGGTCAAACTCCTTAAAATGAAGATAGAAAAAGTCAAACTCATCACGATGTTTTGCCACCGCTGCCACTTCCTCCTCCCAGGTCCCGCCACATTCCAGCACCTCCATCCCCAAGAGCCGTGCCAGACCTTTGTACATCGGGTAAGCGGCAACCGCTGCTGCGCGCAGCTTATACCGTTCGGGAAATGGTGGCAAATTCGGCGGCAGGGAAAGTCCGCGCAGTAAAACCCAGTTCGCCCGTTCCCGATTTTTGAGCACGGCACCACTCATCTCAATAAACCGGTTGGCAATTACCGCCGCCTTCTCCGCATCCGGCACAAAGGGCTTTACCGCTAACGGGCTTTTCCCATCCTTACCCGGGTCAGAATCTGTTAGCCCATCCTTCAAACCCGGTCCAGAAAACACGACGACAAATCTATGCCCTTTACCCGCTTTTATCGTCACCTTCACATCGTCAATTTTCGGTATCGCATCCTGCAAAAGGGCACACAATTCCGCCCCTTCGACATCGCTCATCCGCTCTCCTGCCCTTTTTGCCCTTCGGTCGGTAATCACCCCATTTTTATCGATGGTGGCAAAATTTGCCCGGCAACACAAATCGGTCGGATTCGGTGTTAAACCACTTCCCAACGCCTCAAGTACCCCTCGTCCTACCTGATACTGTTCAGGATTGTAGCCGAAAATCGCCAGATGGGCGGCACCAGAACCGGGAGTCACTCCACGCGCTATCGGCACCAGAAGGCCGAGACTGGCAGTCACCGCCAGCCGGTCGAGATTTGGTACCCATGCTGCTTCCAGTTCGGTCTTGTCATGCTTGGGCAGACCACCAAGACCATCCAGCACCACTAAAAGTATCTTCTTATCATTCGACTCAATTGGGACTTTGCTGTAGTCAAACACATTCAAATCATAACTAAAATACCCCCTTTGTCAACCAACCACCGAACCATCCTTTTTTAACCGCTCGGTACTAAATTTAAGAAAAGTTTCGAACCGCTGCTTGAAATTTCTCCCGCCTTCGGGCAGAAGCCACACCGGAATTTTAACCCGCTTACCATCCTTTAGGAATATTTCCCAGACCTCTACCCGCCAGTTTTGATTAATTCCAAATGGTAACACCGGTCTACCCAGATGCTTCTTCACACTCTTAACCTCACCGGGCAAAATCACCCAGCGAACCCGCCACTCCTCATCCACCTCTTCGAGACACTCGTCACTGATAATCAACCTCTTACCCACCGAATGCCAGAAACCATCGGGGTCGGCACTGAAAACCACCAATCCGTAAACGCATAGAACAATACTCAACACAATCAAGAAAATACTGAATCTTCCGCCGCCCAGCACCGCAATACCAATTAAAATTGTCACACCGGCAAAGAGGCTGCCCGCAAAACTGGTACGATAGCGATATTCCAGTGGCAACGCCCGCTCCGGAGCACTAACCGCGGGCAAACTTTCGACACCTTCTGAACCCTGCCTTCCCATGAATCGAAATATTATACCAAAAATTTATCGGGAAATCCAGTTTAAAATTGGCCTAAAACTTACAGACTGCTTTCCAGCGCGACGCGGCTCTCGGTGAAACGGGCGCTGGCACGGCTTAATTTCCGCCTTCGTACCTCACACTTCCGAAGATATCCGCCCGCAACATTACCCTTGATTTCAAAATCCGCTTTATCACCGCTGGCAAACGCTCGTACCGAACTCTCATAGGCATCAAGCCAGGCAAGCCGGTCATTGGACTCATCCTCCAGCAACGCCAGAAAATCTCTGCCCGCAGTCAAAAATGCACTCCATCTTAAACCCTTTACCGACACAAAGTTCGTCATACTCTTCATTCGCTCCAGCCCGGCTTTTGCCTCACTTAAAAGCTTACGGGCACTGTCATTAACGACCCGCGCCATTCCGACCCGCCTTAAAACCTCCTCAGCACCATCCCGCTCCAGCACACCCTCCAGCACCAGCATCTCTGCCCTTTGCCACAGAACAACCGCAGTTCTGGCGCTTGAGTCAATCAACTGCGCCGTTGCTATTATCGTACTCTTTTGCCGCTCGGCTGGAGATATTACCGGCACGCTCGGTGCGCGGGCTCCAAATGTTTCCGCATCCTGCGGCACATTGCCAGTTGCTACCGTCTCCGGTTTGATACCAACCCCAACCATCATCCACCTCGGCTGAATTGTAAGTGTGAGCAACAAAGCACCACCCAGCAAAACAATCGTAAGTAAAAGCGCAAACCGACGGAACCGGGCGAGTTTTGCCAGACGCTTCTCATCCGGCTTGAACTCCAGTTTTCCTGGACCTTCGGGAAGATTCTCGTCAATCATAACTCATTATAGCCCTTTATATCCATTCACTACTCACCGCTCGGTGTAATAAACGATGTGCTCGCACATATCACCTCAGATAAGATATGCACTTATTCTCGTAATGTCAAATCTTATCAATCCTTCCATCTCGGTTGCTATCTATTAATAACATACCCCAGACTTTCCCGATGAATTTCAAACAAACAGTCGCGGGCAAAATCCAAGGCGAATCAGGTTAAGTTAGCACTATCGACATTTTGGTCACCATAACAGAACCGTCTGAAATGTAAGACACGAGTGAATTCAATTACAGTTCTGCAACTGAACCTGAAATTACTTTTAAAGACAAAGGGACAACTGAAACCACCTCCGGAACGACCCACTGGACCGTATAACATTCCACTGCTAGCGTGTAACTCACAATTTATTAATATGTTAACCAAATCGTTAACATCTTCGTATTACAGGCTCTAAATATAGTATGCCGATTTTATTTAGAAAGACTAAGAACCCGATATTCGCAATTATCATTCGCAACGGTCTCAAACAACCACAAACAGGACGATTTGTCGCCTGTAATGATGCTATCCAACCGGCTATAACCGCTCATTATTGACTTAATGTTTTGAAAAATGTATATATTACCTATGACCATAAGGTACAAGCCTGAAAACTCCGCTATCAGACCAGAGTTACGCTATTGAATATGAGCCTCGGAAATGGGCTATTTTCACTCCTTTTTGGTTTTTTGCCCGGCTCAATTCCTTTTGGTTTTCTCGCCGGCAAACTTGCCGGCATTGATATTAGAAAAAAGGGGTCAGGTAACATCGGGTTTACCAATGTCCAGCGTACCCTTGGTATCGGCTGGGCGATACCGGTCCTGATTCTTGACATCGCCAAAGGTTTATTGCCCACAATGTTTGCCCACAACATTGGATTAACACCGGTACTCGTTGGATTAGGCGCCATTGCCGGCCACATCTTCACCCCCTGGCTCGGATTTAACGGCGGTAAAGGCGTTGCCACCACAATCGGGGTTGCCGCTTTTCTCTGCCCCCGTAGTCTGCTTATCGCTTTGGTGGTTTATCTGTTAATCCTAATTATTTTCGGTTATGTTTCCCTCGCTTCGCTTTCCTTTGCCTTGCTTTTCCCGGTTGTAACCGGACTTTGCTATTGCTCGAATCTTCCCCTTTTGCTCTTTGCCCTCGGCACCGGTCTTATCATCTTCATTCGCCATATCCCCAACATCCGGCGCTTAATCAACAAAACCGAACCCCAATTTGGACTGTGGCGAAAACTTTTCAGGAAAGAGGAAATATGAAAGTCGCTTTTATCGGCGCTGGCCGCTGGGCACTCGCCTTAGCAATAAAACTGTTTGCAAAGAAAATCGAAGTCGCCCTTTACGATGTGAACGCCCGCAACATCGAACAGCTCAAAACCACCCACCGCCATCCTGACCTGCCGGAAAATGTACTTTTGCCCGATGCAATCAAACTTTCAACAAATCTTGAACTGGTAATAAACGAGGCTACGGTATTAGTTTTTGCCACACCTTCAGCAACTCTAATTGAAGCAGCGAAAACAATTCACCCCTTGATACCAAAGACAACGCGGACTCTGGTTTCGGTAAGCAAAGGTATCGAACCAACAACGCGACGCCGGCTTTCGGTTGCACTTCAATCAACCATTCCCTCCTTGCCGGTAGTTGTCCTTGCCGGACCTGCGATTCCCTACGATGTTGTTCAGGGAGACCCGACCTCCCTTGTCGCCGTGTCAGAAAATGAGGATGCTGCACAATTTGTTCGCGACCTTTTCACCACTTCCAACCTGCGGATTTACTATCACACCGATGTTGTCGGTGTTGAAATTGCTGCCGCCTTCAAAAATGTCATTGCCATCGCGGCGGGCATCATTGATGGATTGGGTCTGGGCATTAATGCCAAAGCCGCGCTTTTGACCCGTGGTCTGGCAGAAATCACCCGTCTTGGTCTGGCACTCAATGCCAACCCTTTGACCTTCTCCGGTCTGGCAGGAATGGGTGACTTGATTGTCACCGCCTTTTCTCCATACTCTCGCAACCACCAGTTAGGGCTGTTGGTGGGAAAAGGTAAAGACGCCCGCACCGCCCAGGCAGAACTTACCGGAGTTGCCGAAGGCGCGGTTACCGCCCTTACCGGACGAGAACTTGCCCATCAGATGCGGGTTGAAATGCCAATCACGGAAGAGGTTTACCGAATCCTTTATCAGGGAACTCAACCATTGGAAAGTATTGAACGTTTACTCAGTCGGCCTTTAAAAAAGGAGTTTTATTAAATGAGCCCTCAAAAATTTTATTCAGTTACACAGGTCTGCAAAAAATTGGGCATCCAGCCTCATACGCTGCGCTACTGGGAAAAGGAGTTTGAAATAAAGTTCAAACGCAACTCCGCGGGTCGGCGCATCGTATCATCAGAACAGCTCAAAAAACTGGAACTGATTCAGCACCTTCTCCACCGGGAAAAGATGACGGTCAAGGGTGCCAAACGCAAACTTGCTACGATGAATATAACCGAAGAAGAAATCCCTCAAACAAAAGATTATGCGCAACTCCTCCTCTGGCTAAAAAAACAGTTGATTGAACTGCGCGCCCTTTTAAAAAGCGACGAGAGCGCTAATTAGTTAGTACCCGATTAAGACAGTCCACTGATTCTGCCGTCATCAGCGATATCAATCTTCAAGGCATTCGGCTTCTTTGCCAGCCCGGGCAGTAGCTCCATTTCACCGGCTACCGGCACAAGATATCCGGCACCGGCTCGAATGTGGACCGCGGAAATGGTTATCTTAAAACCACTGCAGGCACCAAGACAATCCGGGTCATCACTCAAAGAAAGGGGCGTTTTGGCAATACAGATGGGGAGTTTATCATACCCCAGCGCGTAAATCCGCTTGATGTCCCGCTCGGCACGTGGCGTGTAAACAACCCGCTCGGCACCGTAAATTTTCCGGGCGACCGCTTCAATCTTATCCTCCACCCTCATCGCAGTATCATAGACCGGCTTATTATCGCCGGGTTTCTGTGCCATCTGTTCCAAAACCGCCTGACCCAGTTCCTCGCAACCTTTGCCACCGGCGCTGTGCGGCGCACAGATAACCGCCCGGACCCCTAACTCCTCACAAGACTTGACAATCAGTTTTAACTCGTCGGACGGATCGGTTTCAAATCGATTAACCGCTACGACCGGTTCCATACCAAGAGTTCGGCAGTTCTCAATGTGGCGCCGTAAATTTTCCAGACCCAGCCAGAGGTGGCGCAACAACCCCTTGCGGGCATCCGGCGCTCCACCCTGATGTTTCAAGGCGCGTAATGTTGCCACCAGAACACAACCGTCAACCTTGAATCCGCCAATCGGCGCCACCAGGTCAATAAACTTTTCCGCACCCAGGTCTGAGCCAAACCCGGCCTCAATCACGGTCAATTCGGAGAGCCGGAGCGCGGCATTGGTCGCGATGATTGATGCGGTACCGTGCGCAATATTGGCAAAAGGACCGGTATGAATCAGCGCCGGCGTATTCTCCGTTGTCTGAACCAGATTGGGTTTAATCGCATCTTTCAAAAGTGCCGCCATTGCGCCGGTCGCGCCAAGGTCACCGGCGGTAATCGGCTTGTCGTCGAAACTCAAAGCCACAAGAATCTGCGTCAGCCTTTTTTTCAAATCAGCCCGGTCGCGTGCCAATCCAAGAATCGCCATAACTTCCGAGGCTGCAGTAATAACACAACTGTCCTCCCGTGCCGGTCCATTGCTCTTGCCTCCTAAGCCAACAACCATTGAACGCATCACCCGGTCGTTCATATCAATTGTCCGGGGAAAGAATATCTCCCGCTCATCAATGCCAAGTGGATTGTCAAAATGGAGCGAGTTGTCCAGCATTGCCGAAAGCAAATTGTGAGCCGCGGTGACCGCATGGATATCACCGGTAAAGTGTAAATTGATGTCCTCCATCGGCAATACCTGAGAATAACCGCCACCCGCTGCCCCGCCTTTAATTCCGAAGACCGGTCCCAGAGAAGGCTGGCGCAGCACGACTATTGACTTTCTACCCAACCGATTAAACGCCATTGAAAGCCCGATTGACACTGTGGTCTTTCCTTCACCAAATTTAGTTGGTGTAATTGCGGTAACAAGCACCAGTTTACCGGTAGGCTGTGATTTAATTTGTTCCAGCAACCGGACCGAGAGTTTCGCCTTGAAATTGCCATAAGGCAGGATTAAATCCATATCGTTAATCCCCAACCCTCGGGCAATCTCCCAGATTGGTAAAAGTCTTATCTGCTGAGCAATCTCAATATCCGACAACATATTCACTCTCCTGCCAGTAATGCTGCACTGCCGAACATTGCGGCGGCAATTACCGTAGCGATGCTGAAGAAAGTAATCGCCGCAGTTGTCGCGTTCCGGCGATAAGCCCGCCGGGCTTCAATCGGCGAAAGACTCACCACCAGTGTCTCTTCCGGCGTCACCCGAACCCATCTTGTTCCGGTACGCACCGCCTCGCGCTCATAACTGGCAATAAGCCCAAAACGGTCCGTACCCAGCCCTTCAGGCGCAACCTTCTGCCAGAACACCTCGGGCGTCTCATCCCGGTATGCGAGGTAAACCTGTTTCGGGGAAAAGAGGCTGACAAAATGTTTACCCTGTATGATAGAAAACTCCTGCACCGGACCGTTAAGCACCAATTTCTTGCCATCAAGATAAACCTCAGCCGGAAATGTGTCTATCGCTATTTTAAGATAACCAATACCCGCGCCACCGTCATCAAAAGACCAATCAGCTTCCAGACCCTGTGATTCCTTCGCACCCCGCCCGGTGTCAACCGGACTCAGCGGAACTTCTATTCGAAACTGTCCCTCACCTTCATCAATCACATCAACCGACTTATCAGCATCTGCCCAAACCGAAGGCAAGAGAAAATTAATGGTTAGAAACAATGATAGCAATCGACGCATTATTTAATAAGTTTAACCTGCTCCACGAAATGTTCAATTTCGGCTTCGGTATTGTAAAAGTGAGGAGATACCCTTAACCAGTTTTCGCGCACCGCAACAACAAAACCCCTTTCCTCCAGTTGTTGCTGCAGTTGAACCATATTAGACCCATTGCGCCGAAAGGCAAGAATCCCGGCTCGCTGGGTTATATTCTCAGGTGTTAAAATCTCAAAACCCAGTGTGGTGATTCTCGCGCGCAGCAGTTCAATTAAACCGTTTATCCGACTGTTGATATTGTCAATACCAAATCCAAGTAGAATTTTTAACGCCGCCTGGAGCCCGTAAATACCGAGGTAATTCTTCGTGCCCTCCTCAAATCGCCGAGCACCCTTTTTTAATGGTCGAGGGGTAAAACAGTCGTTGAACTCCTGCCATTCACAGGAAAGCCAGCCCAGATTAAAGGGTTTAAGCCGGGGCAAAACCCGGGAATTTACATACATCACGCCAATACCCTGAGGGGCTAAAAGCCACTTTCCTCCACCTGCAACCACAAAATCGGCGCCGATTTTACCGAAATTAGTAGCAATTGCACCAAGACCCTGAATCGCATCAACAATAAAATATATCCCGCGTTCCTGACAAAACCGGCTAACCACCTCAATATCAAACCGAGCGCCTGACAGAAAATGGACCCAGTCCAAAGCAATCGCCCGGGTGTGCTCATCAACCAGACGAAACACACACTCTGGTCCCTCAGTGAGTTCGACACTGGTAACAAACCGTTTTTCAACCTCTGGTAATAGCAGATGATACGGGTAAGAGTTTGAAGGAAAACCGTCCTTCATCATAATCATATTGTCATCCCGCTCCCAGGGAATCGAACCGATTGCAATGATAATTCCACTTGAAGTGTTTTTTACAAAGGCAACCTCCGCCGGCTTTACCCCCATTAACCGCGCAACCAGGCGCCGGGTCTTCTCAACAACACCTTCCGCCTCCTGATATGGCACCGACCCATGTTCTGCCGCTTTTTTACAGAACCTCTCAATTTCCCGGATAACCGGTAAAGGCAACGGTCCGGTACCGGCATGGTTCAGATAGACCAGTCGGTTTACAACCGGAAAGAGCGTCCGGATGCGTTCCACTTTTTGATTTAACATCTCGTTCAATTTTCCTTGTTAAAATTACAATGTCAATTTATGTTGACTTTTATACCCGATGGGTATAATAGTTAAGTGCGCGGAATGACTTAATAGAGGTCCCCGTGCAAGGAATAAATGGCTATCTATAATCCAAAAGGAGGCACAACAATGCAGCGTCTAACTATCGTCGTACTGACGCTGGTTGCCGCCTTCACCGTCTCCATCGGAGGCAGTATCACCCGTAGTTTCAACTACCCGGTCGATGCCCTCCGGATTGAGACCGAAGACGGCTGGACCAAAGTGGACTTCGGAATAGCAGCCCATCCGGGCAGGCTCGGCGAACCCGATTTACCCGTCCTGCCCTATCAACTGGTTATACCAGCCGATGCCGAAGTCACAAACATAGAAATTGTATCGTACAAAGAACAACCGGTCCCCGGCTCTTACAAAATATTGCCGGTCCAACACCCCATTCCCTGGAAAAAAGATTACGAACCAATGCCCTTCGTACCACCCGACCCGAAGATTTATGAACGCGATGCAATCTGGCCCGCTCAACCAGCAACCTTTGCCCATATCGGCAACAAATCCGGTTACCGCATTGCCAGTTTTCTCGTTTACCCGGTACGCTACAATCCGGTTGAGGGTAAACTCTATCAATTAACCAGCATTACCGTCCGGCTTAACTACGAAACCGGTAAACGCCACACCCCGGCGTACACCGATATGCAGATTAAGATGTTTGGCGACCAGGTAAAGATGCTTGTTCTTAATCCGGAAGATGTCGACCGATTTGCTCCGCCCCGACGGACAAAAAGTTCTGGTTCCCAATTCCTTGAACCCGGCGAATACGAACATCTGATTATCACCAGTCAGCAGTTTGCCGACTCATTGAAATGGCTGCGTGACTGGCGCACCCGACTAGGCTGGCGCTCAAGAATCGCCATCCTCGAATCAATCTGTAACACCTATCCGGGAAGAGATAATGCAGAAAAAATGCGCAACTTCATTAAAGATGCCGACACCACCTGGGGAATCATCTATGTGTTTATCGCCCGTCCTGACTATCCCGCCAACTACTATCGCGTGTGCTATGTGTACGGTTATAACTTTTACTCAGATATGTACTTTTCCGACCTTGATGGAACCTGGGACCGCAACAACAACAACATCTTTGGTGAGAATGCCGACTCGGTTGATGGTTACGCTGATGTCCATGTCGGAATGATGACCCTTAACCAGTTTTCGGAAATCGCCAATGTGCGCAGCAAAATTCTGCGTTATGAAACTGCACCCGACACCACGGGCGAATGGTGGCACAAAATACTGCTCCCCAACGGAGTGGCATTTTCCAACAACTACAACGACTCAATCGCCAACGCCTCACCATCCCCGCCCTGGTTTGACCTGAAGATGTACTACTCGGGTGGAATGGTCCAACCCACACCGCAACGCTATTGTGACTCTCTGAACTCCGGCTACACCTTCACCGCGGTCATTGCCCACGGCGATCCCGATGTTTATGACCTGAACGGCTATGTCACCTCACAAATGATGCTCAACCTCACCAATACCAACCGCCTCAACTGCATCACCGCGGTCTCCTGCAATGTAGGCCAGTGGGACCAGGGTTCAACCAACGGCGACTGTATCGCGGAAAATATGTTCAACCATGCGCCCAACGGATTTATCGGCGTAATGATGAATTACGAATCAGGCTGGGTCAATGTTGCCGAAAAACTCAACTACGCCATCGGCTATGGATTTCTGAACTTCCGGACCAGCCGGAAAGTTCATCAGGGTGAGATGCTTTCCTATGGTCGTGACTACTGGGTGCCGGTTATCCTTGACTCCCAGAAGTACCGGATGGAGATTATGGAGCGACACCTGTTCGGTGAACCGGCAACGCCCATCTGGTCGGCAAAGCCTTTCATTGCTCAGGTAACCAAACCGGGTGCCATCAACATTGGCAACAACATTCCCGTCACAATCACCGTACAGAACCCGGGCTTCGCACCAGTGGAATCGGCAATGGTTGTACTGCAAAAACCGGGCGAAACCTTTGTTCGGGGCTTCACCAATGCTTCAGGTCAGGTTACCCTTCTTGTCTCCTGCCCAACTCCGGGATTTTTGCAAGTGGCGATTACCGGTGCCAACAACATCCCGTATCTTGACTCAATTGTTGTGATGTCTTCGGGTCGCTATGTTGCCTATCTCCGCCACTCAATCAACGACTCCGCACCGGGTGGCAATGGTGACGGTATCATCAATCCCGGCGAATCGTTCCGGATTCCCACCTGGGTCAAGAACTACGGTAGCCTCCAGGCAAACAATGTTACCGCTCGACTCCGCACCCACACGGCTGGTGTAACCATCACCGACTCGGTTAAAACCTTCGGCAACATCCCGGCAGGCGACTCAGCGTTGAACAGCCAGGGGTTTGCAATGACCGTTGCCCAGGGTCTGCCCAATGGTTATGCCATTCCCTGCTCACTAATCTGTAAGGATGCTCTTGACTCAACCTGGGTCTCCTATGTTACATTCTATGTTGGCGCGCCGGCAATCGGCTTTGTTGCAAAAACGGTTAAGGACTCTATGGGAAGTCAACCTAATGGCAGGCTTGACCCGGGAGAAACTGCTGACCTCGAAGTTACCCTTGCCAATACGGGCTTGGGCAATGCTTACAATGTCCGGGCAGTTCTCCGTTCGGGCGATTCAAGACTCACTGTACCGGATTCCGTGGCACTCTACGGTACAATCCTCGTTGACTCATCCCGAACAAACTATTCTGACCACTTCACCATCACTGCCGCCCCATCGATTTTACCGGAAACCCCAATCTCCTGTACCCTTAACATCTATGCCGACAACGGTTATTTCAGTCAAGCAACCTTCACAATTGTCGTCGGCGAAATCCGGTCAATCGACCCGATTCCAGACAACAGCAATCCGCCCCTCTACTGGTCATACGATGAAGTCGACACACTTTATCCCCCGCATCCCGAGTTCAACTGGGTGGAAATCAGAAACCTGGGTACAAGGCTGACTTTAAGCGACGACCAGACCGTCCAGATAACTCTGCCATCATCGTTTGGTCCATTCATCTTCTATGGCCAGTCTTACAACCAGATATCTATCTGTTCCAACGGCTGGATTGCACCAGGCTATTCAACGGTTACAACTTATACTAACACCTCGCTACCCAACACATCAATGCCACCGCTACTTGCTGCCAACTGGGACGATTTGTATCCACCAACCGGTAACGGCGTCTGGTACTATCACGATGCCGCCAACCACCGATTTATCATTGAATGGGACTCAGTACATTACTTCGACCCCCGCGGGCAATGGGATAAGTTCCAGATTATCCTCTATGATACAACCCTCGCTGCCGAAGATGGTAACTGCCGTTTTGTGTTCCAGTACCTCACCGCAAATCAGCCCGGAACTTCAGCAACCGTGGGCATCCAGGACCCAACAAGAACAAAGTACATCCAGGTATTGCTCGATGGTAGTTATCACCGTGGGGCATCACCCTGGGTTTCCGGACATGCGATTAAGTTCTCTACCGACGTGCCCACCGGAGTCAGCGAAGATTATGGCGCAATCCTCCTCGGTAAAGGAAAAATCCTTGCTGTCGCTCCCAGTTTGTTCCCCCGCACAACTTCAATCCACTGGCTAATTGCCAAAGAGGGTTATGTCGACCTGAAGGTGTTTGACGCGACCGGCAGGGCGGTCAAAACAATCGCCTCCGGAAAAATGACAGCGGGCAACTACTCAGCAATGTGGAATGGCACCGATGATGCGGGCAGACAACTCAGCAATGGCGTTTACTTCATCCGTCTGCAAACACCAGAAACCTCAACCAAGGTGAAAACGGTTATCACCCGTTAAAGAAAAACAACAAAATGGTGGGGCGGAGAACTTCTCCGCCCCATTTTCTTTATGCTCTATTGCGAAATAGACAACCTTGGATATTTTAAGGTTTACGAGAAATCCAGGCTTGATAATCGTTGATGTCCCGGTCGAGCAGGAGCCGACGCATCAATACCGTAAATTTCCCCTTTGCCGGCAATGGTTCCCGGTTTGCCTCCAGCCGTTTAATCACCGTAAGCAAGAAAAGTATTAAACAAAAAACGGTAACTTCTGTTGGTTTATGAAGCAATAACGCCAGAACAGGTGAAAGGGCAAGGAAGATAAAAACCATTATCGCACCGGCTCGCAAAATTTTCCCTAACCCTAACGCGATTAAAATCCATATTGTACCAATTGGGAATATCGGCAGCAAAGAACCAAGAATCACACTCACACCCCTCCCACCTTGAAAACCAAGCCAGACAGGCCAGGTGTGTCCAACAAACGCGCCAATACCAATCAGTAGCGGGAACGGCGAGTTGGGTAAAAGAACCGTACCGACAGAAACCGGAACAAGCGCCTTAAGGATATCAAGGATTCCAACCAGCACCGCCGCTGGTTTAGATACAAGAAAACCAACCATCGAGCCGGAAACGGTGCGGCTGCCATAGTGGCGCATATCAATTCCCCTCCAGGCTCGAACCAGAAGCCAGGAAAAGGGCATTGAACCAAAAAAGTAGCCCACCAACAGCGCCAATCCGAAAAAGAGTAGTTTCATATGTTATGAATTTGACCGTAGCGAACAAGAAACCCGTGTAGCCCAACGCTCCTCAATACCTTAACATCGAACCAGAATTGCCCAATGTTCAACTCAAATTCTGCACGCCGCTGACTGATTGCCTCTTCGGTTTTTTCACGCAGGAGTCGCACTACCTCAGCAGGAAAAATCTTTTCAAGACCGGTTACTTCCGACGCCAATCTCTCGTAAACCCAATTAGAAGCGAAAATCACCGTGCCCTGGGAATCAAGAACAAGTAGCGAGTCCTCACCGGTCCGGACATAACTTTCAAATGCCCGCTGAATCAAACGCAACCTTTCCACCTCCCGTTGTAGAGTTTGATACCGGTGATGGGCACGGTACCACATTATGGGAAACAGCACCGCGTAGGCAACCCAGTTAGCAAAAAAGCGCACGACATACCCTGGAACCTTTCTTGCCCAGTTGAAAGTCCGGGCAAAACGAAAACGATAAATTTCTCTTTTTCGCTTTGCCAGCCGGGTTGGCGGTTTGGGCGGCACCGCATAACCAAATCGTGCGGCAATCCGTAACACCTCCTGCTCCAGACCTTCGGATACATGGATATGGAAATGGGTTGTCCCATCCACTACATTAAAGGTCATCTTGGGATTGGGCAAACGGTTATCAAGCATAAGGAACGCTTTATTTAACTCCTCAGCGACCTCACCCTGAACACAGCCTTCGACACAGAAACCGCGCAACTCAGGAGGTTGATGGCGATAAATGAGCCGCTGTGCTAACTCCCCATGGCGCTGGGCCTCTTTTAACACCAGCTGATAACGCGCCTTCAGCCTTGGGTCGCGAGCAATACCCAGGGTGCGCAACAGTGCCCACAAAATTAGTGTGAATCCAAATCCACCCGCATCAACCAGCCGTTCCTGCCGTAAAATCTCGACCTCCTGTACCTTAGGATTTAACAGTTCTTCGGTTGCGGCAAAATAGGCACTGGTCAGAACATTGCGCAGTGTGGGTCTCTGTTCAAACGCCTTTTGTGCTGCCTGGTCGCAAGCGCGCATTACCGAAAGGATAGTCCCTTCTTTCGCTTCAGAACCAAAATAAGCGTAGCATCGGTCCGTACCTGCCTTTAAGGCTTTAACCAGAGTTTCAACTGTTAAATCTGAGCCCGGGTTATGTCTCTCCACATATTCACTCAACCCCAGAAAGTAGGCGGCAATTGCTCCGCCTGAATATCCGCCCCCTTTTCGGGCAATTCCAATCGCAACCTGTTTTAGCATCTGTCCAAAGGGTAGAGAAACATCGATATCCACTCCCGCATCAGTAAGCGGAGATAGCAAATTGGAACCGGTATCCCCATCTCTAACCGGGAACACATTTATTGCATTTACCGTTCGTTGAAAGATTTTAAGTTCTTTTTGGGCTTCGTTAAGGAAGTGTAAAAACACCGAAGTGGAAATCGTCTCGTAACCTAACCCAAGAACCCCAAACGCCACAAGCGCCGCGCCAGCATGGACCCCGATTACTGGACTCGCCGGTTGAAACAAAACCGGCTCAGCCAAAGCAAACTCCGATTGGTTCTCGATAATCTTTCTTAACCGTTCGGCATCAGGCATAACCTCAGAACCGGTCCAGGAAACCTGGGCAACTATTGGCTCCTGAAATCCCACCCGCTGTCGGATTGTGTCCAGGACAAACCTCTCAAACTGGCTTTTTCGCACCAATGCCATGGTCCGGGGTTTTTCGCTTTCCAGGATAAAGAATGGCAGCAACCGGAAAATTTTCAAAAATGGCTGCGCGATCGTAGTAAGTAAGGCCGGAATTGGCACACGACCCGAGCGTCGTAACCGCCGCACATCAAGTAAACAACCGCATACAAAACCCTGGCCAAGTTTATCCTCAACGAATTCCAGGACTTCATCAATGCTTTTGCCTTTCATCGCGTACACCGCAGTAGTTCGTGCTAAAATACTCAATGTAATAAACGCCTGTTCCCCAAAAACGACAATCCGATTGGGGTATTTTCGGCTCAACTCCTGTACCGCCTGTCGGGTGTTGTCGTACACGCCGGAAAGTTGACCGCTTACAACAAAACAGACAAGGTCACAATCATACTTCCGAATTACCGATTCAAGAATCTGCTTTATTTCCCAGGGACTGCCCGCATGCGTTCCCAGAACAAGCCGCCGACTTTGCCGGGCAGAAATTAACTGATACAGAGCCTGGTAATCTCCCTGTTTCAGGCGATTTTCCGTCTCCTGGGGTAAACCGGTAATATGAATAATCGGTAGAACTTCAATACCCAGTTGTGCCTGTTCTTCCGGACTGAAGTTAACTGTGCTGTCAACGGCAATTCGAACGGGACGGCTCATTGCCGTACCAACAACTTTTGCCGAACGGTTCTTCCCCTTTCCCCAGATATCATAAAATAAACCCCGGGCTGCAATTTATTCGCCCGCCTACCGGTAATGTCATAAATTGTTCCTCGCCCCCGTTCAATTGTCATCTTTATTGGTGCCTCTAACTCATTTACCGCTGATACCACACTATCGCCCTCAATACAGTAAACATAACCAGGCGATTCCCGATACTGATTACCCGCGATGACATCGTCCCGCATATCACCATTAACATCAGCGATACTCCGCACTGAATTTACCCAACCCCCGGTTGCATAGTTCCAGATTAGCGTCCCATCTCTGCCACTTAAACAATAAACATTACCATCACCAGAACCACCAACCACATCCGGGACACCGTCGCTGTTGACATCACCAATAGGGTAAACTGTCCAGACATCATCACCTACTGATGTGCGCCACAGCTGTGTTCCACTTCGTCCATCAAGAACTATTACTGCGGAATTCCAGGAGCCGACAATCACCTCCGGAGCTGAATCGCCGTTGATATCTGCCAGTAGCTCAATCCTCATCCCGTAATTGCCGATATTGGTGGACCAGATTAACTGCCCGGTGCTACCCTCCAGGCAATACACATAATTACCCCAGGTTGAAGCAACAACATCATCGATGCCGTTGTTATTAACATCAGGAATAGAACGCACACAATAAACATCACCGGCAGCAAGGTAAGACCAGAGAATCTGAGGTTGATTACCACGACTATGGCCACTGATGCAATACACATGACGGTCGCGACTGTTACCCCAGGCACCAGCAACCGCATCGGCATATCCATCACCATTCACATCCCGAATGGCACACACCGACCCAATCGCGTCGTCGGCATAGAACCGCCAGAGGATTGTTCCTGTGGCTCCCGAGAAGCAGAAAACAGTCTGACAATAGGTACCGGTACCGGCTAAAACCTCGTAAATAGAGTCGCCGTCAACATCGGGTAGCGGTGTAACGCTATAAACCCACCCTGAAGCAATTGAGTCTTGATAGGTATCATACGACCATAGAATCGCACCATCTCTACCGCTGATAGCGAAAACTGTTCTACCGCCCCAAGCAGTTCCCAACAGCGCATCACCCAAACCATCACCATTTAAATCCGGCGCCGCTGAAACGCACTGGTCTCCCCAACCACCACTGTTACTAACACCACCCGAGGGCCAAACTGCCCAGACTGTATCACCTGACGAACCGGAAAGACAGAAGAAGTGTGCGACACCGCTGGCACCGGCATCGAAAGATTCGGCAAGAACATCATTCACACCATCGCCATCAACATCCCAGAATGGTGCAACACATTCTATGTCATCAACACCCTGGAATGACCATAGTAAATACCCTGGACCAGGGAAAAAATGCTGTGATGCGCGAGAATTCTCAATGACTGAAACATTTTTTTCTGGTGTTAGGTCTAAGACCAATACCAATATGCACCACATCGCTAAATTCATATTTACCTCCTGACTGACGACGTTAAAACTGACTCTTTAAAATCCTAAAATTCGCTCGCGCGTCCGATTAAAAATCCACCCCGAGTGTCAACCGATGGGACATTCCTAATCTTCCAAGATTCCGATATCCGTAATCCAGCCCAAGAGCAAGATTGGAACTTGGCTTAACCCGAAATCCCGCTCCAAACGAAATTCCGGTTTCCCAACGAAGGTCTGCTGCGTAGTTGACATCGGTGTTGAGTATATATCCACCCCGTAGTGCGAAGGCACCAGTTCGGTATTCCAGCCCGATATTTACTTTTTCGTTCACATCGTTGAAATGGTTTAAATCAACCGCCGCGGTCAGTGTGCTGGCATCACTGCTAAAGATATCGTAGGCAAGTCCCAAGCGGAATAAAACTGGCAACGGGAAGGTTTCAGTAAGATATGTCGCCGGTATCGGCTCTCTGGTCCAGGGCCATTCCCAGTCTGGGTCGTAAGTAAAGTTGAGTTGACTGCCTGAATAGTGCAAGTCTGGACCAAAATTGGCAATCACCATCCCCATTCGCAAATTCCGCCAGCCGGTGTTATAGTGTACTCCGAAATCAAACGCGATTCCGCTTGTTCCGACATTCCAGATTTTCTCCGAGACGAATTTAGCGGTTAACCCGAAGCACAATTTATCAGTAAACATTCGAGCATAAGAAATTCCCGCTGCGAGGTCCGCACCAGTAAAGGTTTTACCTGTACCTTGATACTCGTCAACTGTTGTTTCCTCAAACTGACCGAGTGAAAGCGCTGTAACCGAAATGCCAAAACTCCCCAGATTTGACGGCACAACCGCAGCAATGAACTCGTGGCTGATGTCGTTAATCCAGTCTATGTGATTCAAAACCAACTGGCGGTTGGGAACGAGTGCTAAACCCGCAGGATTCCAGTAAGTAGCTGAAGCATCATTCGCTATCGCCACAAATGCTTCTCCCATTCCAGTCCCTCGACCAACGCCAATCTTTAAAAAGGGTAATCCCGCCATACCAACTTTGGTGAAGGCAGCGAAGGCAGGTGCAACAACGACAAAGACAAGCGTGATAACTGTTAATTTTTTCCCAAGTTCCATATCAGCCTCCTTAGTAAATCAAAACAAACTTACCCGTCTGCGACCTACCATCCTCGGATTCGACATAAAAGATGTACACACCGGGGGCAGGTTTCTGGTGCGCTTCATTAAGTAAATCCCAGTCTTCGTCGCCCCCAAAACGTCCTGGAACACCACCTATTTCGGGTTTGGTTTCATAATGGGTGAGAACTTTAACAAGGTCGCCGGCAAGATTGTAGATGTATATCTTGCACCGTGCCGGTAGATTTATGAACTTTAACTTACGGAAGTCTCTGTGTCTTTCCCATTCATTCCGTACGAGATAAGGATTGGGTACAACCTTCACCTGCAACTTTTGGGCTTGTTCATCGGTAGATGCTGGAGTAAATGATATACGGAATCGACCCGCATAAGGTGCCGGAGATAGGGGTTTAGTATATACAATCCAGGTGTCTCCCGGGTCCGGTAACTGCAAAACAGGACTACCAGAACGAGGTCGGAACATCAACTGAGCACCGCAGATTGACATATATAGCGTCTGCCCAATCGCCAGCGTGTCAGCCGCGCTGTTTGCCGTCTGAAAACACCAGCCATCAGCAGAATCAACATCGCGCCGGAAGCGCATAAATCGGTAAGGCACCTCGATATCATTATCAAGGTCATAAACCTTAGCAGTTCTGCTACTCCCTTTTTCTTCCCAGACAATTCGGTAATGAGAACCTCGATACGCCCAGTGCGCCCGATTATTCGTTCCATCATCAAGAAAAGCGATTGAATCCACCGGATATGAACCGATGACACTCACTCGGTCAAAAAACTGGTAAGGAATCGAATCCATCTTTAACCTTACTGTAATTTGAGCCACCGGCATCCAGGCACGGACAGTATCAACTGAACTGTCACCTTTTTGAGTTATATCCGTGACGATTGAATCAAAAGCGGTCATCACCAAAACGATGGTGTCGGTTCGAGAATCAATTTTTACCGGGAAATCTGTAACCGGAACGATTGTGTCGGTTGCGTTCTTCAGAAGCAAATACCTGTAACGCGGTTGACGTAAAGTCGCATCGTAAACGGTTGGCAGAAATACCAACTGATAAGTATCAGGCTTTACCGCATACGGAACGACTCCTAATGGTTCAATCTTTATTTTTAGCCGACTATTACCTGCCACCTGCAACCAATCGCTTCCGGGAGGTACATAACCCGCTGGTGCAGTACGTGGAACCGCTTTGATACCAATTATCCCTGACTCAAGAGATAGCGTATCAGGTGGTACTGGAGGAGTTTGATTGGGGTCGCCACCCAGGTAGTTGATATCAAATGCGGTAACCGCATAGTAGTAAGGAAAACCGAGCCGGAGGTTACTGGAATCAATATAACAGTAAGCCAACCCCACATCCTGCGCCTTCGTGCGCAAAGATTCTACTACCGTAGTATCTTCAAACTTAATACCATCCTTTTTATCAAACTGGGCAAGGAGTTGCCAGTCGCCTGGTTGTCCGGTCCGACTGCGATATACCTTATATCCCTGGAAATCCTGCTCCACATAATAGGGATTCTGTAATGTAGGTGCCAGCGGGAAAAATCGGTCGCGCGCCTCTTCCGAAATATCATCCCACACTAAAGTCACTCTCCCATCTCCGGGGATTGCCGTAACATTAGGACCAGTTGGTGGTTCGGGCATTATCCAGTTATTGTCGTATGCCTGTTGGGCAGCTCGAGAGGCAACTGCTAAGTAATAGGGCCAGGTTGTCGGTGGACCGGTTCGGTCGGAACGTGCGGCGATAACTGCTACCGTAACAGTCGTTAACTCATTCGGCGCCAATGTTACGGGACCGGTCGCCTGCAAAAACCGTTTGTCGTCGGGTGCAGCATCGTTTGAATCATAAGGCACATAGGGATAAGTCGGGTCATTCCAGTCATAGCCGGCAAGGGCAAGATACTGCTCAAAGTCGTTTTTCGGGTCACCAGCAAGGATGAAAATCTGAAATGAACTCATCCCCACCTGTCTGCCTTCTGCCGGTTCGTCGATCAAGCCATTGTTGTTGTTATCGATACCGTCAAAGCCGTCTATCGAACCATCCGGGTTTTTTACATACGGGCTCTGAAGAAAATCAAACCCGACAAACCCACTTGGTGAAGCATCATCCGAATAGACATATCCCAGATTGTCGGCGTAAGCGGAATCCGTGCCACTCGCATTTTTGATATACTTATGCAGACACAATCCACACCAGTCATCGGTTGCGTTACCAACATCGGCATCACAGACGACCCCGAGATAAAGGTCCTTAAGTGTATCGGTACTGCGATTTCGCACATCCAGTTTAAAAAACACAATATCTCGATTCCAGGGCAAATTCCAGGAATATATCGTCTGATAAACCTCCACACCGATCGGTCGCGGCGTTCTTCCCGCAGTGTGATTAGCCGGGTCTGCATCATTAAAAACTGCCCAGGCATCTCCGGTTGAAACCGCACGTCGAGGTATATAATGGAAATAACTTGGTATCGTTTCATTGCCCAGCGGTATTTTTAACGGTGTAAGGACCGAATCCTGTAAAGATGAGGGAAAATCAGCCGGATTAGGCGGAAAATCTGGTGTAATGTAAACCCGTTCAAAAGATCGCGAACTGTATCCACTCCCCGCATTGTCATAGCAACCTGGGGTCATCTCTGATTTACCTGAATTGGGATTGTAGCCGTTAGAAACAAATGTGTCAGGACCAGCTACAGTTCTTTTGATACAACCAATCCAGATGCCCGCTCCATAAATATACATATCGCCCGAACCAGCGGGCCACTCTCCTCCGGAACGTCCGATACCATAACCAAATGTACCGTAATTTGTCACTGCGAGGTTCCATTGATTCTTCTGGTACCACTGGAAGTCGTATATCCGACGAGGCTTTGCAGGCGTAACTGCGGTGCGGGCAGAAACTAAACCAGAAACGGTAAGAATTATTATCAGAACTGGTCTCAACCTTTTCTCTCCTTTTGTCATAGTACCTCCTCCCTAAAACTCAAACACCAAGCCAACTTTAATCTGTCGGGGTGGACCATAGTTAACCGGATTGTTGACAAAGTCAAGATAAGCAAGCTTATATGCGATATACTCTTCAGTATCGGTAATGTAGCCATCATGATTAACATCCCGTACTGGATTGTACTTTCCGGTATTCAACAGTGTAACATCAGGGTCAAGGACCCAGTTCGCTGGTGAATAGGTTGCAATGTAGCCGTCATCATCAGGTAAACCGGTTGCTCCATATACCCACTGTACAACCTCGTTATCAAACAGGTTCGTAACGACGCAGGTTAATCCCAGTCTAAACTTGCCAACCTTTACATACTTGGCGGCATTAAGGTCCGCAGTAAATCTTGCTGGCATGCGAGCTGAGTTACGTTCTGCAGTTGGCCTTCCCGCGTTCAACCTCCGGACTTCGCGCGGCGTGTAAGGCAATCCTGAACCGTAGTTAAAAAGGAGCGAAGCATTAAACTGCCGAAGGAGAACTGACGCAAAGTCTTCAGGAAAGTCACAGCCGACGGAAATCTTTGCGTTGTGCCGTTCGTCAAACTCCAGAGCGTAATCCCGCCGCGGTGGCTCCATTTCTTCGCCGGTTACTGGGTCTACCCCATACCGATAACGCTCATAGTACCACTCGTAGGCATAAGAAGCAGTACCCCGCGCCAGCGATAACCCGTACGATACCCGAGCATTCCAGTAATTGGACTCCAGCTTCTGCAACCCGACTTCAAAACCCCGTATGTTACCATACTCTTCATTCACAATTGGATAGTAACCCATTGGCACGGCGGGTTGATAACGCACACCCATAAGGTCAAAAACATCCTTGTAATATGCAGTTGCATCAAATACCAGGACATCTGTAAGCTGCTGTTCCAGTCCCAACTCGTAGGCAATGGTCTGCTGTGCCCGTAAATCGACATTACCGATTATCTGATTGCCCCGGGCATAGGCAGCCGAAGAAATGTTGTCGTAAAGAAAGTGATAAGCCGGAGTCTGGAAAAAGTGACCATAACTAAATCGAAACTTGGTCTTTGTAGTTATCGGAAAAGATATGCCAACGCGCGGGGAAAACTTATACTTCTGCATCGCTCGAACCATTGTCGTATCCTCAATATCCGCTGGGTTTGCTCGTTTGTAAGCCTTCGGGTCAAGGTAATCAAGTCGGATGCCAAGACGAACGACTAAGTCCTCGAAGTCCATCCGGTCCTGAACAAAGAAAGCCGCTCCAATTGGACTAAAATCATATAGGTCAACAAACGGATTGGGGTCCCAGGGCAAAGAGTTGTAACGCCGGTGCAGGTAATTCTGGCGTAATTCACCACCGGCTTTTAACTCGTGCACCTTTCCAATATTGTGCGTAATGTCTCCCTTCAAAGTCCACACATCCGCCCAGTGCAGCTGAAAATACCGATAATCTCCAAAACCGTAGAACAGGTTGTAGACACCCCACGGGTTGTTGGTATTGGATTTTGACTGCTCAACATAACCCGGCATAGGGTGAAAAATAACCTCGGGGTCTTTACGCACTGTATCCTCAGCTTTAAAGATATAATCTTCCCAGAAACGCAATGAATAGTTGCGCTCGTTGGACTCGCGTTCGAGGTCACGAATACCAATCATTCGCTCATTGCCAAAATAACTCAATCGCAGGGTATATATCGTCGACTTGGTCAGCATATGGTTGGCAGAAACATTGAACTTCTTAACCCGTTCGCGGCGCGAAAGAAAATGGTCGAGGTTGTATTTAAATCCGAGGTGATTTTCGCTCTCCCGGTCATAAGGATAAAGCCCGTACTGCTCCCGTGCCACATAACCGTCGGTTGTAAGTTTCAACCCTTGGCCTAATGGGAGTGAGTAGGTTATCTTCCCGGTCACTTTATAATCCTGTCGCTCCTGATGGGGCAATTTATAGCGCATTGGATTATAGTCATCGGAAAAATAAAGCTCGCCCGAAACGAAGTAACGCAAAGGCTTTAACCCAAAAAGCGGGCCGCCGATTGATGCCTCATAACGATTATCACCGAAATTCAATGGCGCCGGAAATATTTCGTCGGTTGTCATTCGGAACCGACCTTGCATAGTTTCCCGACCTTCTTTGGTAATGACCTGAATAATTCCGGACATCGCCTCACCGTACTCGGCATCAAAACCGCCGGAAATTACCACTACCTCAGCCGTTGCTTCAGGATTGACCCGTGCCGCTTGATACCCAAATAACGGGTCTGAAGTAGCAACACCGTCCACATAATACATCACCTCATCGGGCCTACCACCACGCAGATGCTGACCGTATGCCGGGCTGGTAACAACACCGGCTTGCAACCGGACAATGTCAGCAAGGGTTGCAACCGGCATCTTGGTAAACTCTTCGGTCGTTATATACCGGCTGGTGGTTGGGTCGGTACGTACTATTGCCTCCCTTTTCCCTTTCACCTCTACTACCCCCATTTCCACCGTTCCTGGAGAAAGGCGAAAGTCCTCTTTAATTGTCTGGTCAACCATTACCAGAACATTGGAACGCCGCTGGGTTTGGTATCCCACATAAGAAACCACCAGTGTTTGATTGCCGGCAGGTACATTGCTGATAAGATACTCTCCATTGATGTCGGTTGCCGCGCCCAGCATTGTTCCCTCAACAAGTACATTCGCACCGATAAGTGGCTCCCCGGTCTTGGCATCGACAACCCGACCCCGAATTCTTCCTGTTTCCCCTGCTTGGGCAATGTCCAGCAATACAAATACAAGAAATAACCCAATTATCCTCTTTGTCATCTCTCCTCCTTATTCTGGTACCACCTGAACTGGTATCGCCCAGACACACCCTTTATATTCCGCATCGGGATAAAGTAAATTTGAATAAGGGATAACCTCGATGTAAATATGTTGGTAACCGGTATCGGCCGATGAAAATCTAAACGCTCCAATACCTCTCTGTGCTCCAACCGTTATCTCTTGCTTCTTCCCTGCAGTCGTCAAAAAGAATCTGTTCTTGTCCGCCACCGTGTCCTGAGGTGTGCTGGTAACTACGGTTACATTTATTTCCTCATTGACCCGCACCTGATAAAGTGAATCAAGGTGTTTTAAATTAGTTAATCCTCTTCCATCGAGTCGCGGTGCAAAGAAAATTGTATCCACTCTTCCCGGTCTACTAAAAACCACTCTCGAGATTTGGGGAGCCTCTTCCGTATTGGGGATGCTCGCATAAGCACCACTGAGTTTTACCACATAATAGTACAAGGTGTCTGGAACTGTATCCCGTCGCAGGAAAACCCAGCGGTTAGCTGCCCAGCTGTAACTCTTCATCCCTAACTGGGTCGTTGGAAACCCTCGCTTCTCCACATAACTAACCTTCTGTACAATAGTGGTTTCAGGCGGTGTTTTTGTAGTATCAATAATCGTATCAGGTCGAAAACCGATAACCCAAATGGTGTCAAACTCATAATGTAATTGGCATGCGGACATTGAATCCCGATAAATCACCTGACAAAAAGTATCGGTCATACTAACCGTATCCGCGGTTACGCCAAACTGATAAACATTGACCTGGATGGTCTCGGTAGGCTCAACCCACGCCCTGAGCAGATGGGCAACTTTATAAATCGTATCGCCGGTCCGCGAGCTGCTATCCTGGTAAGTAAGACCCACCTTAATATCCAAGCGATAAGTGTCTTCGACAGCATAGAAAAAGTTCAGTAAACCGCGCCAAGGTTCAAGCGCCTTATTGACTGCAATCGAATCCTCCGCTGTCCACCAGGGCCAGCGTGGTGGTGAAGTTCTACCGCAACCAGAAAAAATGAGCAAGCCGATGAAGATAAGTCCGGCTGCAACAATTCCGGACTTTATCTGCCAGAAACAAAACTTTTTTCGTATCATTTTACCCCCTGCTCTTTTGTAATAATGGGAAGATTGCAACTCTATCCCCCGGCGATGCTGAAAGAAAGCGGGGGTCCGAATTAATCGGACCCCCGCAATCGGTATTTTACCGAACTACCGTCAGCTTCTTCGTCACTGAAGAGTTGCCGGTAGTGAGAGTATAGAAATAAACCCCAGCCGCAAGATTGCTGTTGTTTAGATTGAAGGCGTAACGTCCGGCAGCGCGGTATCCACTGAACAGTGTCTGAACTGGCCGACCCGCCGCATCAAACAGCGTAAGAGTAACATTTCCTGACTGTGGTAGCGCATAAGAGATAACCGTTCGGTTGGAGAATGGGTTTGGATTTGCGCTCAGTTCCAAACGAGTGGGCGTTCTTGCTCCTTCTGCAATGCCGTAAGGCACGCCAAGAGACTCAACTGGCACCCACTGAACCACAAACGGGTTATTGGTAGAATTACCCTCTCCCTGTACAATAAACCCTGCCTGCTGGTCGATTTCATACACAACGGGCATATAGCGGGCGCCATTCATATCCACCATCTTGTCCGCAACGCAGGGGAATCTGCAAGATGCGGTACCCGCCTGAGTCAGTTTAACCGCTGACAACCAGGTATTACCGCCATCTGTAGATGCCGCAGCAAAAATGTCCGCCCTGAGCACACTGGTTACCGGTTCTACATTGGACGAGTCAAACTGCTCCCAGGCAACATAGAGATTGCCATCACGGTCCTGACCAATGCTGGGACGGCAGGCATATGCGGCATTGTAACCAACCCCCGCCTGAAGGTTCATCGGGTCACAACCGGCACGATGAATCTTTGACCACTGCGGCGTATTATCCGGACACCAGTGCCAGATTTCCGCAGGTATGATGTAAAGTGTTTCTCTAACACTCGGGATTATTCCGGCAACAATGTGAAGGCGGTCCTCAGCATCGTACCACGGGAAAAGTGATGTAATATGGAAAGAAGCAATTGTATCACCAGAATATGCCGGCGGCGGAGTAAGTTCGATCGGGTCTCCCCAGGTTGTGCCGCCATCGGTGGAAATTCGGTAGTATGCTGGCTCATATGGCGCGCCTTCTGAATACACCCAGGTAACGCACACCTTCTGACTCACCTTGGAAGCGGCGATGTTATGGTCAGGAAACATCGGGTCAGGCTGTGAGCCTACAATGCTTACCGGTGACTCCCAGTTGCACCAAGTTGGAACACGGGTGTAGTACAACTGGTCGGTTGTCGCTGCATCAATCAAAGCACAGTGTACAACCTGCTGACCGTCGATGGAAATCGGGGGCCATTGATAGGCATCGCAGTTGGGCTCACCACGGCAGAAGTCAAAAATTCCGGTCCCTGGGGCCATATCCTTACCCAGAACCGGAATTAAGTTCCCGCTCGAGCCGGCAAGATGAGCGGTGAACATCGCCACTCCTTCTACCGGGTCAGCATCAAGATGACCGAAGCCAGAGCGTGCCGTATAAACACCGACACCAGATGCCATAAAATCCGGGTCAATCCAGTTCCAGGCACCAGCAGTATAGTCGTAGAAGTTGTAGCGCATATTCCTATCAGGCCAGGGGTTCTCTGATGCCGAAAACATCCAACCCACATGGAGTCCATAATCCAGTGAGTTTACAATCGTACGGTAAACTGGTCCATTGAACTGCCAGTCGTAAGTTGTTCCGCCGACGGTATCTACAATACCTACCGTGTAGATTTTTGCGGTCGGTGCTGTCGCCTGTCTGTTTGGCACAAGTGCACCTGCAGACCCATTCACCTGCGCCGGTTCCTGAGGTAGAACCGTGACTGGCTGGAGGTTGCCAGCAAAGACAAGCGCTGGCACCAGCACCATCAGGATATACATACTGCGCATACACATCCTCCTTGTTTTGAGTTTTGGCTTTTTGCCATACTAACTACTTATTATTTATCCACCCCTACTGCAGGGTAAAGCGGTAAGGAATGGACACCCACACCCGCACCGCCTTATCCCGCTGTTTCGCCGGGGTGAATTTCGCTTTGTATGCAGCTTCGACTGCCGCCGCATCCAAAGACTGATTTCCCGAACTCTTAATTATCCGTGCTTCAATTATCGAGCCGTCAACATCAACCAATGCTTCCACTACACACTGTCCCTCAATTCCGGCATTTCTTGCCAAATCAGGGTAAACCGGCTTAGGAATGTTTATCGGATTTGGTTTTACCTCTACTTTCCAGAAAGCGACAACAGGAATATCGGTCTCCTCAGTTCTTTTGGTCACCTCGGTAAAAGTGGTCGCCTCAACCGTGGTGGCTTCAACCTCGGCTTCACTGGTTGCTGCGACTGGAACCGAAGGTTTTGCTACCTTGGGCGGCTCAGCGATTTTTTCCAGTACCGGTGGCAAATTCTCCATCACCATCTCTACCGAACGTCGCAGTTGATAAGGTTTTACCACAAACTCTTTGGGTAAAAGTAGAAAAGCACAAATCGCAATGACCAATGCTGCTATTAGTGCAACCCGAATCGCCACCGCATAGTAGCGTTCCTCAAACTCCAAGGTTGCAATATTTCTGGTAGTATCGTTCATCATCCACCTCCTCCTTTAGCATAACTCGTAGCAAATGTAACCTTAAACGCTCGCGCATCCTTTAATGCCTCCAGCACATCGGTGACAAATCCGTATTTCACATCTTTATCCGCCTGAAGAAGAACTACCAGTTCTGGATTCTCAATTACTTTCTCGCTCATTATCGCCGTGATCATCGCTGGATTAACCAGATTATCCTGAATCGTCATTCTACCGGTCGCATCTACCCACACTGCTGCCACATTGCGCCGTTTGAGAATACGCTCCGTCATCTCCGCCTGCGGTAAATTTATCTTCAATCCTCGTTCGGTGCGGAAATGGGTAGCAACCATAAAGAAGATGATTAATAGAAAGGCGATATCACCCGTAGAAGCGGTAGGGATGTTGGGTGAGGCAATCTTTCTTTCCCCAATCCGTTTCACTGCCCACCCCCTTCTTCCTGCACCGGAACCAAACTAATACGCTCAGCTTTGGCAATTTTCAACTGGTCAAAAACCTCAACCATTATCTGATAGGGAGCAGACCGACTAACTCTTAATGCCACCGCCAGTTCAGGATTTTTGTCCAGTTCTTCCCTGACCAGGGAATGAACCTCCGGGACATTCACAATCCGGTCACCAATCAAAACCTGTCCTGTTTGATTGACCGCAACCGTGAGGATGTTTTCGGACTTAATCTTCGTTTCTGCACCTTTTTCTGGAAGTACGATTTTCAACCCCTTTTCGCGACTGAAGATACTGGTTGACATAAAGAAAATCAGTATCAGAAACGCAATATCACCGGTGGAAGCAGTAGGAATGTTCGGCTCACTCGAACCTCTTGTCCGGGGCCGCAAACTCAATGCCATTCTTACTCCTTACAGACACCACTTTTGGTTACGAGATAGTCCATCAACTCGCTCGCCGCGGTCTCCATATCCCTTAGATAGCCGTTTATTCGGCTTGAAATCAAAATATAGACGATTGACAGGGGTGCGGCGATAATCAAACCCCACTTCGTGGTAATCAGCGCTTCGGCAATACCGCTGGAAACAACCGTTGGGTCAACTTCACCAACTGCGGCAATCGCCTTAAAGGCGCTAATCATCCCGGTAACGGTGCCGAGAAAACCAAAGAAAGGCGCAACCGTAGTCAAACCAGCAAGCAGTGCCATCCCGCGGTCAAGAAAAGCCAGTTCAGTTGCTCCAGCACGAACAATCGCATCTTCCATCACCGTCTTACCTTCACTGGCTTTCAGTAGCGCCGCCTTTAAAACCTTGGCTACCGGACTGGGGGTTTCGTCGCAAAGTTTCACACCAGCCTGGATGCCGTTTTGGTCGATTGTCTGTAATAACTGCTGGCTGAACTTTTTGACATTCACCCGCATCCGGATGAATATTGTAAACAGCCTCTCCAGCGTCAACGCGATGCCTAATACGGCACACGCCAGAAGAAACCACATTATGCCGCCGCCATCTTTAAATTCCTGTATCATTCTGTATCCTCCTTAGGTTTTGTATATATGCCTTCTTAATTTAATCAGCAGCACACTTTAACTTTAATCAAAATTATCCCTATGTCAAGCAACTTTTTAACCCTGATATCCGCAAATATTCATCAAGTCCTGCCCCGGTGCTTATGCTGCACAAGTACCCAGGCACTTCATCTAAAAACGGATAAATTTGACAGCAATGCTCAGTTTATTTAATATCCTGTCATCAATTGGCAATTTATTACAATCGGAGGAAACAGATGAACATACTGGAATCGGGAATCGGTGAACTTTTTCAACCCCCGGACCCGGATGGCTTCCGGGAATGGGTTCACAAACACAAAAATACCAGAATGGTTTCAAAAGTGATGAGCGAACAGGAGGCGATAGCCCGCCTTGTTAAAGATGGCGACTACATCGGCACTGAACTTTACGGTACTGTTCGGGGCCCAATGTCCTTGATTCGCGAATTGGTACGACAGGGGAAAAAACACCTCCGGGTCGCAGGTCAGGGAATCCATGAAATCGACCTCCTGCTTGCCGCGGATATGGTTGACGCCCTTGACATCACCTATATCGGCTGGGAAGTGTACGGGATATCGCATATTTTACGCCGTGCCGTGGAATCGGGCCGGGTAAAGACCACCGAATGGTCCAATGCTGCCATCTCCTGGCGATTCAAAGCTGCGGCAATGGGTGTTCCATTTATCCCGGTCCGTTCAATGCTCGGCACCGACACCTTAAAATATTCTGCTGCCAAAGTGGTAGAAGACCCCTGGACGGGCAAACCCATCTGCCTTCTTCCCGCACTTTATCTTGATGTCGGATTCATCCATGTGCATCAGGCGGATGAATTTGGAAATTGCCGGATTGAGGGTATTTCTGGATTTGCCTTTGAACTTGCCCGGGCATCAAAAACCCTGATTGTATCAACTGAAGAAATCGTGCCCACCGAAGAAATACGGCGTTATCCGGAAAGGACCATCCTCCCCTACTATCTGGTCGATGCGGTTGTTTTAGCAAAATACGGCTCTCATCCCGGCGAGATGTGTTACCGCTACTGGCGGGATGAAGAACACCTTCTTCAATTTTACAAAGACTCTGCCGACCCCGAGAAAACCCGTGCCTATCTCGATAAATGGGTTTACGGATGCAAAAATCACGATGATTATATCGAGAAAGTTGGGATTGAAAGGTTAAAACAACTGGAAAAAATGATTGGAGGTCGTTAATGGCGAGATACAATGAAACTGAATTTCTCATCTGCCTCGCTGCCAGCCTGATGGAAGACGGTGCAACCGCCTTTATCGGTACCGGGATACCGATGCTTGCTGCCGCTCTGGCAAAAAAGACGCACGCCCCGAACTTAGTGGCGGTATTTGAGTTCGGCGGAACCGGCGCCTCACTGGAACGACTCCCCCTTGCGGTTGGTGAATCACGAACCTTTCACAAAGCGGTTGCTGCCTCAGGCATTTGTGACATTATGGAAACTGCCCAACGCGGTTTTATTGAATACGGCTTTCTCGGTGCGGCGCAGATTGATATGTATGGAAATCTGAATACCACAATAATCGGTCCCTACTGGCCACCAAAGGTACGCCTTCCTGGTTCAGGTGGTGCTAACGATGTCGGCTCCCATTGCTGGAAAAATATCATCATTGTTCGTCAACATGACACCCGGCGTTTCGTTCCGAAAGTTGATTTTCTAACTACTCCGGGATATCTTACCGGTCCGGGGGCACGGGAAAAAGCCGGATTGCCACCGAATACCGGACCCTATCGCGTCGTGACCAGCCTTGCCCTTCTTGACTTTGAGCCGGAGTCCAAACGCATGCGCCTGATTGGACTGAACCCGAATGTTACTGTCGAGCAGGTAAAACAAAATACCGGCTTTGAACTGCTCGTTGCCGACCATCTTATCACCAATCCCGAACCTACCGACGAACAGTTACGGATTCTGCGGGAAGAAGTTGACCCGGACCATTATTATATTTAAGAAAGGAAGCCGGCATTGATTCTTTCAAACAACCACCAAAAGTTTCAAAAGGAAATCCGGCAACTGGCGCAGTCGGTAATCGCACCCCGGGCAAAAGAGTATGATACCAGCGGCAAATTTGTTCAGGAAAACATCCAAACCCTGGCATCAGCTGGCTACCTTGGCATCCCCTGGCCCAAAGAACTGGGTGGAATGGGCCTTGACTATCTATCCTATGCAATTGCAGTTGAGGAAGTGTCCCGCGTCTGCGCCGCAACTGGCCTCACCCTTGCCGCTCACACATCTCTGGGCACATATCCTATTTACAAATTTGGCACTGAGGAGCAGAAGAAAAAGTTTATTCCGCCGCTCGCCCGTGGCGAATACCTCGGCGCCTTCGGACTGACCGAACCCAACGCCGGCAGTGACGCCGCGAGTATCGAAACCAGTGCCCGAAAAACTGAAAAGGGGTATATCATCAACGGTTCAAAAAGGTTTATCACCAATGCTGCCTTTGCTGGCACGGTTGTCGTTGCCGCAACCCTTGACCGTAAATTGGGCCGCAAAGGTATCACCTGCTTCATCGTAGAAACTAAATCCCGTGGCTTCACCGTTGCCAAAGAAGAGAATAAAATGGGCTTGCGGGGCTCAAATACCGTTGAACTGGCGTTTGAAGACCTGTTTGTGCCTGAGGAAAACATCCTGGGTAAAGAGTACGATGGCTATCGGATATTTATGGAAACTCTCGACGGCGGCCGAATCTCAATCGGTGCCTTCTGTCTCGGAATGGCACAGAGTGCGCTTGATGCCTTAATCGGTTGGGCAAAAAGCCGTGAACTGTCCCAGCAGGCGGCAAAAGCGCTCGCTGATACTGCAATGGAGGTTGAAGCGGCACGACTCCTCGTTTACGATGCCGCATTAATCAAAGATGCCGGGGTCCGGGCGGATAAACAGTGCGCCTTTGCCAAACTTTTTGCTTCGGAAGTGGCGATGCGTGCGGTCAACACCGCAATCGCTACCATTGGTTTCCCGGCTCTGACCCAGGAGATGAATTTAAATCGGGTGTACCGGGATGCCAAACTAGGCGAAATCGGTGAAGGCACATCCGAAATAATGCGGTTAATAATTGCCAAAGAGGTATTAAAAGAAGTATAGGAGGAACAGATGGAGTTTAATTTAACCGAAGACCAGATAATGTTACGCAATATGGTGCGCGACTTCGCAACTAACGAACTTGAACCCAAGGCAGCCCAACTTGATGCCAGCGCCGAATTTCCACACGAGACGATAAAGAAACTGGCAGAACTCGGGCTTCTGGGGATGACCATTCCCGAACAGTACGGTGGCAATAAGTTTGACTTTGTCTCGCTCGCGATTGCGATTGAAGAAATCTCCCGGGGTTGCGCCTCCACCGGTGTCATCACCGCTGTTCACAACACTCTTGTTGCCTGGCCCATCGTGAACTGGGGAAGTGAAGAACTCAAACAAAAGTATCTCCCCCGCATGGCTACCGGCGAAATGCTTGGCGCATTCGGTTTAACCGAAGCCAATGCCGGCAGTGACCCGGCTTCGATGGAGACAAAAGCGGTGCTAAAAGGAGATAAATATATCCTCAACGGCTCCAAGCGATTCATCACCAACGCTGGCGCTGCCCAAATCTTCATCGTCTTTGCGAAAACCGCACCGGAACTTGGCAGTAAAGGCATAACCGCATTCTTGGTTGAACGTTCTTTCCCGGGCTTTTCGCTTGGAAAACACGAGGACCTCTTGGGACTCCGGGCAACTGCCAACTGTGAACTCATATTCGAAGACTGTGAGGTCCCAAAAGAAAATGTCCTCGGTGAACTCAACGCCGGCTTTAAAGTGGCGCTGGGTACCCTTGATGTCTCAAGAATCGACATCGGCGCCCAGGCGGTCGGGATCGCCCAAGCGGCTTTTGAAAAGGCGCTCGCCTACTCCAAAGAACGAAAACAGTTTGGTAAACCCATCTGCGAATTTGAAATGATTCAGGCAAAACTTGCCGAAATGGCAACCAAAATCGCGGCCTCTCGACTCCTGGTTTACTATGCGGCATTTCAGAAAGATGCTGGCAAACCGCGCTTCAGTCAGGAAGCGGCGATGGCGAAACTTTTTGCCGCAACGACCGCAGTGGAAGTTACTCGAGAAGCGGTTCAGATTCTCGGGGGATACGGTTACACCAAGGAGTATCCGGTCGAACGCCATTACCGCGATGCCAAGTGTATGGAGATTTACGAAGGCACATCCGAGATTCAGCGGATTGTTATCGCCCGGAATCTCCTTGCATAAACTACAAAATTGGAAGCCTCAAACAATTAGAATAACCGGCAAGAAATAAGCGCGCCTGGAGGGATTCGAACCCCCGGCCATCGGATTAGAAATCCGATGCTCTATCCAGCTGAGCTACAGGCGCATCGGGGAGACCCGATTTGAACGGGCGACCCCCACGTCCCAAGCGTGGTGCGCTAACCAGCTGCGCTACTCCCCGTGGTAAAACTATAAACCAATCCGTTAGTTTTGTCAATTGTAAACCTGACACTCTTACCCGTTAATACTCTTCAGATACTCGATGACTTGACGAAGCGCTCGGGCGCGATGGCTAATTTCATTCTTCACTGCCCACCCCAATTCGGCAAAGGTAAAACCGTAACCTTCCGGAATAAATATCGGGTCATAGCCAAACCCGGTAATACCGCGAATCGTATGGGCGATTTTACCCTCACACACCCCCTCAAAAAATTTTTCTTCTCCTTGCGGGCTAATCAGACACATTACACACCGGAAACGAGCAGTGCGTTTCTCGTACGGCACCGCAATAATCATCTCCAGCAGTCGCTGATTGCGTTCTAAATCGGTCGCTCCCTCCCCACCGAATCGTGCCGACATTATCCCTGGTTTCCCACCCAGCGCATCTACCTCAAGTCCCGAATCCTCGCCCAAGACCCACATCTTGGTCAACTCAAATGCGGCGCGTGCCTTTTTGTAAGCATTCGCCGCGAAGGTTTCGCCATCTTCCTTAACTGACAAATCCAAGCCGATGTCGTTAAGACTGATTGCCTCCAAGCCGGCTTGTTCGCACAGATATTTTACCTCTCGAAACTTCCCCTGATTACGAGTTGCAAAAAGCAACTTCATAGGAACCTTTTTCCTTTTTCATTCTTACCGATTTCGCTGAGGAGTTGTTTCAAACCATCCAGCGCATCCCGACGCGCCACTAACACCGCATCACCGGACCGGACAATAACCAGATCATTGATACCAAGACCAGCAACGACTCCTTCATCGGAATATACGATGCAGTTTTTGCTGTCTTTTTGGAACCACAACCCAACCGCAACATTACCATTTTCATCTTTTGGAAAATGCCGCTCAAGCGCCTGCCACGACCCTACATCATCCCAGTCAAATTCCGCTTTAACAACCGCCACATTTTCGGCTCGCTCCATTATTGCATAGTCAATCGAAATTGAAGGCGCTCGCTTGTAAAGTTGCTTTACCGCCTGTTCCTTATCTCCGGCTGTCCAGCGTCTCTTGAACTGGAGCAACGCCTGGTAAAAGTCGGGCATATATCGCTTAAACGCATCAAGAATCACATCCACCCGCCACACAAACATTCCGGAATTCCAGAGATACTCGCCGCTGCTCACATATTTCCGTGCCGTCCGTGCATCCGGTTTTTCCTTAAAGGCAATTACCTGATGGACAGACCCGCCGGCATCCTTCATCACCTGTTTGCCAAAATGAATATACCCATAACCCGTGTCCGGTCGCGCAGGCATAATACCAAATGTCACGAGATAGCCCTGCTGTGCCGCCTTGACCGCCAGTTTAACCGACCTGAGAAACGACGCCTGATTTGCAATCAAATGGTCCGCCGGTAAAACCACCATCACCCCATTCGGGTCGAAACTGGTGATTGCCGTTGCCGCAAAACCAATTGCCGGCGCGGTATTTTTACCTACGGGCTCCAGCAGCAGGTTCGCCTTTTTAACCGGTAGTTCCTTCTTCAACAGCGCCGCAAACCGTTCGCCGCTAACGAAAAACTGCCTTTCCAGCGGACAAACCTTTTTTATTCTTTCACTTGTTGCCCGCACCATTGAACGATTACCGAAAAGCACCATAAACTGCTTGGGCAAATCGACCCGGCTCTTGGGCCAGAACCGTTCGCCTTTACCACCACACAAAATTACCGCGTAAGTACCCATCTTACCTCCTGCCAATACTTTTCAAATACGCGCTTACGGTAAACCCGCCGATTCGGGTGCGAATCACGACTGGCAGTCTCCTTTTGTCCTGAGAAAGAAAAACTGCTCCCAACGGACCCTGCGTTCGGGGCGATATTACCAAACAGTTAAATCCGCCCAGCGGTGTTTTCACATACTGTGTCCCGTTTACAACAAAACATATTCGCCAGTTACGCCGGTCAATATGGGCATTTACAATCCGGCTATCGCCCTCACTCCAGCGCAAACTCCGGAGATAAAACCACAAAGAAAGCATATCCCGGGCTGAGTCGCTTAAAGGAAACCGAACGCCATCCGAGTAGCGGACAAAACCCTGTTCGGGAAAGTAATCTGCCCACCATTCAGCCTTGTAATTCCTCTCCCGGGTCTTTTTATAAGAACGCACCGTAACTTTATCATCCTTGCGACACCAGCTTTCCAGTTGATAATTTGCCCAGAAAACTAACGAAAGTGCCCGGTCAATCTCAACCTGTGCCTTTATATGCGACAACGAATCCGCGCCGCTACTGTCTAAAGGCTGATACTCCATAACCATTGACCCGAGCACAACCGGACCGTACTTAATTTCATACTCCAGCCGTTCCGTACCGGTTGATAGCACCAGGAGCAAAACCGCAAGCACCACTGCGAATAATAAAAATCCTCACTAACAAGTCAAGGATAAGAATCTGTTGACAAATAAAAATTTCCCGGCATCGTTAATGGGAAAGGAGTCAAACGATGAATAAAAACCTTGACATCAAAACAATCTGCGTTCATGCCAGTTCACCCGAAACCGCACCCGGTCCGGTTGTCTGTCCGATTTATGCCACATCAACCTTTCGCTTTAAGGATTTCGAGCAGGGCGCGGACCTGTTTGCGGGCAAAACTACGGGTTACATATACTCGCGCATGCTCAATCCAACGGTCGAACTCCTTGAAGACTGTCTTGCCCGCCTTGAACAAGGTAAAAAATCGCTTGCCACCGCTTCAGGAATGGCAGCAATTCAAACCTTAATTGGTGGTTTACTTACCAGTGGCGACCACATCATCTGCTCCGAATCGGTTTACGGACCAACCGCAACATTGATTCAAAACTACTTCAGCCGGTTCGGGATAAAATCAACCTTTGTTGACTCATCAGACCTCAACGCGGTTGCGCAAGCCTTCCGACCCGAAACCCGCCTGGTGTTTATTGAAACCCCGGGTAACCCTACGCTCGTTGTTTCCGACATCGCTGCCATTGCCGATATCTGCCACAAAAAAGATGCCCTGCTTGCGGTTGACAACACCTTTGCCAGTCCGGTTCTCCAGCAACCATTAAAACTGGGCGCTGATATCGTTGTTCACTCAATGACAAAATTTCTCAATGGCCACGCCGATGTTGTCGGCGGAGCAATTGTTGTCAAAGATGAAAAACATTATGACCTACTCCGCAAGACGCTCAATCACTTTGGTGGCGTACTTGCGCCCTTTGAGGCGTTTCTTGTTTTACGAGGAATAAAAACCCTTGCCCTGAGAATGGCACGCCACTGCGAAAACGGTCAACGCGTCGCCGAATTTCTGGAAAAACACCCCAAAGTTGAATGGATTCGTTTTCCCGGACTTGCCAGCCATCCCCAGTACAACATCGCCCGAAAACAGATGTCTGGCCCTGGTGGGTTGATAAGTTTTGAACTCAAAGGCGGTTTTGAAGCGGCTCGCCGTTTGTTAAACGCGACAAAACTTTTCCTGCTTGCCGTTAGCCTGGGTGGTGTCGAAAGCTTAATTCAGCACCCGGCATCAATGACCCATGCCTCAATGCCAGCCGAGATTAGAAAACAGGCAGGCATTACCGACGGCTTAATTCGGCTCTCAATAGGCATTGAAGACGCCCAGGACCTCATCAACGACCTGAAACAGGCGCTTGACCAGGTATAGTCAAGGCATAACCAAACTACGCCATTATTAACCAGATTATTTGGGGAATATAGAAAGACAAGTTGCCTTTATATTAAGTGTTACAACATTTTGTTACAAATTGTATATTCTTCTAAGATTAACGGCTTAAAACATCTACCTTCGCACTACCCTCAAAAAGAAGTTTTCAAATAGTTTCGCGCCATTTTCACCCGACCTTTCCGGATGAAATTGAACACCGAAAAGTGGCAATTCTGGGTGGCGTATTGCCTCCACCGGACACGATTCAGAAATCGCGCCAATCTCCCAGCCAGTTTTCACAATCGACTCCGGGGTCACAAACTCCTGATGGCTCTCGCGCATTGTTGTTTCTGGAAAAAGCCCGAAAAAAATCTCCCACTCCCTGACGACTTTAATTTTTTCGTCGCGCTCAATCAAGATGTTACCTTTTTTAACCTCTGCTCCGAAAGAACGGGCAAGTAACTGATGTCCAAAACAGATTCCGAGCGTTGGCAGTTTTAAACCACGTACAAACTCAACTACTTCTGATGGTAGCTCCTGCTCCGAAAGCATCCATTGCGAACCGGAGAAAACAACCGCATCAACACCGTTCAGATTGTAATCGGGCTTGAGTTCGGATATCACGATTTCCGCAACCTTTGAATACCGTGCGCAGAGCGCGCGGTAAAAAGGCATTCTTGTTTCGGGCTTTTCCTTGTAACAGTTAACCAGTAATGTTCTCATTCATCACAAAACCGGCTGATACACGCATATGCTTCGTGATGATGAATCGACTCAAAACTCTCCACCTCCACCTCATAACCGGTAATCAAAGGGTGTTCATTCAACCGCTGGGCAACGCGGCGTACGACATCTTCCACAAACACCGGATTCTCATACGCCTGGTTGGTTAGATGCCTTTCATCCTCCCGTTCCAGAAGCGCATATACCTCGCTGGAACCGCACTCCTCAAGCAGGTCGATTAAATCTTCCAGCCAGAGAAAACCCTTAAACTCAACCACCGCTCTAATCTCAGCGCGTTGATTATGTCCTCCTTTACCAACCATCTCCTTAGAACAGGGACAAAGGGTTGTAACCGGCACCGCCACTCCCAGCCGTAATCGGAACTTGTCTTTCAGACTGGCGTTTATCCAGCAACGGTAATCCATCTGCGCCCGGGCGCCCGAAACCGGTGCCTGCTTCTCCACGAAATAGGGAAACTCCATCTCAAGATGAGCCGAACTGGCACCGAGTACCTCCCGCATTTCCTTAAGAATCGTACCGATTTTGTGCACATCAATCTCGCGGTGATGACGATTCAACACCTCGACAAACCGCCCCATATAGGTGCCCCGCTGACCGCGCGGCAGGTCAACAAACATACTGATAGTAGCAATTGTATGCTGCTGCCGGTGTGCCTTGTCAAGGAGAACAATCGGGTACCGTAACCCCTTGACACCAACCTTGTCAATCGGCACCGAAGATTCGGGCGTTCGCCCGCGCAGGTCGTCCATTACTCAACCATACTGCCGCTCTATTGCGGCCAGCCCAGTTTCCCTTCCTGATGCCGCTTACCTAAAACCTCCAGCATATCTTTGACCATTGCCTTTAGGTCGTAATCCGGTTTCCAGCCCCACTCCTCTCGTGCCGCGGAATCGTCAATTGATTCGGGCCAGGAGTCAGCAATCGCCTGCCGGAAATCCGGTTCATAGGTAATCTCGAACTCCGGAATGTAACGCTTAATCTCTGCCGCCAGTTCTTCGGCGGAGAAACTCATCGCCGTAACATTAAAGTCGCAGTGATGCTTTAACTTTTCCACCGGCGCCTCAGCAAGCATAATCGTCGACTTGATACAGTCCGGCATATACATCATTGGCAATCGGGTATCGGCACGCAGGAAACATTTATAGCGCTTAAACTTAATCGCCGCATAGAAAATTTCCACCGCATAGTCGGTAGTTCCACCACCCGGTAGGGTAACATTGGAGATAATGCCGGGATAGCGTAACCCGCGCACATCAAGCCCGAACCGGCGGAAATAGTAATCACCTAACAACTCTCCTGCCACTTTGGTAATACCGTACATCGTGCGCGGCTTGAGAATCGTCTCGTTAGGTGTATTCTGCCGCGGGGTTTCCGGTCCAAAGACCGCGATTGAACTGGGCACAATCACCCGTGCCATATTGTGCTCCCGCGCCACTTCCAGGACATTGTAAAGCCCGTTGATATTAACATCCCACGCCAGTTGCGGGTTTTTCTCGCCGGCAGCAGAAAGAATCGCCGCCAGATGGAAAATGGTATCTATATTGTGCTTCTTAACAACCTCCTCAATCGTCTCTCGCTTCGCCACATCGATGAAATAAAATGGACCGGACTCCAGCAACTCCTTACTGGGCTGGGTCTTTCTGCCCGTGGCGATAACATTTTCCGCACCATAGCGTTCCCTCAGTGCCAGGGTCAGTTCCGAACCAATCTGACCTACGGCACCGGTAACAAGGATTTTCTTCATCTCTCTTGTTTTACTCATCATTTTCTCCTTTCCGATTGGATTAATTAAATCTTTTACAAAATATTAACCACCGGAAGATAAAATGCAAGTATAGACAACGAGCCTTGTTTTGCTATACTCCAGAATGAACAGCAGGTTATCACGGTGAGTGTAGCTCAACCTGGTTAGAGCACCTGACTGTGGATCAGGATGTTGGGGGTTCGAATCCCCTCACTCACCCTGAACTTAAATGAGTGATGCGTCCGTAGCTCAACTGGATAGAGCGCCGGGCTTCGAACCCGTAGGCTGCGCGTTCGAGTCGCGCCGGACGCAGGAAAAAGAGAAAAATTATACCCCGCTAGCTCAACTTGGCAGAGCAGCGGATTCTTAATCCGCGGGTTGCAGGTTCAAGTCCTGCGCGGGGTACTTAAAATTGAATATGTTAACTTTATTTTACCTTCTCGCCCTGCTCAGTCCGGAGTTTGTCCGCAGTGCACAAAAAACCACCGCGCCGCAACTAAACAGTCGAAAAGTCTGGGTCTTTTTTACCGACAAAGGCGTATTCGATGAAAACCAGTACCAGAAGGCGCTGACCGAATTAAAAAGAAAATCGCCCCTGATTGGTCAACCGGACTTCGCCGACCTGCCGGTGCGTACCGCTTACATCCGCCAGATTGAAGCGCTCGGAGCTCGCGTACGGCACATTTCCAACTGGCTAAACGCCGCGAGTTTTGATATGCCTTCGGAACTGGTTGCGCAAGTCTATCATCTTCCATTTGTTTATGACATCAAACCGGTCGGAGTTCGCGCCGAATTGGACCGAGAAATCACATTCCCAATTCCTCAACCATTGCCACCGGTGCGCAAGGTCGATACCGCCGAAGCCCATCGATTCTATGGTGCATCCTACGACCAGGCGCAAATGCTGGGCGTCCCTGAGATATTTTACCGCGGTTATCTCGGTTCCGGAGTAAAACTGGCACTTTTTGATACCGGTATAAAACTGAAACACACCGCTGTAAAAGGAATACGCATCACCCGACAGTTTGACTTTCTCTCCGGTGACAATTTCTACTACCAGCGGGGTCTTACCTTCCCACCTGCGGAAATTTCCTCGCTGCGCTATCTCGGATTGGTTAAAGACCCGGCGCTGACCAATACTCAGAACACCCTGATGCTCACATTTGTCGCCGACAGTTTTAACTACCCGTACGGCTTACCAGCCCGTGCCCTGTTTTTCTCTTATTCTACAGACCAGGGCGAAACCTGGACCCCAGCCCGTGCCCTTCACATTTCCCGACCTTACTACTACACCTATGAAAATCTCAAAATGATTTCCCGGGACTCATTAACCTACCTCGCCTATAACGAAGTAAACCTGAACCCCGGAGGCCAACCGGTTTGTTATCTCGGTTACTTCACCAACACCACCTGGCGCAACCGATTAACAGTCGGCACCGGTAGATATCCTGCCCTGACTGTATATGCAGACACCCTGTACCTTGTTTATATTACTAACGACTCCCTCATCACACTAAAAAAATACGATATTACTCAGCCCGACCCGAACCTGTTGCTAACCACTCAGATAAATGTTCTTGAACCAGTCAGTGAGTTACAGATAACCGCTGGACCCAACGGACTTATCAATCTAATCGCCCTGTACCGGACTTCAGGTAAAATTACCCAGTTTCGCTCCACCGATGGTGGTAACACATTCGTTCCTACCGGTGACCTCGTCTCCCAATCTGCCCGAATGACAAAACTTTTCTCCCATCATCTCGCCGACTCAACCAAACTCCTCCTCTACCTTGATGAACACAGTCTGCCCTTCACCCGGCTGATAGCAAAACTATCTACCGACTACGGTACAAACTGGAACAATGGCACGGTCGTTGACAGCACCTTAAACATTGGCGACTTTACCGCGCACATCGGTGATGAGATAAAACTAATCTACGAATCAGATGGCATTTTATACCGGTGCGCGAGTACCGATTATGGTGCCACCTGGCAAAATGCGGCACCCATTGACACGATTGGATTTTCGGCTGCCCCCCGTTTGGTAGGAATAAACAACGACGACTTCTGCCTCTGGTTCCGTCGGGGCGACGAAAATGCGGTCTGGGAAGATGCCGACACCTTAAAATTTTCCCGGGAACAACCCAATCATGGAACAAGAATGGCGTCAATCATCGCCGGCTATCAACCCTACTCCTTAATGGGCATCGCTCCGGCGGTTGACCTGCTTGTCGCCCGGACCGAACTTCACAAAACCGCCAGCAACCGCTACTACGAATACAATATGGAAGAAGACACCTATATTCAGGCACTGGAATGGGCGGCAAAATGTGGCGCTGACATCGTCTCAACGTCGCTTGGCTACCGCGATTTTTATCAGGATGCACAGTTTGACGGCAAAACGATTCCGGTCTCCATCGCTGCTGACCTTGCAACCAAAAAGGGGCTACTTGTTGTTACCGCAATGGGCAACCGCGACTCCACCACTCATCCCTGGCCCCAGCCTTACATTGTTGCCCCAGGTGATGCGGAAGGCGTTATCACCTGCGGCGGCGTTGAGAAAAATATGCTACCCTGGCGCGGTACCGGCATCGGGCCAACCGCGGACGGTAGAATTAAACCCGACCTTGTTGCCCTTGCTGACACCGTTGCCGTTGCTGCGCCCGACTCAGAAAACCTCCTTGAAGGCAGTGTTGGCACATCCTGCGCCACCGCACTCATTGCCGGTTGTGCCGCGCTCTTAAAAGAAGCCCATCCCAACTGGAATGCCGACTCAATCAAGGCAGCACTATTTATGACCGCCACTCTGCCGGTAAAAAGTTGTACCTTCGGCTTTGGTGTTCCGCGGGTTGACTCGGCATTCAAAATCTTTCCGCCCACGCCTCAGGCGCCTCCGGTTTCCCAAAATGAAATCGGCAAAATCTTCCCCAATCCATTTATGTCGGAAGACAACAACCGCATCTATTTCGGCTTAAATATCGCACGGGTTACTCCGGATGCGAGTATCAGCATCTACACAACTGGTGGCACATTGGTCAAAACCATCACGCTTAACGCTCTGAAACTATCAAGTCCGGGCAGGTACTACGAAATCCCATTTCTTGAGGACATCGGCGCCTGCTGGGATGGCAAAAACGATGCGGGCAAACCGGTAGCGTCGGGCTTGTACATCGCAGTTCTTAAAACAACCTTTGGTAGAAGTGCTTCAAAATTTGCCCTGATACGCAAACCTTGATTTTTGGGTTATTATTCGGTATATTTCATTCTGTTCCAGCGTAGCTCAATCGGTAGAGCATCCGGCTGTTAACCGGAGGGTCGCAGGTTCGAGCCCTGCCGCTGGAGTTTTGTTTCAGGTTTAATTATTATTACCAGTCCCCTTTATTTTTATTCCAGAGTACCCACAAAGAACTTGATTTATGACTGTCGCCTAAAGCCGCCACTAACAGCAATTAGAAAAAAGGCGGGCTGGCAAAGAAAGGCACGCTGGACAAAATTACATTCAAGTTTCTCTCCGATGTAAATTCTACAATTTACCGATAACCAGTTAGGATACCATAACTTAATGCTCAGATATCCTCAGTTGACGACATCATACCAACCCCGCTATCGGATACCATCCCGGAAAGGGCCGAGTGGGTCGTTCCCTAGACGGTATCAGGTATAAACCTTTCCTGTTGATACTCCGCAGGTTAAGCCGCTATTGTTGAAAGATTACAGTTAATTTTTAATTGTTTTGGGGTCTAATTAACAATGACCGAATAACGACAACTTTTTAACCCCTGGTCTGATAAAAATAGAAGGGGCTGCGCAATGGCAGCCCCTGTTGTAGATAAGGAGGTGTTATTGCAGCACTATCGCCTTGGCAGAAACCGACTTACCATCAATCGTCAGCCGGTAGAAGTAGGTGCCGTTCGCAACCCGCTTGCCTGAAGCATCACGCCGGTCCCAGGTAACGGTCTTATTACCCGGATTTGAAATCTCATTCACCAGAGTCCTGACCAGTGAGCCCGATGCATCATAAACACTCAGATTGACCCGTCCCGTAGAAGGAACATTGTAACTGATTCGGCAGAAATCCCGCACCAATGTCGGAGCAATACCATCAATCCCTTCCCAGTTGATGCTCGGTTTACCTTCTTCAACCCCGGTAAGGGAAATGATACCTTTTTGAACATTGGGCATAATTGCGGTGCCGTAACCACCAGCAACCCAGATGTAGTTTCCAGAAATCGACCCACCGTGGGAACGCACTGGAGTGAGAAGAGGACGGTCTGCAGTCCAGGTATGATTATTCACATCATAGCGCCAGCAGGCGTTAACAATCGAACCGGTGCGATAACCACCAAATACATAAATATATGTTCCGCCCGAATAAGAGTAGGCAACCGCCCGACCCCAGCCTAATTTGTCGGGCATCGAATCAGCCGCTACGGTCCAGGTATTACCCAATACCGAGTACTTCCACATAGTGCCACGCGTAGAGGTATAGTCATTGGCTGACATTCCGCCAATCACATAGATGGTGTCGCCAACCCGAGCAACCATCGGATTCCGCCGGACATCTGGCATATTTGCCATCGCTGTCCAGGAGTTAGTGGATGGATCATACCGATAAGTGTTGTTAATCGGACCCGAGGTTCCGTCCGGTGAACCGCCAAAGCAGTACACCCAGCCCGAATCCGCATACTCACCAAACGAGTAGTAGAGCAGATTGGACTGAGGCATTGCTGCGGCTTGCGTCCAGGTGTTGGCACCAAGGTCAAGTTTGGTCAGGTAGTTGTAAAACCCGCTGCCACTGCTACCACCGCCTACCCAGATAACATCACCAATTATAACCGCATCGTGGTTATGAACTCCGACGCCACCGCCTGCTGGATGCTGCAATCCCTGTGACCAGGTATTTGCAACCGTGTCGTAAACCTGGTCATAAGGATGGGAGGAGTGTGGGAAGCAGTTGCCGCAGATAACATGGAGATTGCCCTGGGCATCGTTGACACAGGCAACACGGCTCACACGGTCGGGTCGAATCGTATCGCTCTGATACCAGTCAATAGTATACTGCATCACCTGAGCGGTTCCGCGCAACGTGTCGTTGGATCGCGCTTCATCACCCGACAAATCGGTAAACATTGTGACATTATAAGTCCCACCAACCGCGCGCCATTGAGGGGTGAAGTCCACATCAGCAGTTGCACCCGGTGCCAGTGGTCCAGGATAAGTCACACTCTGGTTGTACACCCGGGTTGCACCGGAATCAATCCAGCAGTAAACAGGTATGTTTGACTGCGCAGCAGTACCAAAGTTTTTAATCTTTGCCCGAGGGGTGATGTTACCCGGTGTAATGACGCTCGCCGGACTGACAATCTGAATCACACCCACATCGTTGGTATTCCCGGTAGCGAGGACCTCATACTGACAGGTGTCGGTTGGTGTAAAACCACCAGTTGAACCACCGTAAACCACCGCCTTGCCATCAGCATTACCAACTCCAGTGCCGCGGTAAACCTTTAATAGCACTGTCGGTGTCACAGTCCAGTTTCTTGTACCAAAGTCAAAGTACTGAGTCGTGTCCATCAGCGCCATAGCAGAACTCACGCCCGAATGGACAAACATCGTCTGACCAACAACACCGCTCGCTGCTGCCCAAGTCGCAATCGGCAACTGCGGAAAACGGGTGTTGTCAACCGTCCAGGTGTTTGAAACCGGGTCGTAGAACTCAGAGTGGTTCAAAACGGTCGTGTTCTGATAGCCACCAGTAACCCAGATGGTATCGTGGTAAACACAGCCCATCGCAAAAACCCTGCCCTGGTTCATATCCGCAACCTGAGCCCAGCCACTGCCCGGCGTATAGCACCAGACATTACGGGTCGGGTTGGTCGCTCCAGGCTGGTTGCAACCGCTGATGTAATACAGCTTGCCACCACAGGCTAACACAAGCGGCTGCCAGTTATAGGTTGTACCGGTAAAAGGACCAGGACCACTCGTCCAGGTGTTGGTGCTGATACAGTACTTAAACATCGTGTCAACGGTCGTGCCCAGTGAATAAGAATAACCCGAACAGTAATACAGCGTATCGCCAATAATTGCCGCACCACCATTGGAGATATCAAGCGGACAGGGCGCCCTCGTTTCCCAGGTTGTTGAACCAATCGCATGCCGATAAAGCACATTGGTGGTACCATAACCGGCAAGGACATAAACATAGTTGCCATCAGTGGCACAGGTGTTGTCCATCATCCTGCCCGGCATTTCGCTGTGCAACATCCAGGCATCGTTCGGAAGGGACGGATTTACTGTCCCCCAGACATAGTCGTTTGAGCCATAAGTGCCATAGTACAGTTTTACCTTCTGGGGTGCACTCTGGCTCAAGTCGCTCGTGGTTACATCAGAACCAGCAGCAAACACCAGTCCCAATAGACTAACCAGAGCGAGGAGCGCGACATTCTTCCTCATATCTTTCCTCCTGCTTTTTTGTTTATCTACTTTGAGTCCGGTTCCAAAATACACTGGAACCTTTGACTCCCTAACTACCGAAAGTCTACACTTCAAAGTCCCAATGTCAAATTGTTTTTATCCGTCAAACCGATTTGACTCATTTTGCTATCGAAACCGCTCGAGGACATAGTGCTTGCCATCATAGTAATATTGAACAATCTCACTTATCGTTATATTGCGGCACAACACATCAGCTTGGGCGCCCAGGCCTCTTGGAACATAAAGATAGAACCTCGGCCCTAACGCCGCGAACCTTTGCCATTCCTGCGCCTCTTCTTGTTCAACGGTCGTTTCAGTTTCAACCTCAACAATCATCACCAACTTGCCTGTCTCGCCGTTCAGAACCACGATGTCTGGAAACAACTCTTTTCCCATCTCGTCCCGAACCGCTTTGGTCTTTACCGGATGGTTCGCAAAAGTGATAAGGTGCGGATGAGCCGGATTTGGGTAATGATAACACCGCTTGCTCAACACATTTATTAGATGGTCATGCTTAACCTGTTCCTCAACATCTCGCTCCGCCATCTCACACCTCCTCTTTATCACTAATAGAGAATCGGCGCCGAACTCAACCTCGATTTAATTAAACACCAGTTAAACCCATTTGTCAAGAAGAAATTTACCTTTCCCGAATCCTTGACCATCAAGACCAAACGAGTAAAATATAGCCATCTTGAAGCATATTCTTCCCTACCGTGTCGGCCTCGGTTTTGACGCCCATCTTCTAAAAAAAGGACGCCCTTTGATACTGGGCGGTATACATATCCCCTGCTCTTATGGATTGATGGGCTACTCTGATGCCGATGTACTCGTTCATTCCATCATTGATGCCCTGCTCGGCGCGCTGGCGCTGCCCGACATCGGCACCCTGTTCCCGGACAGTGACCCGAAGTACCAAAACGCCTGCAGTACCGAATTGTTACAAACCGTTGTTAAACGAATCAAACGGTCTCGCTGGCAGGTGGCACAGATTGACTCAATACTAATCACCGACATCCCGCGCCTTACGCCCTTTGTTGTTGCAATTAGAGAAAATGTTGCGAAACAGTTAAAAATTGCTCCGGTACTCATTGGGTTAAAGGCAAAGACAACCGAAGGCACCAGGATTGCCCTTAAACGTAAGAGCATCGCCGCACTCAGTATTGCGCTCCTTGTTCCCCAAAAACGATGATTCCACTTTACGATGACATCAAATCCCGGCATCGGCCCTATATTAACTACTGTCTCATCGGTGCCTGTTCGGTGGTTTGGATATTACAGTTCACCCGTTCGCCCGAGGCTTTTGAATGGCAGATAAGGCAGTTTGGTATGATACCGGCAAAAATCGTCCAGGGACAGAGCCTCTGGACCCTTTTCAGTTCTATGTTTATGCATGGCGGTTGGTTTCACTTTTTAGGCAATATGCTCTACCTCTGGATATTTGGTGACAATGTCGAAGACACTCTGGGCCATTTCTTTTACCTCTTTGTTTATATCATCTCCGGACTTGCCGGCAATCTACTCCAGGTGTTGGTCGCTCCTTTTTCGCGCATCCCTACCATCGGTGCCTCCGGTGCAATTTCTGGAATAATGGGCGCCTATTTTGTTTTCTTTCCGCGTGCCCGGATTTTAACCCTGGTCCCCTTCTTTTTCTTTATCCGTTTAATCTATCTTCCCGCTTCACTTCTCTTAGGATTCTGGATACTGTTCCAAATCCTGTACGGTTGCTCCTCTTCACCGGGAACCGGTGGTGGCGTGGCTTATTTCGTGCACATTGGCGGTTTTGTCTGTGGCGTATTAATTGCGTTACTGGTCAGGAAACGGGTCCAGCGTCCCTGGTACGAAATTTACTGATTTTACTCCTTCGCCTCTTCTTTTACCCGTTTTGCCTCTTCAATTATCTTAGCGGCAATCTCACGGGGCACTTCCTCGTAATGGTCAAACTCCATCGTGAAAAATCCTCGACCCTGGGTCATTGAACGAAGACTGTTGGAGTATTTATACATTTCCGCAAGCGGCACCTGCGCCTTGATTACCTGTAATCCACCCTGCATTTCCATACCCATTATCCTGCCCCGGCGCGCGTTCAAATCACCAATCACATCTCCGGTGTAGCGGTCCGGTACAGTCACTTCAATCCTCATAATTGGCTCAAGCAGCACAACGCCCGCCTTCTCGCAGGCATTTTTGAACGCCAAACCGCCCGCAATTTTAAACGCGATATCCGAGGAGTCGACCTCATGGTAGGAACCGTCGTAAACGGTGGCTTTGATGTCCATCATCCGGTACCCGGCAAGCACACCCTTCTCCATCGCTTCAACAACACCTTTCTCAACCGAAGGGATGTACTTCGCCGGTATCGCACCGCCATAAATCTCATCGACAAACTCAAAACCCTCACCCCTGCCCTTTGGTTCGATTCTGAGCCAGACATCGCCATACTGACCTCTACCACCAGTCTGTTTTTTGTGCTTCCCCTGCGCCTCGGCTTTGCGGGTAATTGTTTCACGATAAGGAATTCGGGGTTTCTCAATATCGACATTCACATCGAACCGCCGTTTGAGCCGACCGATAATGACATCAAGATGCAACTCACCCATACCGTTAATCAATTGCTGGCCTAACTCGGCATTGTATTCATAAGAAAAGGTCGGGTCTTCTTCATGAAGTCGGGCGAGTCCATTAGAAACTCGCTCTTCATCTCCTTTACTTTGAGGAACAATCGCAACCGAAATTGATGGCTTGGGGAAAACAATCGGTGCCAGCCGCACCGGCTCCTTCTTATCAGAAAGGGTATCGCCGGTGTGGGTATCGCGCAACTTAACCAGTGCCCCAATCATTCCTGTTGTCAAGCGCGCCACTTCACTCCGTTCCTTGCCTTTGACAATGTAAATCTGGTTGATTTTCTCGTCCCGCTGGTTCGTCCCATTCACCACCACCATTCCCGGCTCCAGTTTCCCTCGAAAAACTCGCACATAGTGCATATCACCAACATGGGCTTCGGAAATTGTCTTAAACACCAGCGCGCACACCGGACCATCGGGTTCGGGTTTAATCTCAATTACCTCATCGGTTCCGAGCCGGGTTCCTTTCAACGCCGGAATCTCAACCGGACTGGGTAAAACATCAACCGCCAGGTCCAGTATCTGGTCAACACCGACCTGGGTAAGCGCATCGCCACCCATCAACGGATAAACCACCCCTGCCTTAATACCCTGGCGCACTGCGGTCCGCATCTCGTCGGGCGTGATTTCCGCTCCTTCAAGAAACTTCTCCATAAGCGTTTCGTCAACCTCAGCCGCCGCCTCAATCAATCGCTCTTTCCACTGACGAATCGCCTCATTCATTTCTGCCGGTACCGGAATCTCCTTGCGTGCGCCATTTTCGTAAAGATAGGCTTTATCGTTCAAAAGGTCTACCACCCCTTTTAATCCGCTTTCCTTTCCAATCGGTATGTACACCGGGGTGACTTTGCTACCAAAGATTTTTCTTACCTCTTCGGCAATCGTATCAAAACTGGTATTTTCCCTTGTTAATTTATTGATAAAAACAACCCGGGGCAGTTGCAACTCTTCAAGTCGGCGCCATGCCATTTCGGTACCAACCTCAACACCAGAGGTTGCGTCCACAACCACCACCGCACAGTCAATTGCCCGAACCGCGGATACAACATTGCCAAAAAAGTCCGCGTAACCCGGCGTGTCAACAAGATTTATCAGAACATCCCGGTACTCGCCATACCCCAGAGAAAGGTTAATGCTGATTTTCCGGGCAATTTCATCCTCATCATAATCGAGCAAAGAAGTACCGGCATCAACCGAACCCAGTCGGTTATTCTGCTTCATCGTGAAAAGTAGCGACTCGCATAACGAGGTTTTGCCCGAGCCGCCGTGTCCAAGAAAACCGATATTGCGAATTTGCTCTGCTTTATAATCCTTCACAATTTCCTCCTGAAAATTTATTTATTATTCTGGTAATATAACTAAATTGCTAATTGAGTCAAGTAAAGGTATTCGAAATAAAAAAGGGCGCCCGGAGACGGGCGCCCGATAGTTATCGCTGCCTTTTCTATTCGAGAACCAACGCCTTCGTTCTAATGTTGACATCAGGCGTGCTGATATTCAAGAAGTAAACACCCCGGGCAAGAGTTCGCGGCTGCCACACAAAGACCCCTTTACCAGCCGCAACTTCAAACGCTACTTTATCAACCATCCGTCCTGATGCATCATAGGCTTCAAACACGAACCTGCCGGGTTGGGTTACATTGTAAGAAATTGCGGTTTTCTTGCGGAAGGGATTAGGGGCGATGTGGACCTTATCCATAAGATTAACCCCGGAATTTTCCGCCACGCCAACATTGGCATTGTACCACTGCTGTGCCGCATCGGCATTGTTCCGAATTGCAGTTTCGTCGGTTCCGCCGACCACCGCAATCGCAAATCGCTGCGTCGCGCCCGGGTCGATATTAAACGGTCCAGCCGAAGTAACGATCGACCAGTCATAGGCACGGTTGGAGTTACGCTGCCGAATTGTTCCGTTCAAGAACCGCCACTTCATATTATCGGTCATCGCCGAATCCGGGTACACATAAATTGCGTGGTCAACCAGGCTCAGATTGGCAAACGAAGCCGGCTCAAGAATTTTAACCCCAACTGAAGGGTTAGCCGAACTTGCCTGCCGCATATAGGTCAAACGCCGCACCGTATCCGAGGCGCCCTGGTTTGTAGCGGGCGAAGAGCCGATATCAAAGTCCATAAACACACCAGCGTACAGTCCATTCACCGCACTGGAACCTTGATTCTCAATATCGTAGATAATCACGATAAAGTCGTCATAGTTGGTGCCGGCACTCATATAACTGTTCTGGGTAACCTTTAAATTTTTCGGAGTCGAATGACCGGCATCAGAAAAACTACCATAGAAGTGCTCATCGCCAATCACCGGTGGAACAATCGCCCGCAGTGAATCCACTGCCCGCAGGTCGTTGTTGACCGGACCACTTGCCGGTTGACCAAAATGCCGGTCAGCAACATAGTTGGCATCAGTACCCATCGCAAACGAACCATAGAACAGACAGGAAGCCGCGGTCTTGGGATAGCAGAAGCCAGAACCGAGGTCGGCTTGCGGGTTGTCGTAACCAATCGAACCGAAGCAGGAGACGCTCAGTTTACAATAGCCGGTGTCGTGGTCCATAACAGCAAACACATTGGCAATGCGTGTTTGCTGACGTAAGGAGTCATTGGCACGATTCAGGTCTGAAGAAAGGTCGGTAAACATCGTAACCGTATACTGGGCACCACCAGGTCCAGTGTTCCAGGTTGGAAAGGTCACTTCTGTTCTATTACCCGGTTGCAACGGACCAGGGATTGTTACGGTCTGATTGTAAATTCGGGTTGCGCCGGAATCAATCCAGCAGTAAACCGGTATGTTGGATTCGGCGCTCGTCCCAAAATTCGTCACACGAGCAACCGGTGGATAAGAACCAGGTCCAATATTAGCCCCGGGAACCACAATCTTTGAGACTCCGACATCATGTGCCAGACCCGGAATCCGGCTGATGACCGCCCGGATGTTACAGTTGTAATCCAGTCCAAGGTCGGCTAACTGCTGCCACCGGGTACCATTAGTGGAGATAAAACCACCCCGGTTGCGCACCATTGGTCCTGCATCGCATCCTATCGGATATCTGCCCGCAGCGTGCGTTAACCGAACACAAGCCCAGAAGTCGGTTCCGGCTTGCATAATAAGCGGCGGATTCAAATCGATTCGCTTCCAGCGCATAGTATCGGTTCCGCTATAAGGTATCGACTCCAGTTTCGCACCCGGGGTCGTATCGTTCTCTTCACCAAAGATAAAGACATAATCATTCGAAGACTGACCCCACTGATAAAACAAAACCGCTTTGAGTGTGCAGGCGGTCGTCGGTGTAAAACGCGCCGCAGTGTAGAATGTCCCGCCATTGGTTAAACCCACACCGGTATAAGGCGTGCCGTCGTAATGTAGCGTCTCATCCGGAGCAAAGGGCAACGGGAACTCAACCGCATGGCTTCCTCCCGGCAATTCGACCGGTGCGATAACCGCTTCCGACCGGCTGATGATAGGGGTATTTACTCCTTGCTCGCTTTCGGGTAATGCCGCAAGGGCAATTCCCAGCGCAAGGAAAAAGACCACCCCGACACGACAGTACTTCATCTTTACCTCCTTTGGTTTGCTTATCGTCCTTTAGCCTAAACAGTTACCAGGTTTGAGTATAATTATTAATCACCTTTTGTCAATAGGGTATTTATTAATATCTCCTTTTATTATCGATTGCGTGATGAAATTCTTGACAGCACCCTGCTTTTTACAATATCTTATAATCCGATGCCGAATCGTATTAACTCGGTGTTTGCATTTGAAAACTCCCTGATTGCATACGCTGTCGGGGACAATGGGCTTATCATTTTCACCCGTGATGGCGGCGCAAACTGGGAAAGGCTTAATGCACCGGTTACGGTCAATCTTTACAGTATCTGTTTTCCCAGGGAGTCAGACATCGGTTACATCTGCGGCGATGCAGGTACAATCCTAAAAACTGAAGACGGTGGCAAAACCTGGTTTCCCTTGAATTCTGGTACAGATGTGGACTTGCGAGCGATAAAATTTCCTGTCTCAGACGAAATCGGTTTTGTTGCCGGAGATAGTGGCACAATCCTCCGCACCGGCGATAGTGGTAAAACATGGGAAAAACTGCTGACCGCCACGAACGAAAAAATTATGGATATCCACTTCCCTGCCGACGATATGACCGGCTATGCAGTAGGGCTTAATGGAACAGTACTGAAGACCTCGACGAGCGGACAATTGTGGTTTTCCCAGCAGGAAAATGTCCAGGGGCTTGTTGCCAACACCCATTTTACCGCTGTGCATTTTCCCGCCGATGATGTCGTCGGATTTATGACCACCACTTCCGGAAAAGTTTTCTTTACCCCGAACGGCGGTGAAATCTGGCGTCCTCTGCCCATTGAAATGGTTCTTCCGCCACTTTACTCGCTTGATATGCGACACGACACGATGGCTGGTTTCTGTGTCGGCGCAAAAGGAACGGTGATTCACACCATTGATGGCGGCGAAACCTGGGAAAGGATTAACGCGGCAACAACCTATGACCTGTATACCATCCGATTTTTCCCAGACGGGATTGTCGGCATCATTGGTGGTGACGAACTTACCCTTTTGCAAAGTCGGGACGGCGGCTACAACTGGACACCGGTCAATATTAACCTTTAATATTAGAACCCCTTACACCTTTGACTTCAGATTAAAAGGTTGTTAGGCTTTTATTATGGACTACCGGTTGTTGTCTATTTTCACCTTACTCCTCTGGGGTATTTGGGGATTTCTGACAAAAGTCCTGACCCGTGACACCCCGGCAGAAACCATTGCCCTCTGGTCAACAATCGCCAGTGTTATTCCGATTCTTATCTACACTCTGTCGGTCGGAACAATGCACTGGGTGAAGTCAACACCGGTCGCCTTTCTCTCCGGTGCCGCCGCCGGATTAGCAACCATTTTCTTCTATCTGGCGATGAAAAAAGGACCCGCTTCGGTCGTCATCCCTTTAACCGGAATGTACATCATCATTCCCGCTGTCCTCGGTTATATCATCCTTAAAGAGCCGTTAAATTTAAAACACCTCATTGGATTGGGCTTTGCCATTTTAGCGGTCCTGTTTCTCGCTTAACCAGATTTTTCTGGAGTTAATAAGTAGATGAGGGCACCAATTAACGCCAGACCGGCAGCGACAAACATAACTGCTCGGTAACCAAAATTACCTGTCACACCCTCAAGGAGCGCACCCAGTACTGCAGCAAGACTTAAAACCGATTGGAGCATACCAGCTGCCGTTGACCTCTCTGGGTTAGTTCGCATTAGCTGTTTTAATGAACCAAGATAAAGGCAGGACCAGGAAAGTGCCAGCACCAATTGTACAGGAATTACCTGACGAAAGTCGTTTGCCAGCCCAAATGCGATAAATACTAAAATAGAAAACAACAGTCCACTCTTAATAAGCCTTTCCTCCTCATAATGCTCGAGGAGGTTCATAAACACAAACTGTCCCAATGGGTTGAGCGCATAAACCAACCCCACCCAAAACCGGTTTGCCCCGAGGCTGGAAAGATAAACCGGGAAAATCGTCCAGATGCTAAATGCCCCTAAGTGCCGTAAAAGAAAAGAAATGTAAATCCGCCAGTTTCTTTTTAACACCCTTAAATCAAAAAATGTCCGCCCCAATTCAACTTTCTGACTGCGCAGTCCCAACAAGGCGATTACGCTGGTTAACGCAATCGCCAGTGCTGCGACAACAAATATTACCTTTTTGCTAACCAAGCCAAAAATCAACGCCCCTGTTGCCCAACCCAGTGAACCAAATCCACTGAACCTTCCCAACCTCTTATTGTTCTCATAGAAATAGGCAACCAGCGCAGCCGGAAAAACACCGGCACAAAGTCCGGTAAGAAATCGAACCCCGAAAAGCCAAGACAGGTTTCTAACTGGAATGTGCAGGGCAAGGGCTAATGCAGAAACCGCCAGCCCAACAACGACAAAAATTTTCCTGTTGCCAAAATCTGCCCATCTACCAAACAACAAATTGGAAAAAAACATTGCCCCCTGGTAAACTCCTACCAGAAGACCAATTGATGCTGCACTGGCTCCCAACTCCTTTGCCAGAAGAGGGATGTAAACAACTCCTGCCATTAAACCGGCGTTGGCAAGAATCTGTATTAAATACGGAACCATAAATTAACGCGCCGTAAAATTTCGTTGATACCAATCAACCACAGCCGCTGCCTCTTGTAATCTGCCCCGACTTCTTAATAAATCGAACCGCTGCTGAACAAAAAACCGGTACCGCTGCAGGTTAACCTGAGTTCGCTCATCCAACCTTCTCTTGGGGATACGAACCCGTAAACGATTGTAATCAAATACCGGCACCAATGTGTCTTGCCGGACCTGAATAAGTATCCCCATCGGCACTAGGTTAAAACCAGTCAACATCTGGCGAGCATCTTCATTGTTCATCATAGAAAAAGTTGTATAAACAGGGCGTTCCGGAGATTTTAAGAAAAAACTTTTCAAGAGTGAAATATAACTTTCCTGAATTGCCATCGGATTGTAGGGCTGGTTGCGCTCGAATCGGTACAGATGCTCAAGAAAACGGTCCTTCTCCACTTGTGACCGTTCAATTAACCAGGGATATTGCTTCTCTAAGTATTTAAAATACCAGGAACGCCGCACCAACTCTTTGTCAATGATACAAACATCCGGTCTTACTCCCTCTACCTGTTGCAAATAGAAAATTGGGGCGTAAATGTCCCACCAATCGGTAATGATTATCGCATTTGAATCCGCAGAGTTAAGCGTATTTAACGCCTGGTTGTAAGCCACCCAGTCATCAGCACGATTCTGAGACGGAAAATTGAATATCAAGATGCCAATCGCGACCAGCCATATTAAATGACGAAACTTGCGAAGGTATCCTCTGAGACCCTCAATCCCGACCGCGGTAAAAATGAGCAAAGACACCAACGGTGGAATAAAATAAGCCTCGATGTCCGGGATACTGTAATTTACCGCATACAGGAAACTGAGCAAGAAACTGATTGTTAATCCCGATGCAACTGCTTTGCGTTGTCTAAATAACCTCGCCCATCCGTATAGTGCAAAAGGGAATAGAACATAACCTAAGGCTCCCAGCAAAAGTAATGTCCCTTTACCCGCATTTCTTAAAACTTCATTTAGCGAAGAAGAAAACATCCATACTCGATACTGCTTTCCGGTAATATGCCACCAGAACCTTTCTAAATCCACCGGATTTCCCCATGCTAAAATCGGTTCAGAACGTGCCCGTAAAATGAGAAATAAATAAGGCGATAAACCCAATAAAAATAGTACCAACATCAAAGGCAATCGCTTTACAATTTGACTTTTTTCCCGCAGCAGTAAAACAACTCCCGCACCGATAACAACACTCAGAGCGAACATATGATTAGTAAGCGTTAGACCAGCAATGTAGGCAAAAAAAAGATAAGCAGTTCTTGTATCAGAAGCCGCAACCGTTAGCCAGACAATAATAATCAATGCTAAAGACAGACTGTAAACCTCAACATCGGTGCTCACCGACCAAACCGGAATCGAAAAACCGAGAACCATGCCCAATGCGTTGGAAACCGAAAAACTGCATCCCAACCGCTTCAATAGGAGTATGAACAATGCAATACTTACCGTGGAGAAAAATGCGCTCATCAATGCAACGCGGTTGACTACCGAACCAAGAGGAAAAAGCGAAGCTATTCTACCCAGTAATGTCCAGAGCGGATAGCCTGTGGGATGAAGTATGTTAAGCAGGTAACACCCCGCAGCCAGTTCGCCAGAATCAATTAGTCCAACTGTGGGTGTTCGGGTAATGAGGTAAACAACGAAAACCAGCGGGACTGCCAACCAGAAAGCATTCTCGGCCCGGTTATTTTTGGTTTGCTCATTCACCGAGATATGCGGCTTTGACTTCAGGTGCATTTCGCAGTTCATCCGCTTTGCCTTCAAGAACAATCTGTCCTGTTTCCAGAACATATGCCCGATGGGCAATCTGAAGCGCCATGTACGCATTCTGTTCCACAAGTAGTATCGCTGTCCCCTGGCGATTAATCTCTTGGATTATAGAAAAAATCTCCTGAACGAGAATCGGCGAGAGCCCCATTGAAGGTTCGTCGAGCATCAACAATTTTGGCTTCGCCATCAAGCCCCGGCCCATCGCAAGCATCTGTAATTCGCCTCCCGAAAGCGTTCCGGCACGTTGGTTAAGCCGCTCTTTTAATCTCGGGAAAGATTTGAAAACCCGTTCAAAAGATTTATCAATTTCAGAACGGGGGCGATTGAAAGCACCGAGAAGTAGATTTTCTCGCACTGTCATATCAGCAAATGGCCGGCGGCCCTCTGGAACATGAACGACACCTAATTTTGCGATTTGGTGCCCACTTAATCCATCAATTCTCTTGCCCAAAAATACAATCTTTCCGGTCGATGGCTTTTGCAATCCAGAAATTGTCTTTAATGTTGTTGTCTTCCCCGCCCCATTTGCCCCAATGAGAGTAACAATTTCCCCTTCTCCAACACTAAAAGATATCCCCCGTAATGCCCGAATTGCTCCATAGTCCACAACTAAATCCTGCACTTCCAGCAACACTTACCCTCCCGACTTTCCCAGATAAGCCTCGATAACCTTAGGATTATTCTGCACATCAGAAGGTACACCCTGGGCAATTAATTCGCCAAAATCCATCACTACCACCCAGCGACAAATACCCATCACCACTTTCATCTGATGTTCTATTAGAAGTATGGTCACCTTAAATCGTTCCTGGATGAAAAGAATCAAATCCATCAATCGACCAACCTCTGCGGGGTTCATACCCGCCGCCGGTTCGTCCAAAAGTAGTAACTTTGGCTCGGCAATTAATGCCCGGGCAATTTCCAGCCGCCGTTGCTCTCCATAGGGAAGATTTTTCGCCATCTCTTTTTCCCTTGTTTCCAGTCCTAAGATTGACAGCAACTCGCGGGCTTTTTCTGTTACCGTTTTTTCCTCGGAGTAAAAACGCGGGGTGCGGACAATCGCATCGAAAACACTGGCATTACCTCGATGGTGATAAGCCACCCGGACATTATCCAGAACCGAAAGTTCCTTAAACAATCTGATGTTCTGAAATGTCCTACCAATTCCCAAACGGTATATTTGATAAGGCTTCAATCCAGTAATCGGACGGCCTGAAAAGATTATTGAACCGCCACTCGGGGCAATCATCCCGGTGATTAGGTTAAACACCGTAGTCTTTCCCGCCCCATTGGGCCCAATCAATCCGGTAAGAGCACCAGGCTCAAGCGTAAGTGAAAAGTCTTTTACTGCAATAAGCCCACCAAATGCCTTGGTTAACCCAGCAATTTCCAGTAGCGCACTCACCGTCGGCGATACTCCTGGGGTTTTAGAAAATTGAATTCGCTCCCGCCCGTTATCCCACTGGAGCGGAAGAGCATTATTACGATTAAAATCAAGGGATAAACAACCATTCGCCACTCCTGTACCGCTGAAGGGAGAATTATCCGGAGACCTTCGAGTAAAAATGCCCAGCCGGCACCGGCGATAATCGTGCCGGATATGCTACCCAGACCACCAATCACGACAATCAGCAACACATCAATTGACTTTAAAAAGTCGAAATTGTCGGGATTGAGGTAGGTGTAGAGATGGGCATAAAGTGCTCCCGCAACACCGGCGAACATACATCCGATGACAAACCCCAATGTTTTGTAGCGCGTAGCGTTCACCCCAACCGCTTCGGCGGCTAATTCATCCTCACGAATTGAAATCAGTGCCCGTCCTACACCCGAAAAAACCAGATTACGGATGACGATTACAGCCAGCAACCCGAAAAGAAACACCCAGGGGAATGTCGTTAATTTTTCAATTCCTCTCATCCCGGCAGCGCCACCCATTGATTTAATTACTTTGTCGGAGTTTTTGAGCAGTACATTGATAATCATACCAAAACCCAGCGTCGCAATACCCAGATAATCGGACTTTAATCGTAAAATCGGCAGCCCGATTAACCAAGCAATAACTCCCGCCGTCAACGCGCCGGCAATTAAACCGACGGGAAGCACCCATAAACCTTTTGAGGATATCACCCGGGTCATTAGCGCTGCAGTATATGCACCGATGCCATAAAAGGCAGCGTGACCCAAAGAAAATTGTCCGGTATATCCGTAAATCAAATTCAGCCCTAATGCCGAAATTACGACGATACCAGCATAACAAAGTATTGTATGAACATAAGGATTAATCACACCGGACACAATCAAAAACTCCAGAACCCCAAACACTCCTAACGTGACTAAAAATACTACAATACCGGGGTCAATCCTCGATTTATTCTCCGGCGCCATTTTCCCTTACACCTTTTCCTGTTCTCGCTTTCCCATTATGCCTGTAGGACGAACCAGAAGAACAATAATCAATATTGCAAATGCTGCGGCATCTCTCAAAGTTGAAGAAATGTAAACCTCGGTTAACTTTTCTACGATACCCATAATCACTGCGCCCAACATCGCCCCCGGAATAATGCCAATTCCACCTAACACCGCCGCAACAAATGCCTTTAATCCGGGCATAATTCCCATAAACGGATTAATCTGCGGATAGGCAATACCATAGAGCACACCACCCGCGCCGGCAAGTGCCGCACCAATACCGAAAGTAATTGAGATAATATTGTCAACATTTATTCCCATCAACGCTGCTGCATCCCGGTCAAAAGAAACAGCCCGCATTGCCATACCAGTTTTTGTGCGGTTAACGAACAGTGTTAAAGCCGCCATCAATAAAATTGCCACACCGAAAACGATGATTTGGATGTTTGAAACCGTAACGCCCCCCAGATTATAAGTTCTGATTGCGAATGGGCGCGGATACGCTCGAAAATAAGGTCCGAACACAAACTTCAAACTGGTAAAATACTCGAGGAAAAGCGACACCCCAATCGCAGTAATCAAGGAAGAGATTCTGGGTGCCCGCCGTAATGGTTTATATGCCAGCCGTTCAATAAAAACCCCCAACAGAGCGCAACCAACCATCGCCGTGATTATTGCAAGGGGAAAAGGCAAACGCCAGCTGGTCAGTGCGAAGAAACCCAAATAGGCACCCACCATAAAAACATCGCCATGGGCAAAGTTAATTAAACGGACAATTCCATAAACCATGGTATAGCCCAGTGCAATCAGGGCATACACAAAGCCAAGTTGTAAGCCGTTAATTAACTGTTGAAGAAAATAAGTCAATTGGTTCAATAATTAAACAAAAATAACGCAAAGTCAAGAACTCCATTAATAAAATTTTTAAAAGATTCCCTGATTGAACTCCTTGAAATTCGACTGCGAAAAAGGCATTACCAGTCGTCCTATTGGCAGGTTGAATTTACACTTGACTTTATCTCCGCTACTAATATATTTATCGATATGAAAATTGCGATGATTGGGACGGGTTATGTGGGACTTACTTCCGGCGCCTGTCTTGCAAAAATTGGTCATAAAGTAGTTTGCGTCGATAGTGATGTTGACAAAATTGACCTGCTGAAACGCGGTGAAATGCCCATTTATGAACCAGGGTTGAAAGAAATCGTTGCTGATGCTATCCGGGAAAACCGTTTAAGTTTTGTAACAGACATTAAGAGAGCGGTTCTGGAAAGTGAGGTGTGTTTTATTGCCGTGGGTACGCCACCTCTGGAAAATGGTGAACCCGATTTGACTTATGTGGAAAGGGTTGTGCGCGATATCGCCGCCAGTATGGATGGTTACCGTTTAATCGTCGAAAAGTCTACCGTCCCCGTCCAAACAGGAAAGTGGATAAAAAAAACAGTTGAACGTTACAACCGTGCTAACATTCCCTTCGATGTTGCCAGTAACCCAGAATTTTTACGCGAAGGCTCTGCCGTCCACGATTTCTTACATCCCGACCGTATTGTCATCGGGGTAGAAACTACCCGAGCGCGGGACATACTGACAGAAATATACCGTCCGATTAACGCACCCATAATTGTTACTGACATTGAATCAGCGGAATTAATCAAACATGCTTCGAATGCTTTTCTGGCTATGAAAATTTCTTTTGCAAACGCCTTAGCGGTTATCTGCGAAGCATCAGGTGCTGATGTTCGTCTGGTTGTCGATGGAATGGGCATGGACAAAAGAATCGGACGGGCATTTCTCGACGCTGGTGTTGGTTATGGTGGCTTTTGCTTCCCAAAAGATTTAAGGGCTTTTATCCGTATTGCCGAAGAGCTGGGTTATGATTTTCAGCTGTTAAAAGAAGTCGAGAAAATTAATCAAGAGACCAAACAAAGGTTTGTCCGTAAAATCCGTAAAGCACTGTGGAATCTAAAAGGGAAAAACATCGGGATTCTGGGCTTGGCTTTTAAACCCAATACCGATGATATGCGATTTGCACCTTCAATCGATATTATCAACGCACTAATCGCCGAAGGTGCGAGGATTCGGGCCTATGACCCCCAAGCGATGAAAAATGCCCGAAAAATCCTGCCCGATATTGATTATTGCAACAACGCCCTTGAAGTCGCGGTTGATGCTGACCTTCTGGCCGTTATAACCGAATGGGAAGAATTTAAGAACCTTGACCTTAAAGAGATAAAGGAAAAAATGCGTTTACCCATCATCTGTGATGGCAGAAATATCTTCGACCCGGATGCCGTAAGAAAACAAGGATTCACCTATATCGGAATGGGAAGGGGTCGGGATTGAAAGTAGGTTTAGTGGCTGGGGGGGCAGGCTTTATCGGCTCCCACCTCTGTGATTTCCTCTTGAAAAAAGGCTGGCGGGTGATATGTGTTGACAACCTTATTACCGGCAGAAAGGAGAACATCGCGCATCTAATAAACCACCCTCGATTCAAGTTTATGCAGAAAGATATCGTATGCCCTTTCCGGGTATCGGGTCATATAGATGTAATCTTTAATTTGGCTTCACCTGCTTCCCCCCGAGACTATTTTGCCTATCCCCTCGAGACAATGGCGGCGGGCGCCTATGGTACACATAATTTACTGGAAATCGCTCGCAAAAAAGGAACGATTTTCATTCACGCCTCCACTTCAGAGGTTTATGGCGACCCCGAAGAACACCCACAATCCGAATCTTACCAAGGAAATGTAAATCCGATAGGCCCCCGTGCTGTTTACGACGAGTCAAAAAGATATGCCGAGGCTTTGATAATGACCTACCATCGAATCTTTCACTTACCGGTACGGATTGCGCGAATCTTCAACACCTATGGACCCCGTATGAAACTAAACGACGGCCGTGTTGTCCCTAACCTAATTTATCAGGCGCTCAATGGCCAACCTCTCACAATCTACGGTACCGGTAAACAAACACGTAGTTTTTGCTATGTGAGTGATTTAATCGCAGGTCTTTACAAGATGATTTATTGTCCGATAGCCGAACCCGTAAATCTTGGCAATCCTCAAGAATTCACGATTATCAAATTTGCCCAGCTGGTAAAAAAACTTACCGGTTCAAAAAGTCCTCTGGTATTTATGCCTATTCCTCCCGATGACCCCAAACGACGCTGTCCTGATATAACCCGGGCAAAAAGACTTCTCAAGTGGGAACCAAAAGTCAATTTGACAAAGGGATTAACAATGACAATAAAATGGTTTAAAGACCAAATGCTAATTTAGGTTATGGCTGAATTGTACATTGGGATTGTTGGGATTGGTAAGTGGGGTAAAAACTACCTACGGACCGTTACCATGCTTAATAACTCTCGAATTTTTGTTGCCGATACCAATCCCGATAATCTTGCGAATCTTCACAATAATTACCCTGACGTCAACATCATCACATTTGAGGATATGCTCGCTGACTCTAAAATAAAAGCCGTGATTATCGCCACTCCTGATAAAACCCATTATCAACTTGCCTGTCAGGCACTCCGGCAGGGAAAAGATGTCTTGGTCGAAAAGCCCATGGCGATAGACCCAAACGAAGCTCACGAAATGCTTAAATTGAGTCAGGAGCGCGAACTAATTCTGGCTGTTGGACACACCGCAGTTTATACACCCGGCTTTGAAAAATTGCAACATCTTATTGCAACTAACAGTTTGGGAAGAATCCTTCACGCCGAAGCCGTCCGGACATCAAGAGGAAGGGATGAAGTTGACATTTTCAATGACTTGCTTCCCCATTGTCTGGCAATGGCAATTAAGCTTTGGGGTGAACCGGTCGCCGTTTCCTTAAAAGAAATCACCAAAAACAGGGTTTTATATCAGATGAATTTTGCCGGTGGTGAGGTACTTAACGGTACCGCATGCTGGCAGGAACCGCCTTTTATCCGCCGATTTACCGTCTCTGGTTCAAAACAATCAGCAATTTGTGATGAACTGACCGGATATAGCCTTCATTTCAATAACCTTCCGCTTACTCGTGAATGTCGCGATTTTATATCCTGTTGCCGCACCCGCAAAAGCCCCGTAAGTGATGGAACATTGGGGCTTAAGGTTACTCAATCTATCTATCGATTAAAATCGGATGGAGAAAAATATCAGCGAAGCGAATGATATGCTACTCTCTGTTATAATCCCGGTTTTCAACGAGGAAGAATCAATAGTTAATTTAATAGAGAAAGTTCAAAGAGTTCCTGTTGCAAAAGAAATCATTGTGGTCGATGATTGTTCCCAAGACCGCACGCCTGAGTTATTGCGCACAATTCCGGACATACGCGTACTCACGCATTCCCGCAATCAAGGTAAAGGAGCTGCAATACGCACCGGATTAAAATACGCCCGCGGTGATGTAGTTATAATCCAGGATGCCGATCTGGAATACGACCCCGCTGATTATCCCCAATTGCTTGTGCCATTCGCTGATAAAAATGTTGGAGCGGTATTCGGTTCGCGCTTCCGGGGTCGTGGAAGATTTCTCCTCTACAGCCAGCTGGCAAATATTTTACTGACTTTTTTTACAAACGCTTTATTTGGTGGTAAAATAACTGATATGGAAACTTGTTACAAAGTAATCCGGCGGCCTTTGTTACAAAAACTGGCATTGGTCGCCAATCAGTTTGATATCGAACCAGAGATCACAGCAAAACTCTTGCGCTTTCGTGTTCGTATTGCTGAAGTTCCAATCCACTACACTGCCCGAACCAAAGGCAAAAAAATTGGTTGGCAAGACGGAGTAGCCGCGATTAAAACGCTTCTAAGGTGGTATGTCTGCTGAAAACTTTAATAATAGTAGTAATACCCAAACAACGCCGGTAATTGAACTCTCCGGCGTCTTTAAATACTACCAGGGGGACTGGCCAGCGCTGACAGACATCAGTCTCACAGTCTATCAAGGTGATTTCCTATTTTTACTTGGTGCTACCGGCGCCGGCAAAACTACTTTACTCAGACTTCTTTATCGACAGGAACTGCCCGACGAAGGAGAAATAAGGGTACTGGGCTATGATATTTTAACAATGAAGGCAAAAGAAATCCCTCTTCTGAGGCGGCGGCTGGGTATTATTTTCCAGGACTTTAGGTTATTGCCCGAACGAACGGTCTATGAGAATTTAGAGTTTGTCTTGCGTGCAATCAATGTTCAACCCGACACAATCCCGGGACGCATACAAGAAACTCTGAACCAACTGGGACTCGCCCACAAGAAAAACTCCTATCCATATGAACTATCCGGCGGCGAACAACAGAAAGTCGCAATTGCCAGGGCACTGGTAAAATCACCCGACATCATACTCGCCGATGAACCAACCGGAAATATAGACCCCAAAGCTTCGGACGATATCCTTAACATCCTAAAAGATATAAATTACCAGGGCACAACGGTCCTGATGGCAACCCATGATGCCCTCCTTGCCGAAAGAACCAGGCGCCGACGCGTCACCCTTGATGCTGGTAGAATTGTGCGTGACGAGGTTTAGCGATTATTATGAATGCACTTTATCTTTTAAAGGAATCATTCCGTACTATTAACCGAAGCCGGCAACAATTCCTTTTGTCTGGCGCGGTTCAAGCAATATGCTTGCTTCTCCTTTCATTATTTGCCCTGCTCACCTTTAATATAATGACGGTCATTCGTGCCGCAAGTGAACGGGCAGAAATCTACGCCTTTATCTCCGAGGAAGCCGCCGAGAACCCGGCGCCTTTAAAACAGCGTATCGCCAGCATCGCCGGAGTTGCCGAAATTCGTTATATTTCAAAAGAAGACGCCCTTGAAGAATTACGCCAAGATTTAGGTTCCGACACCTCCCTCCTCACAGCGATTGGTGAAAACCCCCTCCCTGCCTCAATCCGCATCCGGCTTCAGCCTAACTACGCTACCGTGGAAAATGTCAATGCAACTGAACAAAAACTGCTTTTGTTGCCCGGCGTAACTGAAGTCTGGTCCGGAAAAGAGCTACTCGCCCAGCTTAACCGTGCTCTTAATACCGCTTTTCTCTTGGACCTAATCTTATTTACAATCGTTACCATATCACTCTTATTTATTGTGTTCCAAACAGTTGAAAATTCAATCTTTAGTCGCACCCAGGAAATAGAAATAATGGAACTGGTTGGAGCCAGTCGCGCCGCCGTCTGGTTTCCGTTTTTAGTTCAAGGAGCATTGCAAGGTCTACTTGGTGGTATTTTATCTTTTGGGTTGACATTTCTTCTCTACCGAATTGTCTCTTCCTTCATCCCGGCACCATTATTTCCGGTTTGTCTAATACTTTTAGGTAACATCTTTCTCGGCTTATTATTCGGTCTGGGTGGAGCTTATCTCGCACTCACTCGCATTCCTTCAACACTTACGACAATTCCCACGGGTTCGAAACGCCCGTCAGGACGAACAGTACAAATCGGATGATGAAAAGTAGCGCTTTAGTAGTACTGCTTTTTTTATTTGCTATCAGCAGGGGTACCAACTCCACACTCGAAGATTCTATAAAGCTATTCCAGCATCAACTGGACTCAATACAGAGCAAACTAAATAAACTCTCAGCCCACCTTGAAGAACTTGCACGTAAAGAAACAACTACTCTCGCCCAACTTGATGCACTGCAGAGGAAAATTGAAGTTACCCAGGAACTGCTTAAACGATTGAACACGCAGATTGAACTTCGCAACCGGGAAATAAATGAACTGTCCGCTCAATTAATTCAGGTAAACCAACAAATTGAACAACACCAGGAACTACTTAGAAAAAGGGTTTTTGCCATTTATAAGTATTCACGAGTTTTTCCCTTACAAGCTTTACTTACCAGTAAAAATATGCCGGAACTTTACCGTCGTGCCCTTAACCTCCGTTTAATTAGCCGACACGATAAAAAGCTAATCAGCGAAATGTCAGCGCTTCTGAAACAATCTGAACAAAAACGTCAAATGCTTTTAAAAGCCCGTAGCGATTTGGAAAAGTTAAAAAAAGAAACTGAAGAGAAGCAGTCATCATTAGAATCGATTCGAGACGAAGAAGCAACACTTTTGAAAAGAATCCGACAAGAAAAAGAAACCAATCAACGCATCCAACATGAATTGGAAGTGGCCAGCGAAAAGTTACGCCAACTGATCAATGACCTTCTCGCCCGTAAATCAAAAATCAACGAAAATAACCATTATTTTGAACGAAACAAGGGGAATGTACCGTGGCCCGTTTCCGGAACACTAATTGCTCGGTTTGGTTCACAAATGCATCCTCGATACCGAACCAAGACTAACAACCCGGGCATAGACATCAAAGTCAAGCAACCAACATCAGTACAAGTAGTTGCCCCTGGTAAAGTCGTCTATGCGGACCGGTTTATCGGCTACGGCAATTTGATAATCGTCGACCATGGAGCAGGATTTTACACTCTCTACGGAAACTTAACCAATATCAGCACAACAGTAAATGCTGAACTGAACACCGGCACAATTATCGGAACGATTGATGACTATCTCCACTTCGAAATCAGAAAAGAAGGACAGCCCGTAAACCCATTGGAATACCTTGTTCCTGAATAAACTACTGAACTCAAGATGTCTTTTACCGGGATAATCGGCCAAGAAAGAGTCTGTCGTATTCTCCAGAGAGTAATTGCTACCGGACATTACTCTTCTCTCCTCTTTGTTGGTCAAGCCGGAGTAGGAAAAAGGACAGTAGCTATCAAATTCGCCCAAGAAATAAATTGTGAAAAATCGCCCGGAGCCGCTTGCGGCGAATGCTCTGCTTGTCGTAATATTGCCCACCTCACTCATCCTGATGTAAGGCTCATTTTCCCAATCCGTAAGCCAAAGGATGCAACTCCCGAAGGCGTGATGGAAGCAACCGCCCATCTCTATGAATCATATACCATTGACAAACCGCAGCCGCCGATTCCTCCCAACTACCAGATAAGTATCGAAGCAATCCGGTGGATTAGAAAAGAAATGGCAAAACCACCCTTATTAGCAAAAATGCGAATCTTTATCATCCTCAACTCACACCAGATGACCGCCGAAGCACAGAATGCATTATTAAAAATGCTGGAAGAGCCACAGCGAAATACTATTTTTTTATTAACAACCGATGTTCCCGAAGCGCTGTTTACAACGATACGATCCCGTTGCCATCTTATTCGATTCGCCAACATTCCTGACGGGGAAGTCAAAAGCTGGTTGGTAAATCGGTTCAATCAATCTCAATTTCCCCTGGACCTCGTTGCTGCCCTTGCCCAAGGCTCGTTAGGAAAAGCTTATGTAATCGCCTCCAACCCAGATGAGTACTTCTCAACCGCAATTATTCAATTTCTGAGTGATAAGCCGGCTAACGTAAAAATACCAACTCCTCAAAAAACATCTCTTCTTAATACTACTGATGTCATAGTTACAGAAAAAATATCGCTCAGCACCGCAATCAACACCGCGATTTTTGTATTAGAGAATGCACTCCGAGCTCGATTTGGCTGTTCGCACTTCGACCTTTTTCTCCCTCGCGATTTCACTCACCTTCACCCCGCCGAGATACTCAAAAGGCTTCAGTTTCTTATTGCCAGATTAAAAGACACAAACTTAAACACCAATCCCACACTCTCAATATTTTCTTTACTTTATAACATCGACACAGAAAAGAGGTAATCCATAAACCAACTTTTTAAAATTAAGGTGGATTACAAACTACAAAATCCTTAATTCCTGCCAACCTTTTAGGCCCAATACCAGTCACTTCAAGAAGCTCATCCACCGTTTTAAATCCTCCGTGCTTTTCACGGTACTCAACGATCCTTTGTGCAATCACTGACCCTATGCCCGGCAAAGCTTCCAACTGTTCTGCCGTCGCCTGATTGATATCCAACTTCTCATCTCCCGACCTTTCCCCTCCGATAATGTTCACCTCAGAAACCACTCGAGAACGCTGGCTTTTTTTGAAAAAACTTATTCCCGCTCCAACCACAAGCACACTTACCAAAAAGATAACAACGGTCTTCTCGCGGTCGTTCATTAAAAGCGAAACAGTACCCAGCAGCTTAGATCGGTTCGACGGGTAGTAATACCGCTCAATCCCCGGTTGTGGCTGTAGCCGGTATTCAACCCTGCTTCAATAGCTCGGGAAAAACGGTAAGATGCACCAATAGTTGTGCCAAATGCATTGTCTTTTTGTTGGGGTACAACCGAAGGTTCGCCAATAGAACTCCAGACTTTCTGGTCCCGCAATGTTTGAGATATTCGCAGCTGGCCGGTAAGGTTCAGATCTGAAGAAAATCGAACCCGTCTTAAAAATGGCAATTTCAAACCCTGAGGAGCAGAAAAGGCATATGAAACAGAAAAGTTGGCACCCTGAGTTCGAGAATCCGTCTGGCTGCGATTGACACCGGTTTCACTGAGATAGGAAATGTTACTGACCGTGCTGTAATTTATGTTAAATGTTGTCGAAATTCTCTTTTTCCAAGAAGTTTGCCAAGAGAAAAGAGGGTTTAAATCAATCGACCTTGTTTCGGTACGACCAAATATTGCAAGTGTTTCGCCACCATAAGAAGTTGGCAGTAGCTCGCCTCTCATATCCCAGCTCTTTCGATAGCTGGAAGAAATTCGAGAATCAGTAGCAAATGCACTGAATAAATTGTGTACCCGATTGATATTAATTTGAATGTTAGGCCAGACCAAATTACGGTCTGCAGTTGCACCCACAAGAGCAGCGTTTTTCCCCCAACTGAGGCTGTAATCCAACCTAATCGAAAAGTCTCGGTAACCACCACCCGTTGAAAATCGGAAGTTGTTATCAAGTTCTCTCGTGCGTGGAAGTCTGCCAATTATGGTATCAATTGGAAATGTATCGAGAAATCCAAATCGATAATACCAGGGCGCTGCTCCAGGAAACACCTGATAATCACTATTGCGCGAAATTGAGTAACTTACTTCCAGGGGCTCAATATTTTTTGCAAGTTCACTAACGACCGACTTTAGATCAAAAAATAGTGTGGATTTTTTCGCTACTGGAGGTACAACGGAAATGGTATCTCCATTTGATTCCAACGCGGTCGTATCTTCTGCTTGTTCTTGCTCGCCTGATTTTCTTAATGGCCTCCCGGTTTCCCTGATAGGTTTTTGCGGAGAGACGGGTTGTCTCTTGGGAGCAGTGGCAAGCTTGTCCAATATATCTGGCAGTTCTAATGTCGCACTGAGTGCTATTTCGCCCGAATTATCGATATTCCGATAATCTGCATAGGTGGTGCCAATTTTAGGACGTTCGTGGTTATACTCGCCGTTGAACTCAATAGACGGATTGAAAATTTCCCCAATCTGTAATTCATAGGAAACATTGAAGTCTTCATTTCGGCGACCTTCTGCTCCCAGTGGAAAACGGAAAATCGTATCAGGGTTGGAGGTAATTAAATCTCGCTCTGTTTCCCATCCATATTCGATATTAAGGTCTTCTACAGGAGAAAAACCAATACTAAAATCTCCGGAAATTCCGTTACCGCGCAGCGTATCAGGATAAGAGCGAATCGTATCCCCTCGAATATCAATACGTTTCCCCTGAGTTATTGCAAACCGAATGTCACGAGGTAAAGGATAAAGTTCTTTATCTTTGCCGAGGGAAATTTTTACATCCGGATTGATACCGTACCGCCATTGCCATCCCCGCGCATTACTGGAATCAAAAAAAGGATATCTACGACTTGCCGCCCAACGCTCATACCAAGAGAAACTCATTGCTTCAATAGTATAATTAAGCAATTTATTGTTGGACTTACCCTTAGAAATATTTGTTAGATTAATTTCCTGTGCAACCCCCCTGCCGATTACCCGTGTCCCATCTTCCAGCTTCAACCTTAGGTCAGGATATGTTGGAGAAAACTTCGGGACAGAAACCTGACGCGACATTGAATATCCAAAAGGAATTGATAATTTCCAATCTCGGGGAAAGAAGTGATCAAAACTTATCCGGACATTAGTGCCGAAGTTTTGCTCAAAACCACCAGTTTTTACACCCCTCCCATCGGAAAAACGGCGAAAGTTGGGATCGGAATATGAGTACCTCAAATCAATTGCCGCAAAATCTGCCAGCTGGAAGTTCGTTTGCGCTGTGAATCCATACCCCGGGTCTTTACGGGGAGTCGTCAGTCGAAGGTCATTAAACCAAACACCGCCGCTCACTCTTTCAGTGCCGGTGTTTTCAACACCCAAGGCGGTCCAGCGGATATTGGCTAAAAGAGGCATTCCTTTAATTCGGTAATAATGCTCGCCCATCTTTAGGGTCAAAATTGACTCCGGTGCTATCCTTAATGAATCGCGCTTCAACTTAAGAAAAGGCAACGATTCCAGTTTTATCGAAAATTCAAACCATCTGCCATCTCCGTATGCTATCTTTCTTCCTGATGCAATCGGAGCTCGAAATTCATAATAGTTTGCCGAATCGGAACCAAGTCTAATAAAAGTGTTGAGTCCGTTTCCATCGTCGTGGACAAACCACCGCAACTCTTCGTAATCGCGATAATCTTCGCCAGTGGTAATTGTCTTACTAACAAACGCCTGATGCGAAGTATCTAAGTTGCTGTACCCAAACAAAAGTGCTGCTTCAGTTTCTAATCGTCCGGTTATATCTCGTTTGAGTTCAAACGGTGAGTTATAAGTAGTATCTGTTTTCTTGGAAACCTGACCGACCCAAACTTTTTCCGTGGTATCAGCAATAACAATCCGGTTGTCCATCTTGTCGGTAATCCTGGGGTCGCGCCATTTGCTGCCAACAAATTGAATTGAATATATCTCTAACGTATCCAAACTGTCAAATTCATCAAACCAAACCCGAACTACACGTATATCCTCCCACTTCGGAGTACCGATTTTGTTAAAAAGGGTGCTGTCGCGTAAAGAAAGTCGGTAGAGGCGCCAGTTGTTGTAAAGGGGCGTCAGAAACTTATCATCTTGTAGGGAAATGGTATATTCAAAGTAATGGTTGTAACGAGAAAACCCATTGCGATCCAGATCTTCTGCATCAAGACGACGATTCCTTTCGGTTCCCTGTTGATTGGTATACGGATCGTAGTCGTCAGTGCCATCGTCTAATGAACCTGGGCTCCAGAGAGAATCTGAACCGAAAACACTATCAAGCCCGGTATCTTCATCCTCGTCAAGGATACCATTGCCATTTCGGTCCTCGGTATCAAGACGGCCATTGAGCCCTTTAATCGTGCCATCTTTTGCGCGGCGCGGTGCATCCTCATCGATTGCCATTCCAACTGAGATGTGTAAATTACCTCGCCCTTGTCGCGACCTCACAATCAATTCAAGGTTTTCGATGTCGGTAAAATTCATCCCAATTTGCGCCCCAGGTGGTGCCTGCATTATCCCGGCCCAGCTTGCCGAGTTGTCAGGAGTAACAATAACTTGCAGAATATCTTGCGTCTCACTCGCTTCATCGCCGATATTGGTACCAAACACACTGTCCTTACGAATCTTCTTCGCTGGGTTAATCCATTTCAGTGGAGTACGGGCAAACTGACTGGTGTCTTTGCCAACCGGTACAGATGCCAATGACCAGAGCAATGCCGTATTGGGAATATCTCGTGTGATTGTTGTACCCTCAAAATCATCAAGATAAGCCACCCCCCGGGTGTTGGGATTCGGCAGAGATACGGCCCCTTCGGTTCGAAAATCAAGACGGGATGGAGCCTGTGCCCAGAGAATGGGAAGCCGGTCGAGAAACGCCGTGACCGCATCTGATGTAACACTGTATCCAATATCGGTTTCGGCAATAGTGCGCTGAAAAGGTTCCGAACCAAGGATTGGTTTATCTTCCCGGACGCCTTCGTCCCGGAAGAAAAAACTGGAACCAACTTTACCCTGCGGTGCAAAAACCCATTCTGCCCGGGTACCCACCAACGAACTCTGGGTAAGAGAAAACCATGGCTGGTATTCAAATGTTACTTGAATGTCGGCGTCGGGAGGTAAAGGAGTTAAAAAAGTGATGATACCAGTTTTATAATCAATCGAGTAATCCACATTTCGTGTTTTCAATTGCCCATTGACAAGGATTTTCTCGGAATTTTCCATAATGTCCGTCTGACCCAGATAATAAGTCTCGGTAACCGAGTAATAAGAAGCAACGAGAAAATATTTTCTACCCAAACCGGGTGGCAAAATATCGGTATTGACACGGTAGATAATTGAATCTTTTACCGAAAGCTCTCCTGCGGCAAATGGCTTTAACCCGGGAAATCTGATAATACCTGTTTTACTGTCAAACTCGGGGTATTGAAGTTTACCATCACCGTCGGGGTCCAATTTCAAAATCTGAAGAAATTTCATTCCGAAGTATGGATTGGCCGGGTCGGTTTCATAATCGGCATGTTGACCCTGAGGGTCATAACGGAATATTTGAATCGCGTCCAATTTAACATCGGTTTCTGGTAACTGATAACTGTTCCGAAGTTCCAAATCCCAGGCTCGAGAAAGAGAATCACTCACTTCCGGTTTAAGCAAACACAGGACTAAAGAATCGCGTAACAGTTGCCCCCCCAGCGTATCGGTCGCCTTATAAATAACAGCCCCGATGATATAATTGCGTTCAATCGGGCTCAGGAATTCAACTATATTATTGGGCTGAACAACATAGTCGATACCCGGAGCTTTGAGGTCAAAATCACCGCCTGCCCGGTCATAACTCCACCAAGTAGTAGTGTCTTCAACTACCGAATCGGGTGCGTTGGGAAATACCGTCGCGATTGCTTTCACCGCCGCCTGGTTGTTACCAGAATTTCGGTCATCGATGTAAATTCTCAAACCAACCAACCGCTCGCTTGTATCTACGCCCGGAAGTCGATAAAAACGCCGTGGGACAAAGTCAACATCCCAGATGGTATCGGTCTTCACTCGTCTCTTACCAGTAAAACTTTGACTTTGACTTTGTGAGCCTTCCCGCGAGGCAACAGCATATAAGTCAACTGGACCCATTTTACCCTTTGCCGAAATACCAAAAAGCCCTTGCCGCGCTGGCAGGTCTCCCGTGTAACTGGTTCCAGGAATATCCAGTTTGGTATCGCCCAGCTCAATTGAACGAACCGCATCGTCCTCGGTTCCTGTGTACTGCAGTCTAATTTTATTCTGCTGCTCTTCTCTTTCTGAATTATGATCAATGGTAACCTTCACGCGCTCGCCAATCGTCCCATTAACGCTGACCGCCAATTGTTGTTCCATTTTCAACTCGGGGAAAAGCGAAGGTTGATTTGCCGTCTGAGTCACACCGGTAACTACCGTCTGACTACCACCAAGTGTTATTCGGTCGCTTCCCGTGATATCTATCTTAGAGCCTTCCCCTAATATCGGTAATTTTGGTATTTCAATGTCAGGAATTAACCCGCTTGGCTCTGCAGCCAGTTCTCGTCGCTCCATCGTCTGACGTGCCTCACTTTGCCAGGTAGCAATCACTGCCTCCTTAATCGAATAATCTAAGTACTCTTCAAGGGGAATTACCTTTTCCACTCCCAAATAAACATCATCCCGCCACTTTTCAAGAAAAACAACACCCAGTACATAATCAGGTCGAGCAACAACCTTTGACTCTTCAACCAAAGAGTAACCAAAAAGATAATTTGACGAAAAAAGTAATGCTCCCCAAAATGCCCAAAATTTAATTTTGTTCATCGGAAAAACTGCATCAAATTGCTGCTAATCTTATCAACGCTCAACCCACATTCTTCTAACAACTTCTTCCGTGGGCCGTGACCGAAAAATCTATCTTCCAGCCCAATCCGGCGTAACTTGCAGTCAACAGCTCTTTTTTCAAGAACTAAACTCACGAGGTTCCCAAACCCGCCCAATAGAGTATTTTCCTCAAGTGTAACCAGTTTACCTTTTATCCGTGCTAGTCGCGTTATAAGTTCCTCATCAACGGGTTTAACTGAACGAGCATCCGCAACCGCCAAGTCCAGACCCTGCTGGGCAAGAAGTTCTGCGGCATCGAGGGCATATTTTACCATCGAGCCTACAGCGAGAACCGCGCCGTCCTCTCCGTACCGTAACAATTCTCCCTTCCCGGGTTCAATCGGACTTCTTTCGGTGGACGAAAGAGTTAATTCCGAACCACCGCGAGGATAACGAAGTGCTACTGGACCATTAACACATTCAACCGCATACTCCAACATCCGCGCCATATCAAACTCATCTCGTGGAGCAAATATTTTTATGCCGGGGAGCATTGTCAGGTACGAAAGGTCATAAACCCCATGATGAGTTGGCCCATCCTCACCAACCAGACCCGCTCGGTCTATCGCAAATACCACCGGCAGATTCTGTAAACACACATCTTGCAGTAACTGGTCAATTGCCCGCATCAAAAAAGTAGAATATATCGCCACCACCGGTCTTAATCCATTTTGCGCTAACCCCGCTGCAAAACTCACCGCATGCTGCTCGCAAATCCCCACATCAAAAAACCTATCAGGGAACTTCTCTCTAAATTGCTCCAACCCAGTTCCCAAACACATCCCCGCGGTTATTGTAACCACTCGTGGGTTTCGCTCCGCAAGCTCAACAACTTTTCTGCCGAAACTTTCGGTGAATGTTGGTCCCGAGGACACGCTGGAGGCACCGGTCTTTACATCAAAAGGACCGATGCCATGAAAGCGTTCTGGTTGCTCCATCGCTATCGAGTAACCTTGACCTTTTTTAGTTACTGTATGAATCAATACCGGACCTTTAAGCCCTCTTACTCGACGAAAGGTCTCTATCAATTCGGGAATACTATGCCCGTCTACCGGCCCAATATACCTAAAACCCAACTCCTCAAAAAGAAGACTGGGGACAACAAGATTTTTTAACCCTTCTTCAAGTTTTCTTGCCGCAAGTCGGGCACGGGCACTTAAATCTTTCGGTAGATGTCCGAGTAGGGACCAGGCATCCTCCCGCAACCTATTGTAAACCCTTCCCGTAATCACCCGATTAAGATAGGCAGCAATGGCGCCGGTCGAACGGGCAATTGACATCTCGTTATCGTTAAGAACAACTATAATATCTCGCTTCAACATCCCCGCATGGTTGAGGGCCTCAAGCGCCATTCCACTGACAATTGAACCATCCCCGATTACTGCCACTGTGCGCCGAGTGTTATTACCAAGTAAATAATCTGCCGTTGCCATTCCGAGGGAAACCGAGATTGAATTACCAGAATGTCCCGTATCAAAAACATCGTAAACACTTTCCGACTTTTTAGGAAAACCTGCGATTCCGCCGTATTGGCGCAATGTGGAAAATTTTTCCTTACGGCCTGTAATTATTTTATGAGCGTAACATTGATGTCCCACATCCCAAATAATCCGATCGTCCGGTGTATTAAAAACGTAATGCAGCGCTAAAGTTAGCTCAACAACCCCAAGGTTTGGGGCTACATGACCTCCAGTAAGTGATGTAGTTGTAATTATCAAATCTCTAATCTCGCTGGCAAGTTGCCTTAGTTCATCAAGCGATAGTTTGCGAATGTCCTCTGGTGAATTGACGGATTTTAATACAGCCATCTACGCATTCCGCCGAAGAATAAAGTTAGCCAGATGAGAAAAAAAGGAGAAATTGCGCCCCAGAGATGCAAATCCTTTCTCCGCCCGCCGGGAAAGTAGATTTGCCCTTCGAATAAGATTGGGTTGTATTTTCCTGCTATTCCTGACGGCATCTTGCTCAATATCAAGGAGGTCATCGGTAAGTTGAAAAAGCACGCCGGTAATCAAACCAAGATGGTGTAACTTTTTCTGCAGTTTCACCGGTGCTCCGGCAATTATTGCCCCAACGCTGATTGAAGCAGCAATAAATTCGGCGGTTTTCAGCCGTGCAACCCGCTCGGTTTCTTGCGACCCTTCAAGGTCAAACATCTGACCACCCGCCATTCCTTTGGGCCCTATAGCATGCGCGATGAGGTGAATTGCCTTTAAGCGATTGGCAAGAGGGGCAGGGCTGACGGCAAATAACTCAAAAGCACAAGCAATCAGAGCGTCACCCGCCAGAATCGCTGTCCCCTCATCGAACTGACGATGAACTGAAGGTTTCCCTCGACGAAAATCATCATTATCCATTGCCGGAAGGTCGTCGTGAACGAGAGAAAAGGTATGAATTAATTCTATTCCGCAACAAAAAGGTATAATCCAGTTGATGTTTTTCCCACCACATGCTCGATAACTTTCTAATGCCAGTATTGGCCGCAAACGCTTGCCTCCGGAAAATACCGCATAACGCATTGCAGCCCGCAACCGAGCTGGCATATTTCGGAATCCGTGAAAAGTTCGGCGCAGTTCTTTATTGATTAGTATCTGGTCCTTTGTTAAAACTGCTTCAATTTCCATTACCGCTTCCATCTGCCGCCTCCACTGTATTGTACAACAACATCGCTACCGTCATCGGACCTACGCCACCGGGAACCGGTGTAATTGCCCCTGCAACTTTCGCGACACTGTCAAAATCAACATCTCCAATGATACCCTGTTCTGTCCGATGAATACCAGCGTCAACCACCACTGCACCTTCTGAAACCATATCACCTTTAATCAATCCTGGCTTTCCCGCCGCGACTACTAAAATTTCTGCCGCGCGGCAAACCGATTTTAGATTGGGCGTCTGGCTATGGCACACCGTTACCGTGGCATCTCCGCGTTCTCCTTTTATAAGTAAAAGATTTGCGAGCGGCTTGCCCACAAGCTCGCCACGACCGACAATTACTACTCGACGCCCCTTTGGAGAAATAGAATACCGTAGCAGTAGTTCAACAATCCCACTTGGTGTTGCTGGAATGAACCTCGGTTTTCCCGCTGCCAGTTTTCCTAAATTTACCGGCGTTAGACCGTCGACATCCTTTTCCGGCTTAATAACTTCAAGCAACTTATCCTTATCTAAATGTCCGGGCAATGGTAATTGCAAAATAATGCCATGAATTTTCCTGTCTTCATTACACCGATTGATTATTTCAACCACTCTTGACTCTTCGACATCGGCACCGAGACGGAAAGTTTCTGCTTCAATTCCAGCAGACCGACATGCTCGTTCTTTATTTGTTACATAGATTAGCGATGGTTCATATTCGCCAACAAGGACAATAGCCAGTTTCGGAACAATTCCTTTTTCTCTCAGTGTAACAACCCTGTTTTTAAGTTCTTCCCTGATAAGTTGGGATACCTTTTTGCCATCAAGTATTAATGGTTTTTCTTTTATACCATCCATAATATAAAAACCACCCTTCTTTTTTCGGGGAAAAATTGGAAAAAACAATTTCTATTTTACTCAAACAACAAATAAAATAAATACCTTCTGTCATTCAAAACGAACAACTACGCTATTAAACCTCCTTTTATTGGCATATTGTGGCAAAAATTAAGCCGCTCGTCAACATTGAACTAATCTGTTTATGGTTCAACAGCAACGAACATCGGCTGGCTCCCGCGTTTAATATACAAAAGTAAGGGCTCCTTTGCGCCGGACAACTTTTCGGTAAGCCGGTAAAACTCGTCCACCCCTTTTATCGTTTCATCTCCCACCTTCAGAATCAAATCACCAACTTCAATTCCCGCTTTATCTGCCGGACTACCTCTCTCAACCCCAATAACCTTCACACCGTCGCTCACATCAGCCGCCTTCTTTTCATCAGACGAAAGTTCGCTCACTTTAATTCCCAACCAGCCTTTACCTTTCTCAACATCAGTCGGTATATTTTCTGCCCTCTCTTCGGGAAATTCGGTCAGAACCGCCCTTTTTGTCATCCGTTTGCCATTTCGTATTACGGTTAACACAACTTCTGTTCCCGGCTTAAATTCCGCTATCAGTTTGCGAAAACCCTCAACACCGGCAAAACTTTCGCCATTTATCGCCACGATAACATCCCCGGGCTTCAACCCCGCCTTTTCCGCGGGTGTATTCGCAACAACCTCACTTATTAATACCCCGGTTGTGTCATCAAGTTTCAAAGCCTGCCGGATTTTCTCGTTAATCACCTGAGGCCTAACACCCAAATACCCTCTTATTACCTTACCATACGTAATCAATTGCTCAACAACCGGCTTAACATAACTAACCGGCACTGCAAAACCAACACCAACATTAGCGCCCACCGGAGAACTCAATGCGGTGTTAATTCCAATCAACTCACCCCTAATATTTACCAGTGCGCCTCCGGAATTACCAGGATTTATCGCCGCATCGGTCTGAATAAAATCCTGGCGTGTTGGTCCTTCAGGCAAAGGAATTCCCGAACGGCCAATTGCGGAAACCACACCAACCGTAACCGTTCCCTGCAACCCAAAGGGGTTACCAATCGCTATCGCCCAATCACCGACCTTAATACTTGCCGGGTCCGCATACTTTATTGCCATCAACGGCTTATCAGAATTAACCTTTAAGACCGCCAGGTCAGTTTGCGGGTCCCTGCCGACAACTTTAACCTCGTCACCCTTGAAAACTGTGCCATCTGCCAGTTTTACCACGATATCTTCATAGCCAGCAATAACATGGTTATTGGTCACAATATAACCTTCAGAACTGACAATCACCCCAGAGCCCAGTGAACGGATATTCTGTTCTGGAATTGGCATCCCCCGAAAAAACTCCCTGAAAAACTCATCAAAAGGTCCGCCAAAATCGGGAAATATCTCGTCTCGGGAAACTTTTACCACTTTCTCAGCCGAAATGTTAACTACCGCAGGCATAGCGCGTTCTACCGCTTTCACAAAAGGACTCTGATTTACAGCGAGAGAGTCGGCTTCAGCATAGACCAATCCCCAACTGAAAAGTGTACAGGCTACTAACACCAGAAATTTGCGCGTTAGTGTAAATTCTCTTTTCATCATACCTCCTTTGTATACAATAGACTCATCTGGGTCCCCGGTCGTTTCAAGTATATAGCAACTTCAACCCCGAAGTCAGGGTTTCAAAATTTTACTTTCTTCCTTCTCAGGAGTTTTTACAATCAAACGCATACCAACAGTTTCTCTTGTCAGGTCCCAGAAACTGCCGCCCCTTGCCTTAACACCGGTAATCTGTTTCTCCAGATACCTTAAACAGGCAACTATATCTTCGGGCGCAATCCGCATATTCGCTCTGCCATCATTCTGATAAAGTTCCGCGATGCCAAGCAACACATCTGTTGCCTGCTGGATAATAGGGTTCGTAGAATGAAAGTGGTAGATAAGCCCACGCGCGCGAACCCTCAGGGTCTCTATCGCATTACCAATCGCCGAAACTATCTCGACATCCGATATCGACTCTTTTTGACCTTCACGAAATTTTACTAAAGCCAAACGAAGGTCGTGCAAAACCGAAAACATCTTCAGTTCAAACGAACCATCGCCACTGAAGTTTATCAGCCTTTTCAGCGCCTGACGCCGACTTTCCAGCAGGTAACGGCAGTCGTCAGAACAGGTTATCGACTTACGTCGATTTCTACCACAACACTGGGAACACAAGGGCTTACCGAGAACCGGACAGAAACGATTGGGCCGATGCCGACCACAGTAACTGCAAACTTCTGGAACCATCATAAAATATTACCACATATAATCATTAAATGCAAGAAAGAACAGCAGTTAACACAAAAATTGGTTTCCTATACCTCCCCAGCCCGGATACAGTTCCGGGGATAGCCTTCAACACCCTTTGATGATTTGCCCTTTTTGCCATCATTATCAACACCCTAACCACGGTTACCAATGCCGTTTTACGGTCTATCTCATTGAGAATTAATACGGTTATGAACTATACACCATTGCAATCCTGATTCTTGAAAACAGACCTGGTGATGTCCAGGATTCTGGACCAACCGCCTTTTTGTTCTAATATAACATAATTTTCGTATAACACCGCAAACCTGCCCATTTAAATACACTGCTTGACTTTAACCGGTCAAAACCCCGAGATACTTAACTCTTTACCGGTGAGATGGTTTTGCAAGTTCAGTTGAGGTTCTTACTTGATTGCGATTTCTAACACAAATTTGATTTCTTGACAACGGAATAAGAATTAATATATTAATTTAACTTGAACTGTTCAACCACAATCGGGCGATTAGCTCAGCTTTGGTTAGAGCGCTTGCTTGACATGCAAGAGGTCACCTGTTCAAATCAGGTATCGCCCATTTTTATCTTAAATAAATCCAATCGCCAATGAAAGAGAACTTTCTCCTCCTGCGAACATTACAGGAAATAGACACCGAACTTAAGAGCCTGAACGAGAGGCTGAAGGAAATCCCAAAAAGCATTGAAGAACTCCACCGGCAAGTGGACGAATATAAAAAAGCCCTTGAATCCCGCAAACAGGGCGTCGTGGAACACAAAAAACAGTACAAACTTGCCGAGGTTGACCTGCGAGCCGCTGAGGAAAAAATCGCCAGCTATTCGGTTCAGTTGTATTCGGCTAAAACCAATGAGCAATATAAGGCATTTTTAAAGGAGATTGAAACCCAGAAACGAATTAAAACGGAGATTGAAGACAGGATGATTGTCCTCATGGAAGAACTGGAAGTGCTCGAAAAAGAAATAAAAGCCTTAGAAAAAAATGTTGCCGAAAACGAAAGCCAGACGATGAAAAAAATCGAGGCACTGCAAGGAGAAAAAAATGAACTGCAGAAGGCAATTTCTGAAAGAGAAACCAGACGCCAGGAAATTGCCCGCTCGCTGCCTCCAGAACTTTTACAGCGTTACGAGAGAATTCGCAAGAGTAAAGGCGGATTGGCAGTAACCACTACCGAAAACGAGCGTTGTAATGGATGTCTCAGTCCAATCCCACCGCAACGCATACTTGAAATTGAAAAGCAGAATAAACTCTACCTTTGTGAAGCCTGTGGCAGAATATTACTTCCTGCCCAGCTGGACTCTCAACCAAAGAAAAATTGACCTCAGAACCTAAAAATCGCAAATTGCCCGAAAGTTCTTCTGCACCTTATTTGGTTGAAGTGGACGGTTCAGCGCGTTATAACCCAGGACCAGCTGGAATCGGAATAAGAATATTGAGACCGGACCAGAGCGTATTGAAGGAAATTAGCCGTTTTATCGGGATAAAAACGAACAATCAGGCAGAGTACGAGGCACTCATCACTGCTTTAAAGGAAATCCGCACCCTTTGCCCCAATCAGCCCGTGGTGATAAAAACCGACTCAGAACTTGTTTATCGCCAGTTAAAAGGCGAATATCGGGTCCGTGATGAAAATCTTAAGCCACTTTACCGACAGGCAGTTGGGCTTCTTAACACATTGCCCGAAGTGCAGATTGTATTTGTTCCGCGGGACGAGAACAAAACTACGGACAAACTGGCAAAATCTGCTTCAGACAAATTTGGCTCCTGGAATGAAAAGAAGAAACCGTAAAGCTGCAGTAACCTGGTTGATGCCACTGGGAACACTTATTCAATTTATGTTGCCCCGTTTTTTAGCGATCCGAATCGCTCTGCTTTTGGGAAAAGTCGCCTTCCGGTTAAACAACCGCCAGCGGCTGCGGCTTATCGAAAACTATCGCCATATTTTGGGACCCGACGCTACAGAAAAAAAGATTTTGCAAACCGCCCGTCAGGCTTTCGAGAATATGGCGATTTTTTACGCTGACCTGCTTCGTATTCCCGTGATGAAAAAACGAACCGCTCTCCTTGGTGAACTTGATCGGAAACAATTTGACCGGGTTCTGTCCAGAGGCAAGGGCGCAATTCTCGTTACCGGTCACATTGGCAACTGGGACCTCGCCGGAGTATTTCTAACCGCCCTTGGCTATCCGCTTTCTGCGGTAGTAGAACCGGTGCCCGGTGGCTGGATGAAAACCTTTAATCGTTACCGCAAGGCTCTGGCGATGGAAACAATTCCAATTCCGGAACGCTATCGCATCATTCAAGCCCTCGAAAAAAAACGGATTCTGGCACTGGTTGCTGACCGCGACCTTACAGGACGAGGTATCGTCTGCCCGGCTTTTGATGCCAAACGCTCTTTTCCCAAAGGCCCAGCCGTTTACTCGCTGCGTTACAACATCCCAATTGTAATAGGTTATTTCGTCCGGCAGCGTACCAAAAATCGACCGCCATATCTCGGCGTAATATCCGGTCCCATTGAGTTCAACCCTACGGGTGACCTTGACGCAGATATTGTTTCCCTGACGCAAATCATCGCTGAAAAACTCAACCAGGTTATTAAACAATATCCTGAGCAGTGGCTCGTATTCAACGCCGGCTGGCAATGAAAAAAATCAAAATTCGTGTTTTACGACTAAAAAAAGACATCCCTTTGCCCTCGCGGGCAACACCGGACTCGGTCGGCTTTGACCTTCACGCTGCCGAAGCCACAATCATCAAATCCCGCAGTTTTGGAGTAGTCCGAACCGGCATTGCCATTGAACTACCCCACGGTATTGAAGGCCAGGTTCGTGCCCGGTCCGGGCTTGCCCTTCGCCACGGAATCGGTGTATTGAATAGTCCAGGAACGATTGACCCTGATTACCGCGGAGAAGTTAAAGTCATTCTCTTCAACTTCTCAGATGTCGATTTTGAAATAAAACCCAAAGACCGGATTGCGCAAATCGTATTTAGCAGAACGGTTGAAGTTGAATTTGAAGAAAAGCACTCGCTTACCCCTACGAAACGAGGACAAGGAGGTTTTGGGCACACCGGACGGTAAAATGCGCATCTGCCTCGTCTCCAGTGCCTATCGACCTTACATCTCCGGAGTTGGGGAACATGTACACCACCTGGCACAACAACTGCAAAATCTTGGACATTCCGTACACATCTTAACCACCAGTTACACATCGTTTCCTGATAATAGTGCATTACCGGCCACACGACTGGGAAAAGGTTTGCTTTTGCCCTTTGCCCGAGGTCAATTTACTCTGCCTTTCGAATTCAAACTTCCTTTGGCCACGCGAAACTTTTTTTCCGCCAATAAATTCGACATCGTTCACTGCCACGGAATATTTCCCCCTGAACTGGCATACTGGGCGGCACTCTATACTAAAAATCCTCTTGTAGTAACATTTCACACCGTTACTCCGGAATTACCAAACACCGTATGCAAAACGGTTGGCTTTTTTCTCAAAAAAATTGACCACAAAATTAAAATAAAGATTGCGGTAACGCGAGGAAGTCAACGCTGGGCAGAAAGATTTTTTACCGGCGATTTTCGGGTAATCCCCAACGGTGTTGACATGGAGCGCTTTCATCCCAACATCCCGCCGCTATTAGAAGAAAAACGACCTCTTATTCTATTTGTTGGCCGGTTGGAGAAGCGTAAAGGACTGGATACGCTCATCATGGCTTTACCGGAAATCGTCAAGCAGTACCCTGAAACCAAACTGGTGGTCGTTGGTTACGGACCACTACAAAACTATTACCAAAAACTGGCTATTCGCTTGAATCTTGCCTCATCAGTTATTTTTACCGGCGCCATCCCCAACGACCTCCTTGCCGGTTATTACACCAGCGCCACGGTATATGTCGCGCCGACAATAGGTAATGAGGCAATGGGAATCGTCCTGATTGAAGCTCTTGCCTGCGGTAGACCGGTCATTGCGTCTGATATCCCGGGTTATAACGAAATTGTCACCAACGGTGTAAATGGTATCCTTATCCCCCGAGGCGAACATCAATCACTCGCTCAAGCAATTCTCACCGTCTTAGATTCGCCCAAATTAAGAAAAGAATTAGCCCAAGCGGCACTGGCTCGAGCCGCAGACTTCGATTGGAAAAAAGTCACCCGGCACGTTGAACAGGTTTATCAGGAGGTGTTGAGCAAATGAGCCGCCCACTCAGAATCCTGCTGGTTTCTGCTGCTTATCGTCCTTATCCATCAGGCGTCAGCGAACACACCCACAACCTTGCTTTGAATTTAAAAAAGGCGGGACACGAGGTTTCTATTCTAACCACGAGATTTCCGCAATTCGACTACCTTTCCAGCGAAACACCGGAGGAAATTCCGGTGTACCGGTTTGGCCGGGCGGTCCTTGTGCCCCTTAACCGTTCCTATGCCACCCTGCCAGTTGGTTTAAAACTCCCTTCTCAGATCGCACATTTTCTCGAGTCTTATGAGTTTGATATTGTTCACTGCCAGGGGGTATTTTGGCCCGAAATCTCCTACTGGGCTTTACGCTACAGCCGGAGCATAAATTTAATTACATTTCTCACCGCCGGGTTTCGCCTGCACCGTTTTGGCAGCACCCTTTTTCAATCGCTCTTCCGCAATCAGATAAAAAAAATCCACGGCAAAATTGCCATATCGCAACGCGCCCGCGCAGCAATAGAACCGTACATTCCTGGTGAATACCGCATCATCCCATCGGGAATAGACCTAAGTCTTTTCCACTCACCAACCCATCAAAATAAAACCAATCGACCGCCAACAATACTATTTCTCGGTCGCCTTGACAAGAGAAAAGGAATCGATATCCTTCTCCGGGCTTTACCGTTGATTCAAAAGTCAGTACCCAACATCCGCCTTACAGTAGTTGGTACCGGCATAATGGAAAAAAAATGTCGCCAGATAATCAAGGAGCTGCGATTGACCGAAATAGTACAACTGGTCGGCGCCGTGCCCCGGAAAGACCTGCCTTTTTACTACCAGAACTGTGATGTGTACTGCGCACCGACACTCGGCGGTGAAACACAGGGCATCGTGCTCCTCGAAGCAATGGCATGCGGTACACCGGTTGTTGCTTCTAATATCCCCGGCTACAACGAAACGGTTCAACACAATGTAAACGGCATCCTGTTTCCCCCAAACGATATCGAAGCACTTTCTCAATCAGTGGTCAAAGTACTTACTGAACCAGAACTTAGAAACCAATTGGTTTCCGCAGGATTGGAAACAGTTCGGCGCTATGACTGGCCTGTAATTGCCCAAAAAACCCTTGATTATTACTACGAACTACTTGCAAACCGTCCTCAGCGCCTCACTCAATAACCCAAACTGCTCCAGACTCAACTTTTCTGCCCGGAGTTTCTGGTCGAGATTAATTTGGGAAAAGATTTTAATTGCCGTTTCTTTTTTTAGATTGAGATTAACACATATGTTATTTAAAACGGTTTTGCGCCGCTGGGGGCTAAACGCAGCTTGAACTACCTGATAAAACCATTTATCATCCAAAAGGGAAATTGGTGGTGAACGCCTGGTCAAAACAAATGTCGTTGACATTACCCCGGGGCTGGGCTTAAAAAACCTTGGAGGAATATTGAACAACCGACGACCTAAACATAAATAAGAACAGATTACGCTTAGAGCGCAATAATGCTTTGTTCCGGGCTTTCCCAAAACCCGTTCCGCAAACTCTCTCTGGGTAGTAAGTACCGCACGCTCCCATGCCGAACTGTGTTCGAGAAGTTTCAAAAGAATTTCCGTGGATAGGTAATAGGGCAAATTACCCACTATTTTTATTCCGGAAAACCGCCTCATATCAAACTGCAGAAAGTCGTCATTTACCAGCGTCAAATTAGGCGCTGCGCCGATTGTCATTTTAAGCAAACTCACCAACCGCGGGTCAATCTCCACTCCGATGACGCTGCACCCCTTGTCCACCAATCGCCGCGTTAAAATCCCTTTCCCGGGCCCAATTTCCAGAACTATCTCTCCTGCTTCAATCTCAAGTGCTTCAACAATCGCATCTGCGGTTTTACTGTGAGTTAAAAAAACCTGACCTAAAGATTTTATTGGACGAATAGCCGCCACTAAATAGGATAACTACTGTATTTTACCCTATCTGAAAACATCTTCGGGCGTTATTGCGAGTAACCCGGGCAACTTCAATCGGTGTAAGGCCCAAAATATCACCTAACGCTTTAACCGTCAGTCTGATGAACGCTGGCTCATTGCGCTTACCCGGGCCTCTTTCTGGTTCCGGCACTAAATAAGGCGCATCGGTTTCTACGAGTATCCGCTCCTGAGGAATCGCCCGGGCAACATCAATCAATTTCTTATCGCCATAGGTCAAAGTTCCCGAAAATGAAATATAAAACCCCTTCTCAATTGCCCATTCTGCAAATTTCCTCCCTTCGGAAAAGCAGTGTAAAACACCTCGGAAATATCCGTGTTCTTCAAGCACCGCCATCGCCGTCTGCGCTGCATCACGAATATGAATTACCAAGGGCAGATTGAGCATCCGGGCAAGTTCAATCTGGGCTCGAAATGCCGTCTCTTGATTAGCCCGGGTAGAAAATCCTCTAAAGAAATCCAGCCCGGTTTCGCCAATCGCCTTGACCTGCGGTTCAATACACATCTCTTTCAAACTTTGAATATCCATACTCCGGAAAGAATCCGCCTCATGAGGATGAATGCCCACTGTGCAATAAAGCCCTTCCCGTCCCCGACACAACTCTATCGCCTCCTGACTGTCCGGAACATTCATACTGACCGTCAACATCTCCCTTACACCAGCCTGTCGGGCGCGGCGTAGAACATCGCTTAAATCGGCGATAAACTGGTTATCGGTTAAGTGACAGTGAGAATCAAAAATCACAAGACCATCGGGGTTTTCTTTACTTCGACGCGGCATAACGCTACGAAACTAAAGCACCCGGAGTAACCTCCTGGTCAATCGTAACAAGTGCAACTTTCGACCCATCAACCGCCGCCAGTAGCATACCGTTTGACTCAACCCCGCGGATTCGTGCCGGCTGGAGATTAGCGACCACAACAACATTGCGGCCAATCAACTCCTCAGGTTGATACGCTTCACCGATTCCGGCAACAATCTGCCGTTGTTCATTTCCCAGGTCAATCATCATCTTTATTAATTTCGTTGTACCGACAACACGTTCGGCACTGACGATGCGGGCAACCCGCAATTCCACCCTTTTAAAATCGTCAATTGTTATCATATCCTTCTCCTCCTTTGCCTCATTTACCGACCCTGCGCCCAGACGCGCTCTTTCCCGAATGACAATCGCCTCGTCCAGTTTCTCAAACAGAATCTCAACTGGTCCGGTTAACTCTCCGGGAAGAGCTGGATTCGCTGCATCATTCCAGGACCTTTTCCCAAGACTAAGCATTCGTCCGATTTTTCTGCTCGTCTCAGGCATAAACGGGAAGGTCAAAATTTCCAGCGCCGATACCAATCGGGTACAGACATTTATCGTTCGGTCACAACGAGCGCGATTTTCCTTGAATGTCCGCCACGGCGTCTCGTGGTCAAAATAGCGATTTCCCAATGCCGGCAAGGTCATCAGTAGCCGTGTCGCATCCTTAATCTGAAACGACTCAATTAATTGACCAATCTCCTGCGTTGCTTTACTAAGTGCGGTCAACACTTCTTCGGCTGGTTCATCAATTACAGGAGCGCTCGGAACCCTACCACCGTAATTCTTTTTGATGAATACCGCCACCCGATTTACAAAATTCCCGAAAACATCTGCCAGTTCGTTGTTGTTACGAGCAAGAAAATCTGCCCAAGTGAAGTCCACATCGCGATTCTCCGGCAGATTCACTGCTAAGGAGTATCTTAACGGGTCGGCTTGATATCGTTTAAGATAATCGGGTAACCATATCGCCCAGTTCCGAGAAGTGGACAACTTTGCCCCTTCAAGATTGAGAAACTCATTGGCGGGAATCTCCGCGGGCAGTACATAATCGCCGTGCGCCATCAACATTGCGGGCCAGACAATAGCATGAAAAACGATATTGTCCTTGCCAATAAAGTGAACCAGTTTCGTCTTCGGATCCAACCAGTACTCCTGCCACTTATCTGGTTTCCCTGTATTTTTCGCCCACTCTTTTGTTGACGATATGTAGCCAATCGGAGCATCAAACCATACATACATCACCTTATTCTTTGCTTCAGGCAGCGGTACCGGAACCCCCCAGCTTAAATCCCGGGTAATGGGACGGTCTTGCAAACCGCGCTTAAACCACCCCTCGCAGAATCGTTTAACATTGGGCTTCCAGTGCTGTTTCGTTTCCAACCAAGCTTTTAAACGGTCTTCAATTTTGGAAAGGGCAAAAAACCAGTGGGTTGTCTCTTTAACTTCCGGTGTGGCGCCACAGGTCTTGCACTTAGGTTCGACCAGTTCAAACGGCTCAAGCCACTTACCGCAGGCTTCACACTGGTCGCCTCTTGCCCCGGCAGTACCACACGCCGGACAGACGCCTTCAACATAACGGTCAGCAAGAAACATCCGACATCTGGGACAGTACAACTGCTTTGTTGTTTTGGGAGCAATAAATCCGTTTCGGTAAACCTTGAGAAAGAAATCCTGCGCTGTCTCGTAATGAATGGGCAACGAGGTCCGGGAATAGTTGTCAAATTCAATGCCGAACTCTTGGAACGACTTTTTAATTGAAGGATGATACCGATCAACCAGTTCGCGCGGTGAGATACCCGCCTGCTGAGCCGCAATGGTAATTGGCACACCGTGCTCATCAGAACCGCAGATAAAAACAATATCTGACCCCTTCAGCCGGTGGTATTTTACATAAATGTCCGCAGGAAGATAAGCACCCGCAAGATGTCCAAAATGAATCTCTCCGTTTGCGTAAGGCAACGCACTTGTTACCAGTATCTTCACAGCGTTAAAGGATAACTATTGCCTGAATAAAGTCAAGCGTTACGCTTTACAACCACCCCTTAAGCCGTTAAAATTAACCTAATGGGAAATGGTAATTTTCACCACACGACGATAATCGGTGTGCGCCGCGATAACATCGTCGCCATGGCTTCTGACGGTCAGGTAACAATGGGGGATACCATTCTCAAACATGGCGCCCGGAAGATTCGTAAGCTCCACAATGGTAAGGTGCTGGTTGGTTTTGCTGGTGCCACCGCCGACGCCTTTACCCTGTTCGAACGCTTTGAGGCAAAATTAGATGAATTCTCGGGCAACCTGCCTCGTGCCGTTGTCGAACTGGCAAAAGACTGGCGTACCGACCGAATCCTCCGCCGCCTTGAAGCACTACTCGGCATCATTGACCATCAGTTTTCCTTCATTGTGTCGGGTTCGGGTGATGTTATTGAACCGGACGACGGCATTGTCGCCATCGGCTCCGGTGGCGCCTATGCCCTGATTGCTGCCCGACTGTTACTTAAGCATACTCAATTACCCGCCGATATGATCGCCCGGAGCGCAATTGAAGCAGCAGCGCAGGTCTGCGTTTACACTAACACGGAAATTTTCGTCGAAACAATTTAACTCAAACCCAGCACATCATTGACTGAATAAAAACCGGGCGCTTTACCAATTATCCAGCGAATCCCGAGGACAACACCCCATCCAAAGGCAACACGGCTCTCAGCCTGGTGAATCAACTCGACATGTTCACCCGGACCAGCAAACAGTACCCGATGCACCCCAACAATATCACCTGCACGAATACTGCTGACCCCGACTATCTTATTTTCCTGTTGTTTCTTAATCATTTCTACAAGCATTTTAGCCGTGCCTGATGGTGCGTCTCTTTTCTTCGTATGATGAGCTTCTACAATATGAATATCCCAATCTCTCCCGAGTAACCGAGCAGTTTCTTCAACCAACTTCGCCAGAACCGCTACACCGGTTGAAAAGTTTGGTGCATACAGTATTGGTATTTTTTGCCCGGCATCTTTCAGCGCCTCAATCTCCTCTTTCTGAAAACCGGTAACACCGGTAACCAGAGGTTTTCCTGCCCGAACGCAAACCTGAACATTCCCCAGCACCGAATTAGGAGTCGAAAAGTCCACTACCACATCGCATTTATCAACAATTGGCGTGAGTTCGGTAACTATCAATCCACTACCAACCGGCGTTCCAACCAGCGGATGTCCCATCGCCTCAACCCCAGCAACAACTTCCATATCCGACTGCCCGCTGATAAGACGGACAATTTCGCTTCCCATCCGACCACAAACGCCCACCACAACAATTTTTATCATCTATCTCCCGACATTAATCCATACTCAACCAGTGACCGGTGCAAAATCGCTGAAGCTTCTGGGCTCAGTGGACAGAGCGGTAATCGCGGCTCACCGGCTGCCATTCCGAGAAAGTTCATTGCCGCCTTAACCGGTATCGGATTGGTTTCCACAAACAGCGCCTTTATTAAAGGAAACAACTTCAGGTGTTTCTGCCGTGCCGCATCAACCTTCCCGCCGAGATAATCACGAACCATCTGTTCAACATCTTTGGGCACAATATTGGAGACCACCGAAATCACCCCTTTACCACCCACTGCGAGAATCGGCAGAGTCAGCGAATCGTCTCCGGAGAGCACAACGACTCTTTCTCGGCACCTAACAATTATCTCGCTGGATTGGTCAATACTACCCGATGCCTCCTTTACCGCTACAATATTCGGACAATCCTTTGCCAGTCTTTCAACTGTCGCCGGCAGAACATTCACAACACTTCGAGGTGGAATGTTGTAAATTATCACTGGCAGTTTTGTTGCCTCAGCACAGGCACGGAAATGACGGTAAAGCCCTTCCTGGGTAGGTTTATTGTAGTAAGGAGCAACAATTAGCACACCATCAACCTTCAGCTCCTCAGCCTTTTTAACCTGCTTTATTGATTTTTGGGTACTATTCGTCCCGGCGCCGGCAAGCACCTTTATCTTTCCCTTCACTTCCGAAACGGCAATTCCTACCACCTCCTCCCATTCCTCTTCAGTAAGACTTGGTGCCTCACCGGTAGAACCACACACCAGTACGCCGCTAACACCTGCCGCCAGTTGAAATTTGATATTGGCTCTTAACCCATCAACATCTAATACCCCGTCTTTAAACGGCGTAATCAAAGCGGTTATACAACCAGAAAACATTCACCACCTCCTGAAATTTTTAAAGCGGCGCGGCAATTGAACTACTATCTCCTTCAGAGACAATGCCCAGAATCCGGTCAACATCCGTGCCGGTTAAAACCTCTTTCTCAAGTAGCGCCTTTGCCAGAGCCTCAAGTTTCTCACGGTTTTCGTTCACCAGCCGGAACGCCTTTTCTGCCTGACTGTCAACAAATCGCTTGATTTCGGAGTCGATCAACTGAGCCGTCTCCTCCGAAAAAGTCCGGTGCAAACCCAGCTCCCGGCCGAGAAAAATCTCCTCTTCCCCTTTACCAAAAGTCAAAGGACCGAGTTTCTCACTCATTCCCCATTCAGTAACCATCCTCCGGGCAAGCATCGTTGCCCGATCAATATCGTCCCGGGAACCGGTTGAAATATCACCAAAAACAATCATCTCGGCGGCGCGGCCCCCAAGCATAATTGCCAGTTGATTAAGACAGTACTCCCGGGAATAAATCCGCTTGTCATCGAGCGGTAGCTGCTGCGTAACACCAAGCGCCCTGCCCCGGGGAATAATCGTTACCTTATGTATCGGGTCGGTACCAGGAATCAACCTTGACACCAGAGCATGCCCTGACTCGTGATAGGCAATCCATCTTCGCTCCTGTTCGCTGATCAGCAAACTTCTCCGTTCAACACCCATCAATACCTTATCTTTTGCGTCTTCGAAATCCTGCATTGTTACAGCGGAACGTCCCCGTCGTGCTGCCAGAAGTGCCGCTTCATTGACCATATTCGCTAAATCGGCACCGGAAAAGCCCGGTGTACCCCGGGCTAAAACCTTAACATCAACATCCGGAGCCACCGCAATCTTCCGGATATGCACCTGTAAAATCCCCTCACGACCCACAACATCAGGCAGGTCAACAACAATCCGGCGGTCAAACCTTCCGGGCCGTAACAGTGCCGGGTCAAGAATATCAGGGCGGTTCGTCGCCGCCATAATGATAACACCATCAGCCGCCTCAAATCCATCCATCTCAACCAGTAGTTGATTTAAAGTCTGCTCCCGCTCATCATGCCCACCACCTAACCCTGCGCCCCGCTGTCTGCCAACCGCATCAATCTCATCAATAAAGATAATACAGGGAGCATTTCGTTTACCCTGTTCAAACAGGTCTCGCACCCGTGCCGCGCCGACACCCACAAACATCTCAACAAAATCGGAGCCGGAGATGGAAAGAAATGGTACCCCGGCTTCGCCCGCCACCGCTTTGGCAAGCAATGTCTTACCGGTACCGGTAGGTCCAACCAGCAGTACCCCCTTAGGAATTCTGCCCCCCAGCCGTTGAAACTTCTGGGGCGATTTCAGAAAGGCGATTACCTCCTGTAACTCCTCTTTTGCTTCTTCAACGCCGGCAACATCCTGAAATGTAACCTGAGGTCGGTCAGAAGTAACCAACCGTGCCCGGGAACGGCCAAAAGTAAAAGCCCGGTCCTGACCCGATGTCATTCGCCGCATAAAAAGCACCCAGATGCCAATCACCAGCACCCAGGGCAAAATTGAAATAAGAATCGTGGGCCACTGGGAGCGTTCCCGGGCGTCGATATAAACATCGCTCTTCAGAAGCCGGGAAACGAGTTCTGGGTCATTCTTCGGAACGGTAGTTCGAAACTCGGTAAAACTCCTTTTACCCTTATCGGTACCGAGCTCAATCGGCGTACGCAGTGTTCCGGAAATGTCCTGCTCCGTCAGCACCACGCGCACTACATTCTTCGCCTCAACCTGCTTGATGAACTCGGTATAAGTTATCCGCGCGGCACCAGTCTGACGCTGGGAAAAAATTGTCCAGACCAACCAGGCGGCAACAAAAATGAAAATCCAGACAACAATTGAACCTATTGCCTTACTCGCTGACGGCTTAATCGGCATCAAAAATCCTTTGCCGGAACACCGGCACTTTTAAAACACCTCTCCTGATTTCAACCTCAGTACCACCCGGCAGTAGATATTTTCCACCCTTACCCCGCTCCATTAAAAAAATCAGCCGCTCGGTGGCATCGGCATCAATCTGCGAAACTAAAACTTTTATCATTCGCCGCTTCAAAACATTATTATAACTGTTAAACTCCTTAATGTCAATCAGCACTTGCCGCTGCTCGGAGTGAGCGATTTTCTCCAGCACCCGGGTCGCAAGAAAGTCAAGAAAACTATCCTCGGCGCTAATAATTGCCGCGCTCCGGGCAACGGTATCAACCAGTGCTGGATTCAATTGCTTCAAGACCGGCACAACCTCCTGCCGAATAAGGTTCCGGCGAAATCTTACATCCTCATTGGTCTCATCCTCAACCCAGTTTATCTCCCGCGCCCGCAGGTAATCGCGAATCGCATCGCGCCCAATTTTTAGAAGCGGCCGGATAAAAATATCCCTTCGTATTGGAATGCCGGACAGTCCTCGCAAACCAGCCCCGCGAACCAGATTGAGGATTATCGTTTCAAGATTATCATCCGCATTATGCCCCAGCGCCACCCGGTTGCAACGCAGTTTTTTTGCTACCCGGTAATAATTTTTGTACCGTAACTGCCTTGCCGCATCCTCAACCCCCAATTTGTAACGCCGTGCATAGCCCGTGACATTAACCCGCACCAAAGTTAACGGTATACCCCATAACTCCAAGAGTTCTTTTACAAACCGCTCATCCCGCGCTGCATTCTCCCGCAATTGATGATTGATATGAACCCCAAACAGTTCAAGCCGCCACTTCTTTGCCACCACTCGGAAAAGGTCGAGAAGACAAACGGAATCCGCTCCGCCTGAAATTCCGACCAGTATCCGATCTCCCGGTTCCACTAAACGATTCCCCTCAATTGTATCAAGAAACTGATGAAGCACTGAAACTCTTTTCACTGAAAGATATTATTTGTCGGCAACCCTTCCGTCAATAAATTGTAACTCTCCTTCCCATCCCGACCGGTTGCCCATTATCCTGTTCGCTGGCAAAGGATGTTTTATTTCATCGCTTCGGCTTTGCTCCACTCCCGGTCGAGCCGAAACTCTGAAAGGTCAATTGATGATTCGCCGGTGGTAATCAATTCTGCCATCAACTCACCAAGTGCCGGACCGAACATAAAACCGTGCCCGCTCATCCCGGCTGACACATAAAAACCCTCTACCGGCGTCTTCCCGCAGATTGGATTACCATCCGGGCTCATCTCATAAGAACCTGCCCAATGCCGGAGCACTTTTACTGATGCGAGTTTGGGAAGGAGCCGTACCATCCGCCGTGGCATTTCGGTGATGAACTCATCAGAGGCATCGACACTATCTCCCGGAACAATCGGCACCGGGGTATAACAACCAATAAAGTGGCCGGTTCCGTAGTGCTGAACAAAGTAACACCCGTCCGCACGGTAATCAACCAGCATCGGCTCTAAACACCGCTCAATCGCTTCAGTAACCAGCGCCTCATGCCGGTCCGGTTTCACCGGAATCTCAATACCGGCGAGTTTGCCAATCTCACTTGCCCATGGACCAGCCGCGTTCAACACAATGGGAGAGAAAAACTCATCTCCATTCGCCGTTTCCACCGAAACAACCCGCGTACCAGAAAGATTAATCTTCTTCACATCGGCATTAACGAAAACCTGGCCATTAAGGCGTTTGACCCCTTCAAGATAGCCATAGGTAACCTTAAATGGATTTGCCTGTCCATCCGTTGGACACCAGGCACCACCCAATAATCCTTCTCGATTCAATCCGGGGACGATTCGACCACAATCATCAGCTGAAATGAAATCGACTTTAAGCCCATATCTTCTTTGTATTTCTATGGCTTGCTCAAATGATTTCTTACGGGCTTCATCAAAGGCGAGAAACAGATACCCACCTGCATACCACTCAACATCGGTCCCAAGCTCCTCATGCAGTTCTTGAAACATCTTAATACTTTTCAGCATCACCCGAATTGTCAAATCGTGGGTAAACTGTGCCCTGATACCACCAATACACCGGCCTGTTGAACCGGCGCAGGGAAACTTGCGCTCAAGAATGAAAACTTTTAGCCCTCGCTTCGCAAGATAATAACCGGTGGCGGCACCGATAATTCCACCACCAATTACAATCGCATCAGCGCTCTTCTTGCTCATTCCTGTATGAACCAAGTTGGCCTAATGGAATTGGTTTCAAAGGAGGGCGCGAACTGGGAAACTTCTGAAGAGCAATCGGAATTCCGGTCTCCTCTTCAATCAAGCGGGCGATAACCTTCAAACACCCTCTGCCGCCGCAATGACCCATCCCGGTTCGTAAAATCCTCTTTATCTCTTCTAGTGAATGGTACCCATTACGAATCACCGCTCGAACCTCATCTTCGGTAACCTCCTCACACCGACAGACAACCCTGAAACCGGACCGTTTTTTCGAACTCATCTTAGCTGACTTTTTCCTAACTTTCATCTTCTGATATAGTCAAACAACAACTCGCTAAACCTCTCTTCTAAAAATGAACCCAGCCCGGGCTTCCTTTTCGGATAGAACTCAAGACGATAATCCGTACCCAGATTGGCTTTTTCGCGGCAGAACTCTATCGCCTGCATCAGACCACCAAGTGAATCCACCAGCCCGAATCTCTTGGCATCTTTTGCCAGCCAGACCCTGCCCTGTGCCACGGAGTCCACGCCTGCCAGTGTCAACCCCCTGCCCTTTGCCACCTTGTTGATAAACTGTTGATAAAACCAGTCAATCTGACTCTGCAAAATCGAATCTTCCTCGGGCGTTGCCTCGCGGAAATCAGAAAGCAGGTCAGCATGTTCCCCCCTCTTAACCGTCTGCCTTCTGATACCAAGTTTGTTGTATAAACCTTCTGTTATCAACCGAAGACTGAACACGCCGATTGAACCGGTTATTGACCCGGGAAGGGCAAAAATCTTGTCCGCATTGCAGGAGATGTAGTACCCACCAGACGCCGCCAGCGTTCCCATTGAAACCACGACCGGTTTTTTCTTTTTTACCAGCTCCAGTTCCCGCCAGATTAAATCCGACGCAAAACCATCGCCGCCGGGCGAATCAACCCGGAGAACAATCCCCTTCACCCTCTTATCCTTTCCCGCCTGTTTAATCGCCCGACAGAGTGTTGTCGAACCAACCCGCTGCTCACCGGTTAGGAAATCTGTGCCCGATTCACCTTGAACAATACTTCCGGTAACGTATATCACCGCAATCCGTGCCGGCTCATCCCAGCGGTCCGAAACCACCTCTGCCCGTTGTAAACCCTTCTCGTCAATCTTCTGCCCACCTTTGAACTCACGCCGGATCAGTGAATCCAGTTCATCCTCATAACACAGGGTGTCAACCAATCCGACTGCCTTTGCCTCATCAGCACGGAAAAGCGCCCGCCCTACCAAACTCTCCATTGTTGTGGTATCCAGATTTCTGCCCGTACTTACCATTTGAATAAAGTCCTCGTAAATTCCATCAACCAGCGCCTGCAACTGCTCCCGGTTGGAGATTGAAAGCGTCTCCTCGGTGAACATCTCAACCGCACTCTTATACTTACCATAGCGATAGGTCTCGGTCTTGATTCCCAACTTGTCCAGCGCACCCTTGATAAACTGCGTCTGAACGGAAACCCCGGGTATCACCACATCACCCATCGGATGAACAATCACCTTATCAGCGCCAGAAGCAAGGTAATAACCAATCATCCCCAGTGAAGGAGCATAAATCCAAACTTTTTTACCTTCAGTCTGAAATTCAGCTAACGCCTGACGCAACTCCTGAGCCTGGGCAAAACTGATATTTTCGTTCTCCAGCCTCAAAAAAATTCCGGTGAGGGCACGGTCCTTTTTTGCCCGCTGCAGCAACTCAAGCAACGAATAGGTGGTACGGACCTTTGTTTGCCCCATCAAACTGAAACCCGGCTTCTGGTCAACAACCGGTTCGCTCAACCGCAACTCAAGAAAGCGCTTCTTGGGGGGTAAAATCGACCGGTACAAATCCTGGCTGATGCGCACCAGACCGGCAACTTGCCGCGGTTTCGGTGCCCCTAAAACCCCAACACCCAATCTGCCCAGACTTACCGTTAACCCGGCAACGAAGGCAAAATCGTCCCCTTTTCCCAGTTTTGCCCTGCCCCCAAACTTCAAGCCAGAAACAGGTTCAATTTCAAGCCCGGCAAAAGGCTGAAATGGATTAAAATAAGTTTCGCTAAAAACCGTGAGCCGCGGACCAAAAGGGCGAAACGCCGCACCCGCGCCGACTCTGCCACCCTGGCGATTCAAATCCTGCCACACCCCACCCAGCGACACCCATCTACCAAGTCGCACCATTGCCCCAATATCCCAGTGGGTAATTGAATCCCGGACCATTCGGACCCCGGCAAGCAAATTGTCCTGTTTCGCGCCCAAAGCCAGCCCATAACGCAGCGGTTCCGGTTCAAAGAAAAAACCAAAAGGACCGGCGCGCAGGCCAAAACTGTTGTTGGACAAAAACGCCCCTGGTTGAAAGTCGTAAAGATAGTAAAACTCAAATCCCCGCTCAGTTCCTAAACCAGCCGGATTGGCAAAAATCGCTAACCCATCGTCGGTATGAGCAATACTCAAAGGCATCTGCGGTGTAACCGTTAGAATCAAGGTAAGAACTATCGTTCCTATCATCACGTTACCGCCCTTTCAAAGCGATGCCCCGGACATCGTTCCAGTACCGTTTTGGCACCGCCACTGTAACCACCGCACACCGGTTTTGAACCCTGGTATCCAGCACCTTCACAACCCGGGCATCGCAAACCTTTTTCCCCTGACGATTAAGGGCAACAACCTTCTCTCCGGGTTCAGGCCGGGGCAAAAGTTCATAAGGCAGACTGACTGTCGCCTCTTTCAAAGAGTAGTTGTAATTTACGACAAAGATTGCCAGACCTGGACATCGCGAAACACACATTCCGCAGCCGTTACACCGGTTGAAATCCACCTGCGGCGTGTCGGTCAGATTGCCTTTCATCGTAATTGCCTGCCGCGGACAGGCATCAACGCAGGGGTTACAGGGAATGTTTTCGACACATTCTACAATCACCACCGGCCCCTTTTTCAATCTTTCGACTTCCGGAATTAATCCCCGTGCCTTGAGGTCTGCCTTACTCAATACCCCGGTACGCTGATAACTCTTTAAACCCATAACAAAAGCACCTGATTATAAGGAAACCGCCGCCCCAGTCAAGAATTAGGCAAAAGTGCTAAACAATCTATAAGATATCAGCGGTGAAAAATCACACCTCAACAACTTGCTACCAAATACCCGGACACTTTATTTAAATTGTGCCGTGTTTTTACATCGTGCAACTGTTTTAAGACCACTCGATTATGTTCTATACCACTCAACTATAAGAGCTAAAAAGGACAAAAAATTAACGCTTAAAAACAGACTTGTTGCAACAATATACCGATTTACAAATAGTTAGGAAAATTTCCCCGGGCTGACCAGGAGTAATCCCCGGAACTGTTACCGGGTGGGTTTCTCCACCTTGTCCGGATTCCCAAATCAGTGCTCAGCCCGTTCCCACATCTTACCGTTATCCTGTTGCGCCATCTGAAATTGCTCGTGGTTGTTCTGTCAGATTACTGTCCTGCCCGCTCTACAAAGTTCTGAGCCGACGCCCTATCCCGGCGCAAATCAAATGAGTTACACCATTTCCATCATCCCGCCTTTTTCTGCATTCTGCCCAGAGGCTTGTCAAAATTCAATCTGATTGCCTCGTGGCTTCCCTCTACGCTCCTAATTTTGCTCCATAACAACTTGACTGGGATACAATTGGTGTTAACATTTCAATACAGCATGCGCTTCGGTTTTCACATATCAATCGCCGGCGGTTTTGCCAATGTTCGGGCACGGGCTGTTGAACTGGGCTGCGAGACACTTCAGTTGTTTACCCGTTCGCCGCGGGGCTGGGCAGCAACCAAACTTCAAGAAGATGATATAACAAAGTTCAAATCCGATATGAAAGAGGCGGACATCTATCCGGTTTTTGCTCACGCCCCGTACTTACCCAACCTCGCTGCGTCCGATTCAACCATCAGAAAAAGGTCAATCGAAAACATCGCGGAGGAGCTCCGGCGTTGCGACCTCCTCGGGATTGAGTTTCTTGTTGTCCATGTCGGCAAAGCGCTGGGTGATGATGAAAAAACAGCCTTGCGGCGCATTGCCGACAACATCAACTTCATCCTTAACCGTGTAGCCAACCGGGTAAAAATCCTGCTTGAGAACACCGCGGGCATGGGTTCAGAAGTTGGTTACCGGTTTGAGGACATTGGCGCGATTATCGACCGGGTGGAACAGAAAGACCGGATTGGTGTAACTCTTGACACCGCCCACTCGTTTGAAGCCGGTTACGAGTGGCGCACCCGAGAGGGCATTGACCAAACCTTACGCCAGTTTGACCGGGCAATTGGCTTTGGCAAACTGTACCTGCTCCATTTGAACGACTCCAAAACCGCTTTCGGTTCGCGGGTTGACCGCCACTGGCACATCGGCAAGGGCGAAATTGGCATCAACGGCTTCCGGGAAATCGTCAACCATCCTTTACTGAAAAATTTGCCCGGAATTATGGAAACACCTCGTACTTCAACAAAAGAGGACAAAGAGAATATGCGCACCATCCGGAGCCTGGTAAAGTGAGAATCCAGTTCTGGGGCGGTGTTCAGACCGTAACCGGTTCTCAGCACATCCTGAAATCGGGCAAATACCAGTTACTCCTCGAGTGCGGCTTATTTCAGGGACATCGCCAGGAGGCGGAAGAAATAAATCGCCATCTACCGTTTAAAGCGGCAAAGATAAACTGGTGCGCCGCCAGCCACGCCCATATTGACCACATCGGCAACCTGCCCAATCTGGTGAAAAATGGGTTTAATGGGCCGGTATTGATGACCAAACCAACCGTTGCGCTTGCCCGGTTGTTACTGCTCGACTCGGCAAAAATCCAGGAGTCTGACATCCGTTACTTAAACAAAAAGCGCCGGGAAAAAGGTGAAAAACCCAAAGAACCCATCTACATAACTGAAGATGCAGAACGGGCTATCAACCATCTTGAAGGTGTCGGTTATGCCCGGATGCAAAACCTTGGTCCCTTCTCCCTCGTTTTTCACGATGCCGGACATATCCTTGGTTCAGCGCTCATCGACATCGAAGCCGAAGGCAAGCGCGTCCTCTTTACCGGTGACCTGGGGCGCAAGAAAATGCCCATCATCCGTGACCCGGTACAGGTTGCTGCAGTTGACTGTTTGATAATGGAGGCAACCTACGGCAATCGGCAGCACGGTCCCTATGAGGATGTTAGCCGGCGCCTATCAACAATTGTCAACCGGGTGGTTAACCGCGGCGGTAGAATCATCATTCCCGCATTTGCCGTGGAGCGGGCACAGGAAATCGTCTACCATCTTAAACTGTTGCGGGAACAAAACGCCATTCCTGATATCCCGGTATTCGTGGATAGCCCCTTAGCAAGCCGCGTCACCGAGGTTTACCGCAACAGTACCGCCTATTTTGACGACGAAACCCAGATGTTAATTGACGATGCGGGCGGCCCGTTTGACTTTCCCGGTCTGCGCTACATCGATGATGCCGAGGAGTCTAAGAAGTTGAACTACCTCACTGAACCCTGTATTGTCATTTCCCCATCCGGAATGTGCGAAGCCGGCCGGGTGCTTCACCACTTAAAACACGGCATCGGTAACCCCAACAACCTGATTCTCATTGTCTCTTTTCAGGCTCAACACACCCTGGGACGGAGAATTGCTGAACGCCAGCCAGTGGTAAAAATCTTAGGAGAAGAGTACGAACTGCGCGCCGAAGTCGAAGTGATGGATGAGTTTAGCGCCCATGCTGACCGTAATGGGCTACTTGAATATGTCAAAAACATTAACCCCCAAAAACTCAAAAAGGTGTTTCTGGTCCACTCCGAACTGGAATCGGCTGAGGCGCTCCGTACCCCACTTTTGGAAATGGGCATTCCCGAAGTGTTAATTCCGCAAAAAGGCGAGGAGTATGAGATTTAAACCTTTTATCCCCTTGCTATTGCTCATCACCGGTTGCGACCTATTACTCCAACTTGACCAAACCCCACCCATTTGCATTATCCGTTCGCCCGCGGATTCGAGTATGGTTAGCGGCGTTGTTGATGTTACGGCTGAGGCTTTTGACTCAATCGGGGTCGCCGCAATTGAATTTTACGCCGATGGCACGCTGTTCGCAAAGGAAAGTAGCAACCAGGTTACGGTTCAATGGGATACCCGGCAGTTACCGGAAGGAACCTGGCATTACCTGTACTGTATCGCGACCGACCTTTCCGGCAACAAAGGTTACAGCGACACAATCAATGTCCAAATTCAGACAATTGAGCAGCGCAATGTGTTTCATGGCCAGTTCACCCTTGCTAACCGCTTTTACCGCTGGGTTGAATTCAATGCCCAGATTGAGGAAACGCTCATCGGCGACACCCGCACCGCAACGAGCGGAACCCTGAGCCGTTTTCTCATTCTTGACCAGGAAAACTTTAACCGGTTCCGCACCAATCAACCCTGTACCCCTCTTTACGAACAGCAGGACATTCGTGAACTCAGCATGTCTTACAGTTTCTCCGCTTCCGGCACATTTTACCTTGTTTTTGTCAATACCACAGGTACAACCCAGACCTACTGGGCAAGGTTCTTCATCGAATAGACCATGGTCTATATCTTCACCCTTCTTCTGCTCAACATTTTTCCAAGACAGGACTGCCCGGCAATTACATCGGACGACATCAGGCGGATGTTTGCCCTTGAAAGTCTTTATCATAGTGCCGTGGCAGACACGACTGGTCCGGTTTCACTATCTACATCCGGAGAGCCAATTCCGGGCAGATTTGTCATCGGGTTTGAACCCGGTGCTGAACTGAACATCGTCAAAAAACTTCATCTCACCGGTATTGAAATAAAACTGATTGACACATCAGCCCGATTTCTCGTAATTGAAACGCCAACTACTCTATCTTTAACAAATGTTGAACAACAACTTGCTGAAATATCTGGAATCAGGTTTGTAGAACCTGATTATCCGGCACGTACCTTCTTTATCCCGAACGACCCGATGTTCTTGAGCACTCAGTGGGACAAATGGGTTATGTACGCGGACCAGGCATGGGATATTATTAAAGGAGGAACAATCAAGGTTGCGGTTGTTGACAATGGCGTTGACTACACCCATTACGACCTTGCCCGGAACTTCCAAACAAATGAACTGGGCTATGACTATGTCGGCCAGGACAACGACCCGAAACCGGACAACCCCAACCTTCCCAATGCCTTTCATGGTACCCATGTCGCCGGAATCATTGGGGCGGTTACCGATAACCTTATTGGTGTTGCGGGCTGGGCACAGGTTCAGCTCCTTGCCGTTCGGGTGCTCAACGATTCTGGTAACGGCAACCTTACCGATGTCGCCCTTGGAATCCGCTGGGCAGTAGACCATGGCGCCCGGGTAATCAATCTAAGTCTTGGCGGTGATGCCACTACCACACCTTTAAACGAAGCCTGCAACTATGCCCTTTCCCGGGGAGCGATTTTAATCGCCGCTGCTGGAAACGATGGCAGAGCTAATGTCTCTTATCCCGCTCGCCTGAGCACCTGCGTCTGTGTCGGGGCAACCGACGAACTGTCTGAACTGGCATCGTTTTCCAACTACGGACCAGAACAAGAGGTTGTTGCGCCCGGTGTTACGATAACATCAACCGCGCCGGATAACAGTTATCTAATTGCCAACGGGACCTCAATGTCCTGTCCCGAAGTCAGCGGCGTCGCAGCGCTTATCCTCTCGCTAAATCCTGCCCTTACCCCAAACGAAGTGCGAGCCATCCTTGCGGCAAGTGCTATTGATATGGGTTCACCAGGAAAGGACAATCTTTTCGGCTACGGTATGGTTAATGCCGCTCGCGCCTTACAACTAACCCAAGTTTACACCGGCTCAAAACCGATAAACGTGTCTCCTGCCGGGTTCCAACACCGTAACGCGCCCGACCCCATTTCGGGCAACACAATTTTCACCCGAACCGAACTGACCCTGCCGGAAGGAGTTCGAACTGTTGAACTTTATGACCCCGCCGGGAAAAAAGTTTACCGCTTCGACCAGAGGCAATCAAAAATTACCTTACCCGGTTCCGGGATTTACTTTCTGATTCTCCATCCCGAAAATCAAACCCCATATTCAGTTAAGTTGATTATCCCCCGTTAATCCTCAAAGTATTCGGCACAGCAATCTTCATTTTCCCAGACCGTAACTTTGAGAACAGGGTAAACCTTCTTTAACTCCTCGTAAAAATGCCGGGCAAGATTTTCTGCGGTGGGCGGGAAGTTATACACCTCATTTAACAACCGATGGTCCGGCAGAATCGCATCAACCTTAGAACGCAGTTCGATGAAGTCTACCACCATACCGGGTGGCGTTAACCGATCCGAACCGACTGTCACTTCGACCCGATAGTTATGACCGTGCATATTTTCACATCGGCCATCATTGCCACTTAAAAAGTGCGCGGCACTGAAAGAACGCACAACCTTTACCGTCCACATTACCACCTCCATTTTACGCAATTAACCACTTATTTTAACCCACCACCATTTTAAGGCAATCAACGCCGAAGCCGTTGGCAAATGTCTTCTTGTGAGTTATCCACACTAAATTGGATTAATCCCTTGATTGAGTAATTCGGGATTTTGGGGTGTCACCCTAAATTCATATTCTTGACTGTTATATATTTCTTGTTAACATTTTTTTTCTTATGAGTAAAACAACTCCCTTTTATTCTCGGCATCTTGCCGCTGGTGGTAAAATTGTCGAATTCGCAGGCTACCAACTCCCTCTTCAATTCCGGGGCATCATTCCGGAACACCATCGGGTTAGAACCACCGTCGGTGTTTTTGATGTCTCCCATATGGGAAGAATTAGAGTTTGGGGTGCCAATGCATTACAATTTATTAACCGAATGACCACCAATGATGCCTCAAGCCTCGAAGTATATCAAGCCCAGTATTCAGTAATGTGCTACCCTGACGGCGGTATCGTTGATGACCTGGTGGTTTATCGACTGCCCGACCATTTTCTCCTTGTTGTCAACGGCGCCAACAATGAAAAAGACACCGCCTGGTTAAAAGACCACCTCTTTGGTGATGTCCAATTAGAAAATGTCACAACCGAAGTCGCCCAGCTGGCGGTTCAGGGTCCGAAAGCGGAACTCTGCTTGCAGAAAATCTCATCAATTGACCTATCGCCTATTGGATTTTACTGGGCAGCGGAAGGAAAAGTTGCCGGTGTCGATGTCCTGATTTCCCGCACCGGTTATACTGGAGAGGACGGGTTTGAACTTTACATCCCGGCTGAACAGGCGCTTAAAGTCTGGGATGAACTTATGGCAGCAGGCAAGGAGTTTGAAATTGAGCCTATCGGACTTGGTGCCCGCGACACCCTGCGACTGGAAATGAAATACTGTCTCTATGGCAACGACATCGACCAAACAACAAACCCGCTTGAAGCAGGTCTGGGATTTGTAGTAAAACTTGATAAACCCGGTGGTTTTATCGGTGCTGAAGTTTTGCAACAGGTTGCAAAGGAAAAACCACGGCGCCGGCTTGTCTGTCTCGAGATGCAAGACCGGGCGATACCTCGTCCCAAACTTTCCGTGTTTGCCAATGGCAACCCGATTGGATTTGTAACCTCAGGCACGCTTTCTCCATCTCTGAACAAAGGCATTGCCCTGGCTTATATTCAACGGGAATCAGCCAGTGTCGGAACGAAACTGACGATTGAAATCCGGGGCGAACGGCATCAAGCGGTCGTCGTTGCTCCACCTTTTTATAAGCATGGTTCCAGAAAAAAGTAAGGAGGCACAATGTCATCTATTCCGGCTGATTTGAAATACACCAAAACCCACGAGTGGGTCCGGGTAGAAGGCGATATCGCCACCATCGGTATCACCGATTTTGCCCAGAAGGAACTGTCCGACATTGTTTATGTAGAAATCACCGCTTTGGGCAAAACGGTAAAACAAACCGAGACTATCGGTTTTATTGAAGCGGTCAAAGCAACTTCCGACATCTATGCCCCAGTATCTGGAGAGGTAATTGAAGCCAACGCCCAGATTAACAAAAAGGAAGGTGATGCGCCGGCAATGGTTAACCGTGACCCTTATGGCATGGGATGGTTGTGCAAGATAAAAATCTCCAACCCTGCCGAGCTGTCAACACTTCTCGACCAAGAGGCGTACACCAATCTTGTTCAAAGGTCGCAACACCATTAAAAAATGAAGTTCACTCCTCACACTCCAGAAGACATCCAGTACCTCTTACAGAAAATCGGAGTAAAAGATGTTGCCTCACTCTTTGACTCCATTCCTGAAGAACTGAAACTCCGAAACCCTCTTAATCTTCCCCCGGCGTTCTCTGAATTGGAGGCGTCAGTCGAACTCAAACGCCTCGCCGATAAAAATCTTGGCACCGACCGACTCATCTGTTTTGCTGGCGGCGGCGCCTATGACCATTATATCCCTCCTGTAATTGACGCCATTATCTCCCGACCCGAGTTCTATACCGCCTATACCCCTTATCAAGCCGAAGTCAGCCAAGGCACTCTGCAGGTGATATACGAATTTCAGTCGCTTATCTGTCGGCTGTTTGAAATGGAGGTCGCCAACGCATCAATGTACGACTGCGCCTCAGCCCTTGCCGAAACGGTCCATATGGCACGGGACATTACCAGCCGCCACAAAATCCTCATCTCGGGTACCATCAACCCCCGTTACCGCGAAGTCGTTGCCACCTATGCCACCGGTTTAAATGTCCCGATTCAAACCCTGCCCTACACCGCTGATCTCACCACGGACCTCAAAGCGCTTAATGACGCCATTGATAACGACACTGCGGCGGTACTAATCCAGCACCCAAACTTCTTTGGATACCTTGAACCGGTTCGCGAGATTGTTCAGACCGCCCATGAAAAAGGCGCCCTTTTCGTTTGCGCTGTTGACCCAATCAGTCTCGGCATCATTACGCCGCCCGGTGCCTATAATGCCGACATTGCCGTTGCCGAAGGCCAGTGTTTAGGAATCCCTTTGTATTTCGGTGGACCTTATCTGGGAATCTTCACTGCCCAGAAGAAATACATTCGTCATATGCCCGGTCGAATTGCGGCAAGAACGACCGATATTACCGGAAAAATTGGTTATGTTCTGGCGCTGCAGACCCGGGAACAACACATCCGCCGGGAACGTGCCACCTCTAACATCTGCACGAACCAGGCGTTGTGTGCTCTAATCGCCACCATTTATCTAACCTGGGCAGGGCGTGAAGGGATTAAAGAAATCGCAAAACAGTGCTGTGCCAAAACTCACTACATCGCCGACGCCATCAAACACATACCTGGTTTTACGCTCTTGAGTGACCGGAAGTTTGTCCGGGAATTTACTGTCAAAACGCCGGTTCCTGCCCGGGAGATTGTAAAATCGGGCATCGAATCTGGCATACTATCCGGTGTTGACCTGGGAAATTTCAACCCCGAATGGAACCACTGGCTTTTAATAACCGCAACGGAAAAACGCACCAGGGCGGAACTTGACCGTTACATTGATTTCCTTAAAACTTTTAGTGCATAAGATATGGAATGCTCATTGAAGAAAAACCTTAATAGTTGCACCTGCACCTATGAACCTTGTCCCCGGAAAGGCAAATGCTGCGAATGCATCGCCTATCACCGCCCGAACAACGAACTGCCCGGGTGCCTTTTCCCACCCGAAGCCGAACGAACCTATAACCGCTCAATTAGCTACTTTATTCAAACTGTACGGCAAAAGAAATGAAGAACGAAAAACTGATCTTTGACTATTCAAAAAAGGGACGTAGGGCTTGGTCTCTTCCCGAACTTGATGTCCCGGAAGTTGATTTAGCGAAACTGTTCGGCGAAGAATATCGCACCGACAATCGTCTGCCCGAAGTTAGTGAAGTTGACCTTGTTCGTCATTTCACCCGGCTCTCAATTTTAAATCACCATGTTGACAAAGGTTTTTACCCCCTTGGTTCCTGCACTATGAAGTACAACCCCAAGGTCAACGAACAGACCGCAAGACTACCCGGATTCACCAACTTGCACCCCCATGAGAACGAAGAACTGGTACAAGGTGCCCTCCAATTGATGTACGAACTGGGCGAATATTTAAAAGAACTGACCGGCTTTGACGCCATAACACTGGAACCCGCTGCGGGTGCTCAAGGAGAACTCACCGGAATTTTGATGGTGCGCAAGTACTTTGAGAAAAGGGGTGAAAATCGAACTGTTGTCCTGATTCCAGATTCAGCCCATGGCACCAACCCGGCTTCCGTAACGCTCTCTGGATTCCAGGCCGTTCAAATCAAATCAACACCCGAAGGACTGATTGACATCGCGGAACTAAAACGTGCCTGCTCAGACTGCGTTGCCTGTTTGATGGTCACCAACCCCAATACCCTGGGGATGTTTGAAAAAGATATCAAAGAGATTTGCGAAGTTATGCACAGTTACGGCGCCCTCGTTTACCTCGATGGCGCCAACCTCAACGCCTATGTCGGCATCCATCGTCCCGGCGACGCCGGATTTGATGTGATGCACATCAACCTCCATAAAACATTTTCAACCCCACACGGCGGTGGTGGTCCTGGTTCTGGTCCCGTAGCAGTAAAAAAACACCTTGAGCCCTTCCTGCCTAAACCGGTCATTAAGTTCCAGGATGGAAAATACCTGTTCGATTACAACCGACCCGATTCTATCGGCCGAGTACTTGCCTTCCAGGGACAATTTGCGGTGCTTGTCAAAGCTTATACTTACATTAGGATGCTGGGTGCCGAAGGGTTAAAAGATGTTGCCGAATGTGCCGTTCTAAATGCCAATTACATCCGCAAAGAGTTAGAAGGTGTTTATGACCTCCCCTATCAAAGGCGTTCTTTGCACGAGGTCGTATTTTCCGGCACCAATCTTAAACAGTTTGGAGTCAGAACCCTTGATGTTGCAAAACGTTTACTGGATTTTAGACTGCATGCTCCAACCGTGTATTTCCCATTAATCGTTCCTGAGGCGTTGATGATTGAACCCACAGAAACTGAATCAATCGAATCTTTAGACGAGTTCATTGCCGCGATGAAGGCAATCGCCCTTGAAGCTCAAACTAAACCAGAAAATTTGACCGGCGCACCCTGGACAACACCGGTACGGCGCCTGGATGAAGCCAAAGCCTCGCGGCAATTAGATGTCAACTTTCAAGGCTGATGTTTCCCACTGATATTAACCCAGCAAGACGAACCGAAATAATTAACAAAATCGCCCGGAAGACGGTAGACCTGCGTCTTACCCCAGTCGCCATCGTCCTGCTTGAATCGGTAAAACCACTCTCCTTTGTTGGTTCTCAGTTGATGGTTTTCTTTCAACCGATAATTACCGCAATTTTCCCCTTTCATCAATATGATGAGGTCGCAGCACTACTCGAAGAAAGAGAGAATATCGAACTTCTTATCCAGACCATTGAATCCCTGGAAGAAAACCGCTCCCAAACTCCAAAAAGTGAAAAACAACATCCGGCACAAGAAGGTAAGAAATTATGAAGAAATCAACATTTGAAAAAGAAAAAATAACCCGTATTCTTGCCACAGACTGTGGCTCGACAACAACTAAGGCAATCCTGATTGAAAAACGTGGGACTGAATACCGACTCATCGTTCGCGGTGAAGCACCCACTACCGTTGAAGCACCATTTGAAGATGTAACCAAAGGGGTACTCAATTCGGTAATGGAGGTCGAAGAACTGTCCGGGGTCAAACTCGTGCGCGGCGATGAAATTTATAAGCCCAAATCGAGTGAAAAAGAGGGTACTGACATTTATATTTCTACCTCATCGGCTGGCGGTGGCTTGCAGATGATGGTTGCCGGAGTGGTCTTAACGATGACCGGAGAAAGCGCTGCCCGTGCTGCCTTAGGTGCTGGTGCCATTGTTATGGATGTCATTGCATCTAACGATGGCCGCCTTCCGCACGAAAAGATTGAGCGAATTCGAACCCTGCGGCCTGATATGATTCTCTTGTCTGGTGGAGTCGATGGTGGTACAATTTCCCATGTTGTTGAGCTGGCGGAACTAATCGCCGCGGCTGACCCAAAGCCACGCTTCGGCATCGGCTACAATCTACCGGTGATATATGCCGGGAACCGCGATGCCCGGGAATTGGTATTAAAAACCTTAAAAGATAAAACCAGTTTAGTGATTGTCGAAAACATCCGGCCGGTTCTGGAGCGGGAAAATCTCGGACCAGCGCGCCACAAAATTCATGACCTCTTTATGGAACATGTAATGGCACACGCTCCGGGATACAAAAAATTAATGGAATGGACCGATGTTCCGATTATGCCCACACCCGGTGCGGTTGGACTGCTAATTGAAAACATCGGCAAAACCCAGAACATCGCGGTTCTCGGAGTCGACATCGGCGGCGCCACAACCGATGTTTTCAGTGTATTCCAGGGTATTTTCAACCGTACCGTTTCCGCAAACCTTGGTATGTCGTATTCGGTCTCCAATGTTTTGGTCGAAGCGGGAGAAGAGAATATCATTCGCTGGCTACCATTAGAAATTCCGCCCAACGAAGTGCGCAATCGTATCCGTAACAAAATGATTCGTCCGACCACTATCCCATCGACTCTTGAAGACCTGAAACTGGAACAGGCAATTGCCCGGGAAGCGCTCCGCTTGGCACTGGAACATCACAAATCAATGGCGGTCGGGTTAAAAGGTATTCAGCAGGAACGTACAATTTCTGATGCCTTTGCTCAGGCTCGAACGGGCGAAACCCTCGTAAATATGATGGAACTAAACCTTGTTGTCGGTTCGGGCGGTGCGCTCTCTCATGCACCGCGACGGGCACAAGCCGCAATGATGCTCCTTGACGCCTTCCAGCCTGAAGGAGTAACCCGGCTCACGGTTGATTCAATCTTTATGATGCCTCACCTTGGCGTCCTTACTGAAGTTCACCCGGAAGCCGCCCAGGAGGTGTTCGAAAAAGACTGCCTGATTCATCTGGGCACCAGCATTGCTCCCGCCGGACAGGGCAAAGAGGGACGTCCCTGTGTTCATGTAAAGATAGTAAGGTCGAATGGTGAAGAGATGGAAGCACGGGTAAACTTTGGCGATATAAAGTGCCTGCCGCTACCGGTAGGAGAAACTGCTCGAGCAATCATAACGCCCGAACGAGGGTTTGATGTTGGTGCTGGTTCAGGAAAAACCTACGAATCCCAGGTTGAAGGTGGCATTTCTGGAGTTATTATCGATGCCCGGGGACGACCGTTAACTTTACCTGCGGATGACCGGACTCGACGAGAAACTTTGGCAAAATGGGCAACACAGCTTAACGCTTACCCATTTTAATCAGGTTTTTCTTAAAGATTTCAAGTAATCGGTGATAATCTGTTGGTGGTCAAAAACGAGATTTTCCTTCGTCGCCTTATCCAGTGCAACAAGTTTATAGGACCGGGCATCGTCTCCTGCCTTCAACTTACCCCGGCCTCGAGCCACAAATACAACCGAAACGCAATGCCCGCGCGGGTCGCGGTCCGGCGCTGAATACACGCGAAACTGACGCAACCCGCTCAGAGATAAACCGGTTTCTTCTTTTACCTCGCGTTGCACCGCTTCTTCCACTGTTTCTCCATAATTCACAAAACCGCCCGGCAGTGCCCAACCCTTAGGCTCGTTCAAACGTTCAATCAGCACAATACGTTTACCCAACAAAATAATGCAGTCAACGGCTAATTTAGGTTGACGATATCTCATCAAAATAGTCCTTGAGTGCCTCCTGCCAGGGCCTTAAAACTCTGCCAAACCGGTGGTGGTAGTTTCTGTTCTCCAGAACTGAAAATCGAGGACGTAATGCGCAACGGCCACTTTCTTCAGATGTAATCGGGATTACTGCGCAATTACTTTTAGAAAGGCGAACAATTTCTTTAGCAAACTCAAACCATGAACAAAATCCCGAATTTGTCAGATGGTATATGCCATAATGCTCGCTACGGGCAAGTTCTAAAAGTGGTTCGCACAAATCCCGAGCATAAGTTGGAGAACCAACTTGGTCTGCTACCACTTTAATCTCCGCCTCCACCGCGCACTTCTGCCGGATGGTATCAACAAAATTTCTCCCCCCGCTTCCAAAGAGCCAGCTTGTCCTTACGATAAACCATCTGCGGCTATTGCGCCTTACCGCCTGTTCACCCATCATCTTAGACCGGCCATAAACCGACAATGGATTGGGACGGTCTGACTCTCGATACGCCCTTTTCGTGTTGCCATCAAACACATAATCCGTTGAGATGTAAACCAGTTTAGCGTCTATTTCCGCGGTACCCAGAGCTACCGCCCAGGTTCCTTGAAAGTTAACCGCCATTGCCCGGGCAGGATTTTCCTCACAACCATCGACATCAGTCCATGCGGCAAGGTGAAAGACCACATCCGGGTCTAATGAGTGCAGCCCATTGATAACCTGTTCCACCAGGGTAACATCATTTTCCGGCAAGTCCCATTGAACAACCTCGTTCTGTTGACTGTACAAGTATTTGACTAAATACTTCCCCAGAAGCCCCCGTGCCCCAGTTACAAGACAGCGCACTTTGTCTCTTCTTATTACTCTTGCCCTTCAGACCGATTGTCCTTCTCTTGGGACGCAAAAAGAATTGCGGCGAGTTCCGTGCAAAACTCCTCCCGCACCTGATTTAAAATTGTGTCCAGGGAAAGGTCAAGCTCTTCTTTACCAGCCGCATGACCGGCCGCAGCTACTCTAATAATCACTCCACCTGTAATTGGTACCGGTTCACCCGGTGTAATGCCTGCTACTTTGCCCCATCGTTTTGTATCATCAGGTGACAGGTGAATTGAAGCTTGGGGCGATGCGTATTTTTTCACAAGTTTCTCTATGATTTTCGGATAATCCGGGCTGCTTAAAATCACCTTCTTTGCCTCGGTACACACTAAGTCAATCATCTGCCATTTCGCTTCAAGAACGATTTTACGCCCTTCCAGTTGCGCTTGACTTCGAGCCCGGTCATTCATAGCCCGAATCCGTTGTTCGAGCCTTTCGGCGTTCTCCTTTTTGAGCGTCTCAATTATCTTCTGGGTTTGCTGCTCAATTTCTGCCAGCGCTCGTTTTTTCTCCTCTTGAATCGCTGTTACCTTTAAACGGGCATCAGCGTGTATCTTCTCAATCAGTTCGGCAGTTCCCACGGTTTAACCCAGCTTTACACCCATCTGTAAGAATATCGTTGCCAGTAAGCCAAGCACGGCGTAGGTCTCAACAAGCGCCCCAAAAATCACCGCTTTGGTCGATTCTGCCGGACGCTTCGCCACCAGTTCCGCTCCTGCGGCACAAACTTTCCCCTGCCATATCGCGGTAAGCCAACCGGCAATACCAACCGGCAAACAGGCGGCAAACATCTGAAGACCCTGACCCATCGTAATCGGCGCCAGTTGTCCAAGAATGCCAAGTTTCATCATCGCCAGGAATGCGCCCAAAAATCCGTAAAAACCCTGAGTACCGGGAAGAGCCACAAGGATAAATAGATTGCCGAACTTTTTCGGGTCTTCCGCCATAACCCCATTTGCGACTTCAGCAACCAGCCTGATACCCATTGCTGAACCGATACCGGCTGGCAAAACCGCAGCGACACAACCTAACAATGCCATTGCCAGACCAAACGGATCAACCATTTTGCCTCCTTATGATTTCCATGTTACAAATTGATGAACTTCTTTGAAAGGCACAAAAGGTTCTCCCCCACCAGTATAAAAGCGAGGGAAGAACTCAACATATTGCAGGCGGAGCGAATGAACAAACGCCCCTAAAACATTGACCGCGATGTTGTAAGTATGACCAATTACCAGCACAATCAACGCCATCAAAACTCCGACAACCGGTACCCGCACGACCATCCAGGCAATCACATTTATCGCCATTGCCACCCCGCCAGTACACATCCCCAGAGCCATTAATCGGATGTAAGAAAGTAATACACCGATATAACTCGTCGCCCCATAAAGAGCATAGCTACCCCAGACAAATTTCTTGAGTAATCTTTTACCGACGGGCGCAAAAAAGTAGAATGCGGTACCGAACAAACCCGGAACTATCGCCGGCAGGGTTTTAAGGAAATAAAGTACAATAGTCACTATTGTTCCGATACCTAACAGTAAAGGCAACCACTGTAACCGACCTCTTTGCCCACCCTGTTTTATTAAAATTTGATGTAAAATGGAATAAATTGCATATCCGGACATAATAAAAAACAAACCCAAAACCACCCATCGAACCAAAAGGAGCTCCTCGGGCAACCAGCCCAGTCGAGCGGCGATGGAAACTAAAAGCCCGGCAATTAAGAAAAACCACAGTGTCTGAGAAACCATCGTCTCTTTTTCCCGTCGGGTCCAAACCACAATCCCGGCAACAGAAAGAAGAGTAACGATTAGAAGAAGAGAACTAACCCAAACGGGTAAAGAACGCATTAGAATAAGTCGCGAGACAAGGCTATTGATAAACAAAAACCAGGGAAGTTGACCAAGGAACGCCTCACCATAATTTTTCACCCGAATACAATCTGCTATCTCAAAAGCGATACCAGCAATCAACTGGAGATACCCCAGTGCAAGGGACAGCACAAAAAACTTCATCGGCTCTTTCATCGGGTCAAACCATAAAAACTTATTTTTCAAATCAACAAGCCACGAAATCCCAAGTCGGTCAGGCAAATCGCCAAACCAGCCTCCCACCAATGCTCCAGCTGGAATTGTCAGTAGTCCACCGATAAGGATTATTCCTAATAGCTTGTTGTCCATACCCATTTTTCGCATCAAGAGTAAAGCCGCCAGCGCTACAATTATACCATATCCCGCATCGGTAAGACACAGGGCAAAAAATACCCCAAAAAACGGAGCAATCAACCAGGTTGGGTCAAGTTCATTTGGTAAAGGTAACTGGTACAACTCTAAAACAAGCTCAAACGGCTTCCAGAGACGGCGATTAACCAAAGCAACCGGTGGTTCCTCGCCCGGTTCTGGTTGTACCCGAGTCACAACCGCAGTTTTCATCTCTTCAACCAAACGCACCAGCTTTTTGTAATCCCGTTCTCTAATCCAGCCATAAATTATTAAAGCAGAATCGGTCCAGAGCGCACGAGACTCTGCCTCCAGACGTTTGATTTGATTGATAATAGCATCAGCACGTGCTTTCAGTTGTGGTAATTCCGCAGCATATCGGGCAATTTCCTTTTCCACCTCTTCGTATGCCGATTTAATTTGTTCCTGTTCCCGTTGCCGGTCTCTAATAACATCCGCTGGCAAGCGGCTTTCATCTTTCATTTCGACATTTTCCCAATGTCGGTTGTTAAGAATCGCCGTAACATCTTCTAACGCCTCCCGATAAACTAAAACCACTGCAAACACCGTACCTCGCGTTTCGCCGACCTCTTCCATTACCGCCAACTTCTCGCCCAGCGCGGACCGGGCATCAAGATACTCCTGCCGGGTAGGAAACTTGCCCAACAAAACCTTGACGCTGGTAAAACTACCAAACTCGGCAACCGAGTGCTTCAAATTTTCCCAGGGTTTTAAACGGTTTATCTCCTCTTCCAGAAACTTCAGCCTTGACTCGAGTTCCTGTCGTTTCGTCGTCAACCGCTGAATTTCTTTTATCCTCTTCTCAATATCAAATTCCGTCGCGATTCGCTCGTACTCCATTCGGTCAAGAAGTACTTTTCCCTTTGCTTTCTTTTTATCCTGTAAACTATCCAGTAATTCAATCGTTCCCAGGATTTGATTGAGATTACCCTCTTCATCAGCAAAACGTTTTTCGCCGTCAGACTCAGCAATCCGTACAATATGCAAAATCCCTAACTGTTGGAGTTTGGTTAGGAATTCAGCTTTTTTAGATTGGTGAATGACAATCGCAACCTTGGAGACCCGTTCTATTGCCATCGTTCTTTTACCATACGCACAACTAATTCTATCGCCTTATCAAAACGCTCCTGCGGAATTTTTTTAACCCTTTCCGCCTCCTCATTTGCCTCCTTCAACAATCTTCTTAACATCGCTTCTGCCTCTAAACTCGTTTTCGTCAACGCCTGCTCAAATTCCTCCCGAAGCTGTTCCCGGGTTCGTGCGATAACTTCTGATGCCACCGCCTCAGCCTCGGCGACCGCGCGCCTTTTTTCCTCTTCGGCCTCGGCAACCATTTTTCTTGCTTCGTTTTCGGCGTCTTTTATCCGCTGAATTATATCTGACTCAGACATCGTCCTCAAAAACTAAAACCTCAATCCGCCAACTTCCACACCCGTCCCAGGTGGAAATGTCAAAATCAACCTCCGTCTCCTGCCGGTTCGCTCTCCTCTTCCATCTCGTTATCGGGTTGAGGCTGGACCACAAACCCGATTTTGGTCTTCATCGACTCAACCGGTACATTCTCGTTGGTAAGGAAAAACTCAACTGCTGGTCCGACAACTTCGTACCCCTCTTCGTCAATCCACTCAAGCAACTTATCATAGGTTGACTGAACATTGTCATAACCACCGGTATGTATCGTCCAGGCGATATCCATCGCGGGCAATTTATTTACAACGATTTCACCCTTATGACCGGACGTCGTTGCTGCCGGTACCGGAATACAAACCGCCCAATTGCAACTTTCTGCAGGTACCTGCTGCGGGCTGTTATAGTAAAAAACAAAAGGGGCACCCGCGGCCGTAACCTTGTTTGCTTCTAACCATTCACTCAATTCATTCATCGCATTTCCGATGTCCGAGTAAGGCGCAGTTCGATTCAGACTCGCCACTGTCATTGAATCCAGCGTTTCTATCTGTGCCACAAACTCCTGCGCTGGTTTAGTACTTTCAGGCTTATCCGACTTTGGCCCGCAGTTAAACAGAAGAAAAAAACATGAAACTACAGCCGTTAATTTCAATTTATCTACCATCCGCTCTCCTTTTTGATTTATTTTGACTCGTTTCGGTGATTATACCTGCTTCTTTGCCGGTGTCAAACATCTCAGTGTCCATCTGTGAATCAACCTGCTGTTCAATTTTTATTTTTACCCTTTGCTTTTCTTTTATTTTGTTTCTTCGCCCGCTGCCACACGTTTTCCATTTCCCTTAACGAAACTGAGTTTAAATCTCTTTTCTGTCTTCTGAACTCCTGCTCCACAACCTCAAAACGCTCGCGAAATTTTCGGTTTGCGTCCTTCAAAGTACCCTCGGCATCAACCCCGAGGTGACGACAAAGATTAACCAGAGCAAAAAGCAGGTCGCCTAACTCCTCCTTAACCCGCTTTTGGTATACTCTGCGCCGGCCCAACTCCCTCTTCAATTCCCCGACCTCTTCCTCCACCTTTAACAGAACTTCCCTCGGATTCTCCCAGTCAAAACCAACCCGGCGGCATCGCTCTTGAATCAACTGCGCCTGCTGTAACGCCGGCAGACCCATCGGAATCCCGGAGAGGATAGAACGTCGCCCTTTCCTTGCCTTGATTTCTTCCCAATTCCGAAGGACCTCATCCGCACCCTTTACCTTAACAGTTCCATAAATGTGCGGATGCCTGACCTTTAACTTTTCCACCACGCCGGCAAGAATGTGATTGAGTTTTACACCCTCTTTTTCTTCAAGAAGGTGCGCCAAGAATAAACCCATAAATAGATAGTCTCCAAGTTCCTCTTGAATCGCTGCTTTATCCTTGCGGCGCAGCGCTTCATCGAGCTCAAATACTTCATTTATTAAAAGGGGACGGGTTGAATTTAAATTCTGTTTTCTGTCCCACGGGCACTTCTGTCGTAAAGTCTTTATCACCTTGAGTAGTTCATTAAACATTTTTTGAGTTTAATCAAATTGTCGGACAAGGCAAGTTAATAGCGATAATACAAAAATCGGGGCGCCGGTTTCGAAAGAAACCAAACTCTGTCAACCGGCTTTAACTCCCCGGTGTGATGGTGTCGGTTATTCTCATCTTAAAACTATCAGACCAGGGCGACTCATTTCGGTCGATATCTCGTGCCTTGACCCGAATAAAATAGGTGTCGGGAGTACAATAGATATGGGTGCGCTCAATGGTATCACCACTCTGGAAAAAGTAAGACCATTGCGGTACAGTTGTGTCACCCCATTCAACCCAGTATGTTACCATCTGGTCTTCGGGGTCCAGAGTGTAGATTTGAATTATGATTGTGTCGCCAACTGCCCCACTATCCCGGCGGGCAAATATCTGCGGTTTTTGAGGTGGAAGACCGGAATTGCATCCCGTATTAAAGAAAGTAACCACGAACCAGAGAGCAGGAAGAATCAGTAGCAATCTCACTAATTACCTCTTTTCTAATAACTCCTCACCGAACAATCTGCACCTTTTGAATAAACTTCTTCTCTTCCGTACCGTTTTTTACCAAAAGCCGGCAGAAGTATACCCCGTTTGAAAGCCCATCGCAAGAAAGACGAGCCTGATGCACACCACCGGACTTAACACCGCGTTCAATTGTTTTGACCCTGCGACCCAAAGCATCAAACAAAGCAAGGTCAACCTCACCGGTTTGAGCAAGAGTATAGTAAAGCACTGTAGAACGGCTAATCGGATTGGGTCTAATTTTCTCAATTCCAACCACCTGCAACCCTGACCGCTTTTCCTCTACTCCGGTTAAACCAGAAATCCCGAGCGAAAAGTAATTTAGTGTAATGTATCCTTCTGCCTGAACTCTCAGCCCGAATTCAAGAATTGAATCCTCCGGCTGAGGCACAATCTCCAGCCGGAACGGATTGGCAATGTTGCTAACTGTCGCACCGGCAGGAATTAACCCTAAAACCGAGACTGAATCGAAAATAACCGCATCACCATCTTCTGAATTCAGGACAATAACACTGTTGACCGCATCACAACTCCCCCGATTTTGCAGAAAAACCGCGACCTCCAACCGTTCGCCCGCTTCCCATAATCCATTACCATTGCCCTCAAGAGTATCGCTCACCTGAACACCAGAAAGCACCAGCCAGGGACTCATAATGTTTCTCGGCGGGTTAGTAGTAAATTTTATTGCCCGGTTCGCCTGAAGATAAGCAGCAGTGGACGCATAACTGTTGTTATATAGATACTGGATTCCTTGCGTTTCTGTCCCGTCCTCAATGCCCACAGTACAACTTGACCCCAGCGCAACCTGTTGATACTGGAAGACCACTTCGCCATCGCCAGTAGGTGTTGGATAGTAAGCCGGGTCATAGAAGATTATTTGAAAACTCTCGCGGATGTTAGGCTGATTGTAATGCGCAAAATCCTTAAACTCCACAATCCAGCGGTGATTTACGGTATCAAAATACTGATATGCGGTCCCGTACCCATTGCGGGTTTCATCGGGATTCAAATCGTCCCAGAAAGGAGCAATCATAAAAGGCGGTCCGGCGGTATCGGGAATCTGCCGGTTGGAACCAAAACGATAAGTGGTATATCCCAGCGTCAGAAATCCATTGGAACAGATTGAGACAAAATTGTCTCTTGTACCATAATACTGGAATGTAAACGGAATGGGCAATGTTATTGTCACCGCATCCGAATCGGAAACGCCGGAAATAACCGTACCCGGTCCGGGCGGCGCCAGTTCCAGCCACTGGTAAACCGGTGCTCGTCCCGAGGCTGTATCGGTATCATCATAACACCAGTAACCATATACATCAGGTCCAGTCGGTTCGCTTGTTACCCCTTCTTCACCGGAAAGTTCAAAACTGAATGTATCCGAATAACGGTATGTACCACCATCGCCCTGAACTCTCACAAAAAAGCGTACCGGTTGATTTCGTATCAGCCCGGGTCCAGCGGAAATCGCAAATTGGTCCAGCAAACCGTTGTTTATCGCACCCGAGTCAATCCTGCCATAATAACCCGAAGAATCCACTACCACCACATTCGTATCAAGACAGGTGATAATACACTGCACCCTCTCCAGCGCACCACCGCCTTGATTTACCACTGCCAGCTGGACCAAACCGCTTTCCAGTCTACCTACCCTGCCATTACCATTTCCACCGGGTGCTGAATCAATAAAGTATGCCGTATTGACCCTGATTAAACCCGCCCGTACTATCAAATCAAGCGGATATTGCCAGGAATCCCCTGCCTCATCTCGGACCAGAATCGTCGCCGGGATAACAAACCCATCGGGCACCAAACTGTCAACCCACAGTTCATACGGGTCACCATTCTGGGTTGAGTCTGGTGCAATGGCACCATAATTTGATACACTATCAAATACCTGCAATGCCGGTGATGACACCCTTAACAGACCGGTAACACCGGTCGCGGTAACACCTCCCACATTTTTCAAACTGACTGTCAAACGAAACTGCTCCCCGGGATTTATCAACCCGTCGTGATTTCCCAGGTAGTCGTCAATAGAACTGTGAACCTTAATAATAAAAGGTGTACCACTTGTTATTACCCGTGCCCTTCCCTCATAAGGCAGGATATTTTTCCCGGTGACAACCAGCTCCATCATCCCGATGTGAGTTGGGTTCACCAAGATATGAGCCTCGCCCTGCACATCGGTTGTTTCCACTGCATAAATCGTGCTGTCCATCGACACACACACCAGAACACCAGGGATCGGAACCCCATTTCGTAAAACTGTAATGACCATCTCCTGCGGCGCCATCTCAATCACCGAGTCGAACAGAACCGTAACCTGTCGTGGAACACCGGTCCAGACATTCAACTCCGGGTCGCCAAGAAGATTCCACTCCTGGTAATATTGTTGCTGGTGAAAAAGCGAATCAACCCAGAACCTGCCCCGCAGTGTTGCTGGACCAAGACGGTATTCACCCTCCTGAAACAGGGCGGTAAAGAAACCACGATAACAGGCGCTGCGCCGGTCGGAAATGTGTGAACCACTATTTGTTGTTCCAAAATAGGCAAGTACGCCGCCGAGCGCAGAAGGTGTTCCTGCCCGAACAAACCGGTCACCCTGCATACCACCCCCTTGGGAGGAAAGGTCAATCATTGCACAGGAACCGGAAACAACAATCGGTAACTTTGACCCATTATTCCAGCTTGAAGGGTCAACTCCGTTAAAAGGTGACCACCAGTCATAAACACCCTGTCCCCGGTAAGTGATAAACATCCTGCCGTCAATGCCGGCAGCATTTACATGACTGGTGTTGTGACCCGCGTTGTTCAACAGACTTTCGGTTAAAACATAGCCGGCAGTCTGCCAGTAACTGCGTACCAGTCTGGCATCTGCCTGATAATAAACATCGGGAGGGTTATCCTCACGTACCACCGTAGTCCCTTTCAGATAATAAAGGGTGTCAATTGTCTGCAGGTTCGGTTTCTCATAGGCAAGGACCTTGGCAACCATTGTACTGCACTCCCGGGCGTTCATTGCAAAGAATCTGCCGACCGAAATCTCCATCTTGTAATCTCCAGACATATCCCCATAGTAACAGTCGGTGGTACCGCCATAACTTGGAATTTGACTGGGTGAACCAACCAAAAGCACGAACTCCGGTTTTACAGGCCAGTTGTTGTAAGCGTCCCGGATATAAGCCTGGATTTGTGAAGGGGTCGAGCCAATTTCCGACACAGAAACAACTTTCGCCTTCACCCCTTTCTTCGTCTTCCACTCAGCAAGCGGTTGAACTATTGGAACATATGCAGGATGAGAAATGATAAGATACCTTGCCCCCTCTTCCGCAAATCCTAACGCAAAAAGTAAAAAGATGCCAATTAATCGCTTCTTCATTTAATTTTCGCTCCTGATAAACACAAACCTCACACCCGAATTTAACACCCCTTTCAGCCGAGCAAAATAGACACCGGATTTAACCGGCTGACCATCAAAACCACTGCCATTCCAGACCACAGACTTTGTATTGTTGCCAAAACCAAGGATTGCCAACTGACGGCCAAACAGGTCATAAACTTCAATCGTGCCCTGCCGATTTTGCTCATCGATTACAAAAGTTATCGTCCGACCCACTGTGCCCAGACACCGGATAGCCTGCCCTTTAAACAACCGCCCATTACTCCCTTCCTCCAATCCACTAAAGCAAACCTGCCAGGTCGCACCACCATCAATCGTCCTTACCACAACACCGTTTCCTGAAGCCATACCGCGCAGCGAATCGGCAAAATCGATGTCAAAAAGGGTACTATCAGCACCGGAAATCTGACTAACCCAGGTATTTCCACCATCTGAAGTGTGGATTATTGTACCATTTCTGCCACAAGCCCAGCCCTTTGTTGGACTGATGAACTTTAGCGCACGCAGAAACCGCGCCTCAGCCGGAACCGTCTGCTCAACCCAGGTATTTCCACCATCGGTCGTATGTAAAACGACCGCCCGGAAATTCCGGTCATCACCGCCGACAACCCAGCCTCGCAAGCTGTCTGCGAAATAAACATCATAAAAGTCGTAGTTGTTATCGCGGCGTAACACCTCCCAGTTATCTGCGGTGCCTCCATCTCTGGTTCGAGCAATGACTCCTTGTCCACCTAAAAATGTATCGCCACTGGGCCAGTGACCGGCAACCAACCAGCCATAATTCCGGTCAACAAACCAGACCCCTTGAAACTCAGCGGTATCTCCGGCGGGAAATGGCGGAACCCTTAAAAATATCTGCTCCCATTCGGCACCACCGGTTGTACTTTTCAACTGAACGATATCGCCACCTGCTGCCCAGCCAAACTCAGGGTCAAAAAATCTGATGCGTGCTGCATGTTTCGGACCACCGAGATTAACCCTTGACCAGCTGTCCCCGCCATCGATGGTTCGCCAGATATCACCTGACCTGCCCGAGGTCCAGCCTGAATCCGGAGTTAAAAAGAAAACATCAAAAAAGTCCCGGATTGTAGGAATCTCAACCGGTTCCCAGGATGAACCAAAATCGGTTGAGTGAAACACTGCGGTAGTTTCAATCGTCACAACCCAGGCGTGCTCTCCACCGGGCGGTGTTGCGACACCGTGGAAGATAAGCGCCCAGGAAGACGCGATGATTGCAAGAAAACCAAGGATTAAGACCAACCTCTTCATAACACCCCTTTCTTTTTAACGGACAACAACAACCGCCTTGTTCTCTAAAATTTTACCGGCGCGGCTCGTTCCCGTCAATTGCACCAGATACACGCCACCCGGAACCACCGCACCTTTGTTATCTTTTAAATCCCAGCGGAGGTAACTTTGCGGTTTAGCATTAGATACTTCAAACCTGCGCACCTGTCTGCCGGTAACATCAAAAATCTGTACCGTGCCCTCATCAATACCTCTGATAATAAACGAAACGTTGCTCTGGGCAACATTAGGTTTCGCTTCAAACAAGGTGCCAAACTCTCTGCTCTGGTCTTCACTGACAAAGGTAAATGTATCTGGCGGATTGGTTGTGAACTTAATCGCCCTTCCCGGTACAACCTCAGCCGCGGTTACTGGATAACTGCCGGCAAATGTCCATTCTAAGCCATCGTTGTGGCTCGGGCTCTGAATACCAACTGTAGCGAAATTGTGACTATTCTGCCATAATGTGTCATCGTTCTGTACATAAAGGTACTGGCAAACAATCGCACCATCACCGGTTTTTGTGGGATGAAAAGCCGGGTCAAATAGAATCGCCTGGAATGTTTGCTGCTCCCCGATATAGGGTCTGCGAAAACCGTGAATATGATACACACGGCTCCACTGGACAATAAAACGATGATTCGGTTCGTCGTAATAGTAGAACACGCCGGGTGCTCCCAATGTGTCTGCCCGGAAGTCGTCCCAGAACACCGCAATTAAGCCGTCCGGTCCTTGTGCCGAAGGGATGTGCCAGTTGTACTGGTCGCTGAAAGTTGTGCTGCCCATTGCGATGTAACCGTTATCGGCAATCGAGATGGTCCGGTACTCAGTTCCATAAAACTTGAAGGTAAACGGCAGGTCAATTGGTATCGTCTGGTCATTACCGAGTTCCAGATGGGTTCCTGCCCCACCTTGCCCAGGGTCAATCTCAACCCAGTTATAAACCGGTCGCTCCTGATAACCGATATCGGTGTCATCATAGCCATAATACCCATGATAATCTGGACCCAATGGTGCGCTGGCAATTGGCTCGCCCACTGTAATCGGAAATCCTACAGTCTGCTCAAAACCGTCTGAACTCCTGAAAACCAACCACATAAGAAACTTCCGGCCAACACCGATGCCCGGTGCGGCTTGAACCACAAACCGGTCGCTAATATTCTCTCCTGTGCTACCTGCTCCAACCGTTCCAAAATAACCTGAAGAATCAAGCACCGCTATTGCCCGGTTGTTAGAAGAACGCAGAATTCCTGTGGCATTTTGCGCTTCAACATCACCGCGATTCAGCACCCGTACCGACAACTCTCCTGTTTCCCCCGGGTCAAGAAATCCATTGGCATCGTAGACCGTTAAACCGGTTACCGCCATAGTCGGGCCCACAACCTCAAGCGAAAACCCTGTTGTCCAGACACTGTCACCACCTGTTATCCTCAACCCAAAATTTAATCGTTGCTGACTGGTACAGGACGGTGCAATCTGGACCACAAACGGTGTTGCGGTGCGCTCCTCTCCGGGATTAAGCGTACCATAATCCCGGATTGAGTCCGCTACCGTAGAAAAAGAGTCAAGAGAATAAAGAACCGCCTGAATCCCATTCGCGGGCTGTGAAACACCAAAATTTTTCAAAGTCACAGAGACATTGGCTAACTCGGATGGTGAAACAAGTTCCGGGTCGTAATTAGCAATGCCAACCAGAACCCCTCTTTCCTCACCAAGGCTGAAACCAAGATGGGGTTTAAGATTTTTGCCGGTAACGGTGACAAACAGCGTATCCGGTGTCGTCGTGGTAATGACAAACCGTGCCCAGCCCGCGCTGTTCGTTCGCATCAATGAATGCACCTCGCCTGACTTGTAAAGACAGACCAGGGCGTCTTTTACCGGGTTGCCCGAAGCATCCTGGACATAAACCGGAAAAGAAATATTTCCAGTCGGATAGACCGCAGGGTAGGAAACGGTAACCTCTTTGGGCACCGTGGTCCACATCTCCATTGATGGATCGCCAAGAAGGTTGTAAGTGTAAAAATATAAAATCAGGTCCGAAGAGTCTTCGGGCAACGGAAAGTTCATCAACTGCTCCAGTTTCCCGCAGTACATCGCCGGTCCTGTGGTCGTAACATTGCGGTCAAATATCGCCCGATAAATCCCGTAGTCCATACAGTTGTTCCAGCGGGTTGAGGTGCCGGTATAAGATGTCCCCCAGAATGCAACCCCTCCCTTGGGATTGGTAGGGGTACCGGCACGCAGCCACGCCTCACCAAAACAGGGGTTTGCGCCGTAATTACCGGTGCCGCAGTAAAGACTGGTAATGACCGGCAACTTCCATCCATTATTCAGGTTATAAACATCGTTAATCTCAAACTGCGGATAGTTCCACATTCTTGTTTGACCCCAGCCTCTACCATTGACAAACAAAACTCCGGAATTAACCGCGCTGTCAACCGGTCCCCGACCAGAAAGCGTGGGCGGATAGAATACGGTGTCAACCTTATGAAATCCGCGCCTCAGAAGTTGCTCGCGGATGCGTCGCTTTGTAACCAGTGCCGTAACCGCGGGTGTACCGCCTTCCTGATAACTTGTGCCGACCATCAACGCCTGATGAAACCAGGATGTATCAGCCATATAAGGGTTTGATTCGTAGTTAACAATTTTTGCTACAATGCAATCCAGTTCTGACACATTCGCTGCCGGGAGTCTGCCAACAAACAGGTCCGCAAGGTGGTCATCACCATCCACCAAAGAGTAGGTATGGTCGGTTACGCAGGAAGTTGCACCCGGTGTCGGAAAAGCAGGAATTTTGTTTATCGCTCCTACTAACAGCACATAGGTCGGTTTTGGGTTCCAGGTCGCATAGGCGTTGCTGATGAAATTCCGTATCTCATCCCGCTGTGTTCCGGTCTCTGATGTCTTTTTGACCCACACCTTAAACCCTTTAAGTTCCTTCCACCGCGCTAAGGGCAGAATGTGGTCATAAAAATCGTCCGGGACAATAATCAGATAACCAATTTCTTCATTGTTGTTTTCCCAGCCGCTCGACCAGGGAAATAACAAACGCGCCATCGGGTTATCCATCCAACGCTTATCAATCGATTGCACCAATTTCAGTTCTAACTCTGCCTTGTTATCACCTTCGGGTACAACAATCAAGGGAACAACCTCAACTCCCCCTGCCTTCATCACCCTGCCAAAAAACCATTGGCAGTTCTGGGCAGAAGAAACTTCTGGTAAAACCGCGCCCGGTGCTGGAACAAGAATCGCATTAGCAGTAATTGATTCTTGAGGTGTTACAGTGATATTTAAAGTTTGAGACCGGAAAGAAACCGAAACAGGACTGTCAATAAAACTGTGCGCACCAAAGACAAGAAGTAAAATTCCCAACCCGGTCATTATCATTCCTCCTTCCTGATAGTTACAATTCCCCAATCCCGGTCACAAATCAGATAATAGTGATGGTTGGCAGATACTCCCGCCGCATACGCATATGGGGTTTTTATCTGTGCCACCAGTTCGGGTGATTCAGGCTGAACACAGTTCACAATTGCAACTCCACCGGAACCGCAGGAAACTATCACCAGGCTATCGTCTATCACAACTGAATTTGCATATCCCTCAAGGGCTAATGTACTCAGCACCTTGATACTATCCGGCTCCGACCCATCAAGAACTATTAACCCAGTACGCCCATCCGCGACAAAAATATGGTTATCCCGGACCGCAATGCCGCGGGCGTTTCCTGGCGTATCAAAACTTCCGACCTGTACCGGTGGAAAGGTGTCAAGACGCCAGGCAGCAACGCCTAACTGTTCACAGGCGACAAAAGCCCAGGGCGCACGCAAAGCAACATCCCGGCAGTCACGCGGGTAATAGTATTGAAACCGGAGGTTGGGATAACGCGGGTCGCTTACTGATGCGGCGATAAACTGAGCGCCCGCCGCGATGTAAACCCAGGTGTCCTGCAATACCAGATTGTAACCATAACCGGGTTGCGGGTACTCAAGAACGCCAGTAACCTTAATACTCTCGGGCTGGCGGACATTTAAAATCAAAAGTTCCTTATAACCATAGGCAAGAAACGCCAGACTGTCTTGCACCGCAACGCCCCAGGCGACATTCAGTGAGTCCAGATAGCCGCCCATAAACACCGGCGCCTCAGGATTGGAAATATCAAAAACCGCCAGACCAGCCTGACCATCCGCCACATAAGCCCGGTTTTCGGCAATCGCAATATTATGAGGATAGCCGGTAGTCTTGGCCGTACCGACAAGAGCAAACCGTTGAATCGTAAACGAACCGGTTTCGGACCAGTCACCCCAAATCCCTTCTTCGCTCTGTGCCTTTACCCGCCAGAAATAGTTACCATCGGTCTTCAACCTGACCGTCACCGAATATCCGGCAACCGTATCATCAACCACCAAACTTTTAAACTTGCTATCCTGAGCAACCTGTAACAGATAAGAGTCGGCACCAACATCTTCCCATTGAAATGTAACTTCTGCCGAATTTAAAACCGCATCCGGTGCTGGAAGATTCAACACCACTTTACCCGGAGCAGGCAGGGGACGAATACAGTAAACCCCAAAGCCGGTAAAGACTACCGTCAGTAAAAAAAACAGCCGGTAAACCAATTTGCCCGCCGTTTTCACCTTTCTCCCCCTTTCTTTCCTTTTTGTGCCTTTGCGCCCGCACCGATTTTAAGGGGCAGGCGGGCACCAAAACTGAATGCACTCGCCCGGTAATTCTTTATTTCGTCAATCTCGTTCTGGTAAGGGGAACTGACTTCACGCCACTCCAGCTGATATGTGAAGGAAAGTGTAACCGGTTTTAACCGGTATTCGGCGCCCACGGTTATCTCCTGAATTTCGTCAATCCTGCCGGCGTGTGTTTCATCTTCAGTTGCTGTGTAACGCCGATAAGACCAGTTGTAGCCGGCGTTAATTGCGAACCGATTAAACCTTCTGGGTCTACTTGCCACCTGAAAACCAATCTGCTGTTCGTCGTAAGATATATCCGGCGTTGGACCTTTTGCCCTTGCCCATTTGAACCGGTACTCGCCGCTGAGCATAAAGTTGGACCAGGGGCACCAGTCGATTGAAATACCGGTCCGGTGCGCCCTGGTGTCGTAATAGTCAAACGGTGCAATGTAATCGTCTGTTTCAAAACGGTATTCTGGTTGCAGGGTAAACGGACCGAACTGCCGCTCAAAATCAAACCCGAACAGGTACTCACTAAAACGGCACGCAGCATACCGCACAGCGCTCTTGACGGTATTATCGCGATAATACCGAATCAGATAGTTCGGCATCCATACCAAAGAAAGTTTAGCCGTCCCAACTTTTCCCAAATCCTGTTTTATCCGGCAGGTCACCAGTCCGTAACTCTTCTCTGAATTCATAATGAACTGGTGAACTTTCAAACCGAGTTGCGGCTCAAAACCTTTCGTTCCCATCCAGGCTAACTGTCCAGAGACTGTTACATCAACATCATCAAGCGTTTTGTATGGAAATCGTGCCGGATTCTCGCGCTGCCGGAACACCTCAATATCTGATGGGGAAAAAAGAAAGATGTTGTTATGGTATTTAACATCCGCCTCCCAGACCGTGCGCCACAAATCCGCACCCCGGGCAACAGTCGCCAAAAACAAAAAAAGCACTACCGGTTTAATCCTGGCCATAACCTGTTTCCTTTACAAGTCTTTCAATCATCAATGCCCCGCCTTTTGCGGTCGTACCCTGCAGGACAATCTTGAGCCGGTGCGCACCCGGTTTCAAATCAAACTTCAACACCCGCTCCACCGAAGGAACAACATCGCTCATCTCCTCATAGCGCGCGGTAAGCGCCTTCTTCACTCTAAAACTCCTTTCCGTAATTAATTTGCCATCCTCCTGAACCGCAATCCCGAACACTTGCTCACCGCGCATTGTCGGGTCAAAATTCAACCGCACCCGCAACCGAACCGGACCAGAGCCGGAAAAACTGACTTCACAGGGCTCATCACGAATAATATGATAGTAACCACTTCGGCGCATCGTTTCACTACCCTGTTTGGTAATAACTGTCAAACCTTTACTACCCGAAACTGTCAACCTCTCCCAGACCGCAGGCGTCTCAAACGCCAGCCGTATAGCCACGGTATCAGACTGAGCACTGTCCAAAACCAGTTTGAAGTTTGAATCACCGGGCATCAGTTTTACAAAAAAAGAGCGCCACTTACCAAGTTGCTGGCCTGCTGGTCCCAGTGTTTTATTCGACCGTTCGGTCTCAAGACGGAACCGCTGGCGCTGACCGCCCTTAATAAACAGGATTGAATAAACCGCCTTATCTTCCTGCCGATTCTGCCACCACAAACGGGTGTAAATCCGCAGCCAGTTTCCGGTATCGGAAACGGTGCTTATGTTAAAGGTCAGCGGCTGGTCTCCAGTCAAAAGGTAGTAGTCAACCGGTACCCGCTTGATAACATTCAACTGAACTTTAGCCGGCTGGCCAAACGGCTGAATCTGCGCCGCCGCGACTAAACCGGTCAGGCACAAAACAGTCAACATGCTAACCGGTCTCATCATACCGCCTCCCCATCATCTTCACCCCGAACACCAAAGTAGTACTCAATCTCATACCGGACGATTAGAAATAATAGACCGAACAGAACTATTGCCAGAAGGAGCGCACCGACAACCGAGTAACGCGCTTCGTAAAACAACCTGCCCTTGCCAATCTCGCCCAGCGGCACCGGTGCAATCGGCAAGCGGTAATCACTGGCAACTCGCCTTGGGCTACCAATGTGTATCACCGGCAATCTCCGGTTTAAAAATTCGGCAACAATCCCGGTTCCGGCTTTGGCGATGCGTTCGGTAATTACTCTTGATGGCAACCGCACAAGTGGGTCACCGGAATTGGAACTTGCCTGACCCACTGCAACCAGAAGCCGGCACCGTTCAAAAATCGCCGCCCGTTTTGTGACCGCTTTGGAGAGCGACTCTGGCACAAACAACGGCACACCGGTTAACTTTGCCACGCTGTCAAGAATCATCCTGCCTTCGGGCGAAAACCCCCGACCATCATCGGTCTCTCCACCCCGGGTTGCCAGGACACTTGAAAAATCCCATAGTCCGGCTTGACGCAGAACTTGCTCAATCTCAAGCCAGGTCCAGCCCGGATAGTTTGCCCCCCACATCCCGGCACTCTGGTCGGTAACAATCACCGGTATTAGACCTAAGGTCTTTGCCACCGCCAGAATCTGGATATTTAACGCTGGATATGTTCCATCCCAGTTTATCGCCACGGTATCACCGGCTTTGGCACCGGCTTTGTAAAACATCTCAATTAGGGCGGCACTGAAGTTCGGGTTGGTGGTCGTCAAAGCATCGCTCAAATCGGTTCTCCCATAGGTAATCTGGGAATATTGAACCCCGACCAGACCGGTTAAGTTCGGGTCATTAACCGAGTCAATCGGTAGATGGAGTTCATTCAACCGGTAGTTCCGCACCACCTCAAACGCCTTTGCTGACAACCGGGCAGCGGCAATTTTTGTTTCGTACCAGCGGCTCGGCACCGTCCGTTTTGTTCGTGTCTCGATAAAATAAAATAACAGGGCGATTAGCGCCAGAACAAAAATCACCCAGCGATTTATCTTACCACGCCGGCGTCGCATCAGAACACCCCGCCCGATATTGCGGTAATCAAAAAACGGGTGAGTACCGCAGCAATCACCATCGTGGAAATCGTTTCCACAATCCCCTGACGACTCATCCAGTAGGCAATAAGTCCCGGGATAACATAACCAATCACACTTAAATCCACCCTGCCGGTGTTCAAGCTCAGCGGCGGTGCAATCTTGGTCGCATAACCCAATAGATAGCCGATGAGTACCCCGAGCAGAAGTGTGCGCCGACCAAAGAGCAACATAAACCGGCTTAAAAACTTTAACAGGAAGTAGGTAACAAACGCCACCGCTACGGTTGACAGAAGTCGCACCGGCTCATTTAAACTCAATGCGATGTAACCGGGCACAACAATGCCACCGGCTGCCAGCCCGACCGTCTCGGTAAGGAAAAAAGAAAGTAGCATCCCCAGCCCGATGGTTTCAATTATCAACCCTGCCTCCTTTCTGGGCAAAAAAGTTAATCAGCCTTTCGCCATAACCGACCGTATTCCCGGTGGCGAAAATTAGCGCCCGCTCATTGACCAGACTCAAAACCTTTTCATAGACCAGCGCCGGTTCTAACTCCTCACCCAGGTCCACAACCTTTTCAGCGGGCACGCCTAACTGCCGCGCCCGGTTGATAAAAACTTTCGTCAAACCGCCGGTGACCACAATGTAATCCTTTTCCCAGTCCTTAACCAGTTCCGCCAGTTGGCGCGAGCGGTCGGTCCGGTCCCGGCGACAGTTCACCAGCACAATCCGGCGCTCACTGTGGTCCTTGACCAGCCGCCAGAGCATCCCGATTGAGTCCGGGTCATTGGCGGCAAGGGTATTGACAACTTCCAGTGTCTTACCCCCATCAACGATTTTATAAATCCGCATCACCCCGGAGTCGGGTAAACTGCGCTGCATCCCGCGCAGCGCATCCTCGCGCCGAACACCAAGACTGGAACACACCGCCAGCGCCAGCGCAACATTCTCCTTGTGCTCGATGTAACTGAAACCCCGCATCTCCTCATCGCTAACCGTCGCCGGGTCGGTAACAGTCATCTCCACCCCTGGTCGAATTCGTTTCTGCAACACCTTAAGGGGTGCCCCGCGCTCAGCAGTAAAAAACTTACCGCGTCGCGGAATCGTATTGCTCAAAGCCCGGGCAACATCCCAAACCGTAGGACCCATCACATCCAGATGGTCGGCGCGGACATTGGTAATCACCCCATGCGTCGGCTGAATCAGCATCTGCCCCTCGATGCGCTGATACTCCGGCACCAGCGCCATACACTCAATCACCAGCGCCTGCGCCTGATACGCTCTTGCCCGCCGCACAATCCGCAACTCCTCAATAATGTTTGCCTTGCCCAGCCGCCGCACCGGATACTCCTCGCTGTCACCAACAATAAAACGGGGTTTTGTGCCGGTAACCTTGGCAACCACCCGCATTCCGCCGGCGCGCAACCCCGCGGCAATCAATCTCGTCACCGAAGATTTGCCCCGGGTGCCATTAACCTGCACCCGCACCGGAATCGCTTTCAGGTTTCTCAGATGGAGATAGTACTCGGCAAGTCCAAACCCGATAAACACCAGGACAAGAATGAGTATAAAAATCATCGACCGAGCCTGTCGTTGGAAAAAATTATATTACCGGTCTCGCCCAAGTCAATTATCGCCCTCATAAGTTACCACGCCTCACACCCTTTCTTCCCATTATCCCTTTACATCATTAACCTGTTCATAATAAGCAAGAAACATCTCCTTTATTCTTGCTATTTGCGGAAATTTCCTCCAGGTTAAGAGCAATAGTTCAATGCGCCGTTGTCGCTCAGCCGGGTCAAAACGGGTCTCATCACAGATACGCATCAGTTCTGGCAGAAGGGAAAGTTTAACCATCGCTATTTTATTTTCCGTTAGGTTTTCTCTTCTCAACTCCGCAACGATTTTATCGGCAAACATCGCCAGCCGGCGCTTTTGGGACTCCTGAATTTGAATGCGCGCTGCCATCCGCTCCTGTAAAAATCGGTCTTCAGCCCTGATTGGTGTGGTAACGGTTTCTAATGTCTGCTCGGACGACAGTTCCGCCATCGTCCTTAACTTCTCCTCAACCAGTAACGCCATCTCCTGCCGCACCCGTTCAACCCACTCTTTTTTCAACGCTATTGGCAACGCCCGGCTTGACTCCTTTTTCAACTGCCGCTCCCGGCTTATGGGCCGGTTGCGGGTGCGCCACAGAATCTCAAACCAGCGGCGCCCGATTTGACACAGGGCACCACAAACACTGGTGCGTGCCACCACCTCACCCAGCTCCTTCAAAACTGAACAAAGCCGCTCCTCAACATCGTGCCGCAGAAGTTTCATCAGATAAACCTCCAGCCGGCGTCGCGCCTTCTGCTCTTCGGTCCGAACGAATTTAGGTTTCTTCTCCGGTGCGGTTCTCTGCGCAGTTTTCTCGACCCTTTTCTGCGGCACTGGTAGCGCCGTATAACCCGTTAATAAATCCTCAATCTCCTTAAACCCTGCCCGGCACACCCTCAAATAGTCGGCAATTAACCCAATCGATGGATTTTTGACCCTCGCATTTTCCAGCCGGCTCAACACATTACATCCCCCTTTACCCTTTCCCATAAATTCTGCCATCTGCCTGAGGCTCAAATTTGCCCGTTGCCTTAATGAGCGCAGCCGTGCACCCATCTGTTTTGTCCAGACAAACCTGTCCATAGCCATTCTCATTATACTTTAAAGTATACACCGGGCAAACCCGGACAAGAAACTAATCAGTTGATACTGTTAAACTTAGCGGTCTCGCCCGATTTTCCCTACCCAACCCTGGGGTAGTCTCCGGAATGGTATGGGAAATTGTGCGTAAAACCATCTCCAAAACCATTTCTATTACGGTTTTAACCCTGACTCCCGATTTTCTTTTTGAACTACCACCGGCTACTAAACCGGTTTTAATGCCCGCTTTTCAACCAGCATCAGTATCAGATGCGAAATCAACAATTTTCCCTACTGGTTAAATCCAATCAATCCCGCCCCGCCGGTTAGGGTAAAAAATTCTATTAAAATTAAGGGGCGCCCTGCAAAGAGCGCCCCATTCGCATTAACCGTAAATCGCTACTCGACCACTAAGAATTTGGCGACCGCACTTGAGCCTGGTGCCCGTACCTTCAGGAAGTAAACGCCATTGGCAAGCCTGCCCGGTTTGTAGAAGAATCTGCCCGCTCCGGGTTCAACCGCAAAACTGTGCTGTTCCATAACTCTGCCCGCTGCATCAAACACCAAAAGTTCCAGATTGCCTTTTTCTGGGCTGAAGTAGTTGATGAAGGCACCATTGCGGAACGGGTTCGGACTGATAACGAGCGGCTTTGCCGCACTCGCCTGAACCTCACCCGACTCCTCTTTCACGCCAAGCAGGTTCGCCTGGTACCAGCGCCGGCAACTGTCCGCCGCCTCCCAGAACCCGTTAACCGTAGTCGCACCAACAACGCCGAATGCAATCCGCCAGGTGCCACCAACCGGCAGGTCCTGAGGCCCGGCAGAAACAAACACCGACCAGTCATAAGCCCGGTTGGAGTTGCGCTGAACAATCGTACCATTGAGAACCCGATACTTCTGGTTATCGGTCATACAGGAGTCCGGATAAACATAGATAGCGTGGTCCAGCGCGCCGATGTTGGCATACCGTTCGGGCTCAAGCAGAACCAGACCCGCACTCGGGTTTTCGCTTGATGACTGGCGCATCAATACCGCGCGGCGCACCGTGTCCGAGGTTACGATGTTTGTGGTCGGCGACGAACCAACATCAAAGTCGGCAATTATCCCGGCATAGAAACCGTTAATCGGCTGGGAACCGTTGTTCGTGAACTCATAGGTCAAAACCGCCCAGTCGTCATAACCACTTTCACTATTCATATAGAGATGCTGACTCGCCTGCAGACCTTTGGGTGTTGAATGGCCCGCATCGGTCAGGGTATTGAGCCAGTGCTCATCCGCAGGTGCCGGTGGTGTCACCATCCGGAAACTGTCTGGAGTGCGCCAGTCGTGATTTGTCCCGGAACTTGCCGGCTGGCCATAGAAATGGTCCACCAGATAGGTTGGCGAGTTGCCCGCGAGCAATGCACCAAAGTAGAGACAGGAAGCCGCGGTTTTCGGTACTTTGAAACCCTGACCTAAGTCGGTTGCCGGTTCGTCATAACCGATGGAACCGATTGCACACACCGAAAGGAGCACCGAGCCGGTGTCAAGGTCAACCATAAACTGCCCGGGCATTGGCGGCTGTCCCACCTGTAAACTAAATGTGTAGGTCCAGTCGTGCTGGTAATTGTCCGAATGTACCTTGAGGGTACAGACCACAACCGTTCCCGGCGGAATTGAGCCGTTAGCCTGAGCAACAAACGGGTCAGAGCGGTTATTTCTTAAAGAATCCTGCGGGATATTCCCATAAGATGATGTGGAATCGGTAATTACAAAAAGGTTATTGCTCGATTTCAAGCGTGCCGTGACACCCTGAGCCTCGGTATTGCCCGCATTGCGCAGCGTTACATAGATTTTGCCCGTTTCACCCGGATCAAACCTGCCGTTGCTATTGCCGCCAGGTGGTGAGTCAACAACCATATTGGAAACATAAACAACATAAGGCTGTGGTGTTCCGCCGCCACCTACGGGCCTGGTTGTTGTAAAGGGCAGAATCGGCGTATGCTGCACACCAGAAACCGAGTGCTCAGCATGACCTTCACTCACCGTAATCCGCACATCACCCGGTGTGCTGGCATTAAGTGCCAGAACCGCAACTCCGCTGGCATTGGTCCGTTCCGAGACATAGATGTCTGGCTCTTTGTAGGCACAAACCAGCGCGCCTTCAACCGGTCTGCTCCCAACCCGCACCGTGACATTCAGATTGTAAGGTCCAAGCGGAATTGAATCGGGCAAAGTCACGCTTGGTGATTGGGGCATTCCACCTGCCCAGACCGGCATTGACGGGTCACCGAGCATTACATACATATAGATGTTGTCAGGATAAGGTGAACTGGGCCAGTACTTCGCCACATAGGCATCAACCCCATAGCACTTGATATCGGCAAGGTGGAACACGGTCGGACCGTAGTTACGCACACCAGGCACCGTGATTGTCCAGGTGTCACAGGTTGCCCGCACTAAGGTTGAGCAGATGCCGTGATTTGGATAGGTATAGGAAGCCTGAGTTGCGGCTAAACTTGCTGCGGCACCGCCCGGATATTTGTTCATCCACTTTTCCGAAAGGCAGGTGTCCTGATAGATGTCGCCACAGTTACACGCGATATTGTAAACCACCGGTGTCAGGTCACCGTTGCTCAATGCGTTCACATGCGAGTTGTACCAGGAGCCGTCCCTACCCCATGCCTGCCACTCCATATAGTCACCGTGTCCGCGATAGGCAACAATACCCCTGCCTTCATTTATCGCGTTGGTCACCGTGGTATTGCCGGTGTAATAACCCATAATCGTCTCAACCACCGATGGGTTCCAGTAAGGCTTGGGCATAAAGTAAATCCCGCGCACACAGCCCGAATACTTTCCGGGATAATCTTGGGAATGCGCTGGCATTGAAAGTTTGTCAAGCCAGTTGTTGGTGGAAGGTGGATTTTTCTGGTACTTAAGAATCTTCGTAATCTGCTGGGACAGGTCAACCGGATTCTTCACCGAAAGCCGGGCAATGCCGATTTCCGGATAGTTGTCGCCGCTGGGCCAGGGCGAGATATCCGAATACCAGAAGTCAGACCGGCCCACACCGGAATAAGAGCCCATCGGAATGTCGCCGTATTCACCAACGAGCAACACCCAGCGTAAAAGCGCCGGGTTGTTGCGGTTGTACTCAGCCCGGATTGAGTCCTTAATCTCCTGGGCGGTAAAACTCGCCTTGGTGATTTTTCGGACCTGATAACCGCGCTGATGAACCCAAGAAAGAAGCGAATCGTTAAGATAGGCGCAGGTATCAAACTTCTGGTGGCAGAAAACAAGATAGCGTACACCGGGCGTATAGTCCGTTAACGGCTTAACCGGCAGGAGATTGAAGTTGTCCACATAGCGGCTATAAAGCGGCACCATCCAGTCAGCAACAAATTCAGGGTAATTTCCGCCCGAATAGTCAACCCGGACCCGAATCCGTTTTGTCACCTCAATTTCACCTTTTGCCGGATTGACCTGAACCGGATAAACCTGCAAATTTGCCACCCCTAAATCGCGCCACACACCGGTATTGATTAATTCCACATCCTTACCCGGATAAGAGATGTTCTGGGTGTAGAAAGCCTGGTCAATTACCAGCGGTCCGGGCTCCTGATTATCAAGCAAGGGTGGTTGCAACGGGTAAATCCGGTCAACCTTAAACCTTTCGGTCTCCTTGCTCAGAACCCGGGTGCTAACCTTTGCACCCTGCGGAATCCCCAGTAGAACCGAAACTTTTGGTACCTGGGGCTTACCCTCATCTAACACCGCCATCACCTCACCCGGCAGGTTCAGCCGCACAAACTCCTGACCGTCAACCGCAACCCGTTCCAGTTCCAGTCCGGGCACGGTGATTTCAAAGGTTGTGCTCCTTGAACTCTGCTCGAGAATTTTGACCGCCGGAACATCGGGCGCACCATTAACCGTGAGCCACTCTGCCCGGCTGATACCGATGGCAACAATCGCCATCAGCACTACAAACACACGCCTCACCATTGGGGACCTCCTGTTGGATGTTTAGGATTGTTCAATCTTCGGTTTCTCTGAAAACCGCTCATTTGAAAATTTTAACTTAATAACCGCTCGGGTCAAATATAATCTTATGGTGAAAATATCACCTTTGCCGATTGAAATTGACCAGTACCATCTGGCACGACAATGAAATACAAACCCGGAGCAACCATCCTTCCCCGCTCATCTCTACCATCCCAGAAGTAGCGCACCACTCTTGACCGTTCCGGAGTTATCCTCTTAACCAATCTACCATCCGGTTGATAAACTTTGGCATCTGCCGGAATGCTATGAACCGGATTGAGTTCTAATACCACCTCGCGCCCGAAAGGATTGGGCACCACCCGTAACTGTCTATCGCAAAACATTTCACCCGGGCTTTCTACCTGTCCGGTTGTTACCCCGGCTTTAATAAACAAGGCATGCGCTGGAATTAAAGGCGCGGCGGTGCGCGGATAATTCCCATTCCAGAGATAGGTCAAACCCGCACTACCATCCCGATTTTGCAACCCGACTGTGACTGAACGAAAGTCGTTGGCCGTCTGGAACTGAATGGCAATCGGATTGTCCTGGTTTGACCCGGCAACTGCGGTGTCAAAAAGCTGAATTTGAACCTTTTCCCAGCGGTCGGGCAGACCGAAATAGGAAATCGAGTCAAACTGAATTACAAACCGGTGCCCCTGCCGGTCATAATGGTATAAAATTGTCCCGTATCGGCTGGGCGCTAAATCGTCCCAGAGAAACGCAACGATGTTGGGTGGCGCTCCAGAATAGGGCAGTTCTACATTGGTAAAGTCACAGCGACTGGTTGTGTCCGCAGCAATCCAGCCATTGGCACAGATTGAAACATGTCGGTAGTTAACGCCGTAATAGCGCCAGAAACCAAAATCCGACGGCAACTCCAGCCATCTGGTCTCATCATCACCGATTGTCAACACCTCTCCGATACCGCGCAGTTCAAACCAGTCGTAAATCGGCATCTCCTGATAACAGGAGTCGGTCCAGTCATAAATCCGATAACCATAAGCGTCAGGACCAACCGGCAGATTCATCGAATCACCAACAATTATTGGTATTAGAATTGTGTCGCTGTATCCCGAGCCGCTGAGAAACAGCCGGCAGTAAAGCGGTACCTCGATTGGCGCATCAACCATTGCCCGAATCCGAAACCGGTCAACAAGCGAAGCGGTCGTTTCCCCGGTTCCTGCCGGACCAAAAAGCCCATCACCGTCCAGGACTTCAATGAACGGTGTTCGACTGACGAGTCTGCCACTGGTATTACCGATACCGGCTCCGGCGTTGCGCAGAATAAGGGTTAAATCGACCGTTTCGCCCCGGTCAATTTTTTCGTTAGGCACACCGGTGCTGTCCAGAACCCGGAATGTTTTATAAACCAGCGCCGGTGCCTCAATCGTGTGCAGGGAGATGTCATCGGCGAAGACCTTCGCCGCCGGATAAACCCCTCAACAGTTGTCAAGGACAAACCCGAGCAGTCCAATCCGAACCGCCTTAACCAGTTCGGGCTGAACTCCGGGCAGACTTTCCAGTTCATCCCGGAGCAGAAAACGGTAATCGTACCAGTTCAATGAGTCCGGGGCAGGAATGAGATGCAACCATAGGCTGTTCTGCCAATCACAACCCCGGGTCGCGAAATAAACCCTTGTCTCGCCCAGAACCGAATCTTCATTATCAAGAAACTCCAGACAGACCGCTGCCGCGGCAAACAGGCTATCACTTTCACTTTTGGCGGTGAGCCGGCAGGAAACGGAAAACTCTAAACTGTCAATTGAAGGAGTTTCCACGCGCTGATAAAGTTTCATCCCCTGATGAAGCATCTTGTGAATCAGTACCTCAAAGTCCCGGTCCGGATTAAAACTGTGCTGCCAGCGCAAACGGCAATTACCGGTATCAGGAAAAAGACCCCAGCGCACAATCTGCCATCCTGAATCTGGGGGCAGTTCAAAATCGCCGTTAAAAATCAGTTCTCGGGGATAAACGGCGGTTAACAACAGCCCGAGCAACAAAACAAAACGGCTATATCTAACTATTGTTCTATCTTTAGTAAAGTGGTTGATTAAGTTTTACCTCGTAGGTTTTGGTAAAATACTCTACCTTAACCTTGTCCGGTCCTACCTCGGTAATCCTGCGCCCCTCAATCTGGTCACCTGCCTTAACTTTCCGTTCACCAATCACTGCCACCCGTCCACCACTCGGCTCCGCGATAATCGCTCTTAAAACCGGCGTAGTGCTTCTTCTTGTGCTGTAACCGCCCCGGGAACTTCGGACCGTAACCCGGCCCGTTTCCCGTTCCCTTTTCCTGCGTTCTCGCCGCTGGGCTGCCCTTTCTTCTCTTGTCATTCTACGCCGGCCCTCTCGTTCTCTTCTTCCGCCAGAACTCCTGACTCTCGTCTGCGTTTCCGAACCGGCATCGGTCTTTGCAACCGTCGTAGTTCGGGACCTCTTTTCCCGGGCGGTCTTTGTGGTTCCGCCCTTTTTGCCGCCAAACGCAACCACAGCAATGATTACCACCACCAGAACCGCCACAACCAGAAACAACATCATCTGAAATGAACTGGATTTTTTGGCGCCGCGCCGCGGTGGACCCATTCTCGGAGCACCTGACCGGCTTGAAGACATCATAGCACCCTCCTTGGTTTGCCGGGTATGCGGAACTCTTCCGATTTAAACCTTTTTTGATGCTTATTCCTCAAAAAATGGATGTGCATCCTGATAAACTCCGCACAAAACAATACACCAAAACCCCGCCTCCTGTCAAGCAAAAACTGATTTGGTCACCGATTAAAAAAATGCCCGTAACTCAAAACTTACTTCGTGTTCTGCCGTTCGTCCGGGCCGGTCGGTGTAGTTGTATCTCCCGGTAGCGCTGAAAATTTCGCTGAAAATCTGCTCCAGTTCTACGCCCACCTCTGGCACAAATCCCAAAGGCTGATTCAACTCCACATCCCAGGGTAAGACCTCAACTGACGCCCGGCGATAGGTCCCCCCTGCTCTAACCCGCAACTTTGTTTTTGAAGCAAATGAACTGCTCCTTGCTAACCAACCTTCAAGAGCATCCAGTCGAAACTTGCCCAGTTCCGGGTAAGCGAGCGGCTCGCTTAACTCCTTGGGTTCGTAAGCCAGAATAACCTCCAGCCGCAACTGTTTGCCAATAATCGGGGAAAACGAAAAGCGCCATCCTTTTTCTTCATAGTCAACCTCACCGGAAACCAGTCGCCGTGTTCGCTCCGCACGCTCCACTTTTCCCTGCAACTCCAGTTCTTTAAGTGCACCGCTTGCCATCTCAAGAAACACCCGATAATTAGTCACCCCTCTTCCTGTAAAGGTAAGGGTTCGGTCCTGACTGCGGTCAATAGAAAAACCCGCACTCGGGCTAAAAACCGGTACGAAAGAATTCAGTTCGGCACGCAGGTCGGTCCGAAAAAGTTCACTCAACAGACCGGTATCCGAGCGGGTCCAGTTGCGGGTAAAAGAAAGGGAAAGGTTTAGCGGCTCATAACGACTGAACTCGACCATCCCGTTCCACCCCAATTCCTGCGCTGCGGCAAACCTGCCGAGAAAGACCACAACTCGCTCGTAATCTCCATCCGGTGAAGGCAGATAACCACCAGTAATTGAGTCGCGTACATACTGCCCCTGACCCGGTCCAACATAGCGGAACTGTTCATCGCGTAACTGCACCTGACGAAAAGATTGACTTAAATCGGTTGCCAATCTCACTCCCGAAACCGGATTCCAGACGGTGTTCACCGTACCAAAAATCCGACTCCAGTTCGAATTAGTCGAGTCGTAGTAAAAACGCATCTGATAACCCCCAACCCCTTCAAACTTCAGCCGTTCCATTAACGACCAATCCCAGTTCAGGTTTAGCAATCGGCTTTCCCCACTACCGAGCCAACGGGACATTAAGGTGTCTTTCTCGTCGAAGTAAACCAGTTGAAAACCCGCGCCACCAAAAAACCTTTCCCCTGGCTTCAGGTCAACTCCAATTTCCCAACCCCGATTGCGCCCCATGCCCTGTTCCTCAAACACCAGGCCGGACCGGGGAAAAAGCCAGAAAATACGCGGGGCAACAGTGGCACCAACCCGGAAAAAATCATCCACCTTAAACCCATCAAGGGTTAAGAATCCTATCCTGCCCTTTCCGCCCACACGAACCAACTCCTTTCCTGAAAATTGCTCCATTCTGCCTGCCTCACCGGTAAACTCCAGCCAGTTTAAGGGTGCGACCCGAACAAAAAACTCGTCGCTCTTCTTCCGTTCCTCCTGACGGCTACCCGCCCAGCGATAGGAAAAATCGACCTCCGGTTTAGCACCAGGAAAAACAAACCCGGTTCCGGCGACCCGGTGCCGATACTCTATTCCCCAGATTGTATCCTGCCAACCTAAATTCAGATTCAAGCCTCCACCCTGGTCACTTGCCCCATTCTGAGCAAATAGATTCGCACTCCTTTGGCTTAATGCCCCCTCAACTGCACCTTGCAATCTGCCAAGGTCAAAAACCATCTTCCCGTAACCCACCTCCTGTCTTTTGGGTAAAACAACCCGGACACTGTCAACATAGTTTCCCTGGTTTCTGCCAACATAGCGAAATGCCAGTAAACTGTCGTCGTACACATAAGAACCAAGCGAATCTCCCTTCAGGGTAAAACGCACCTGATAGTCACCCCTGCCGCTGCCAACATACCGAAAATGACCCTCCTCCTGTACATAATCGCCTTTGCCTTCCCCGACAAACTTCCCACCGGGCAACCACGCCCGACTGGTATCTTTACCCAGCGCGCCCAACAACTTTTTCTCCTCCTCGCTCAACTCCAGCGCCAGGGTTCTGTTAGGGTCATCGCCCTCCTGAAAAAATGTCAATTCAAAACCAAATGGACCGGGTTGAAACCCAACCCCGGCAACAACCCCACTCCGTTCATACTCACCGGTGACAAACTGAAACTCCGCCTCTATTCGGGAACGGTGGTCAATTAAGTGCCGATTGGTAAAAATTAGCTCACCGGTAGAATAGTCAATCGTGTAATCGGCATCCCAGCCCCGCACCAGCAGCTTGCCATCAAGATAAACCTTCTCGCTCCCCGGCACAATTTCGGCTGCTCTGCCATCCGGTGCCAGTGGATATGGACCCTGAACCCCATCAATGCCATTTAACACCAATGAGCCAAACTCGCCTCGTGGCTTCGCATAACCCCCGGTAACCGAAAAATTGCCTAAACTCCCTTTAACAACCGCACCAAGTGTCCGCCGCGCCACCTTGCCAAACATCCCCCCATCAAATCCCAGTTCCACATCGCCAAAATTTCCCTGCCAGCCCCGGCCTCGCACGGCAATCGCAATCCGGTCCAGCTCCTCCAGTTCTCTTGTTGTCCCCTCGGGCGGTATTGGCGTACTCTGGTCAGAAAGCTCCGCCTCGACAAAAACATCTTCCACCTGCCCGGAAAGAATTAGGTTTGTTGCCTGGTCAATACCAACGCCGGAAACGCTGCCCGCAGAAAATCCAAGTGACTTGCTCCCGGAAACCGTCCAGTTCCCGGATGGCTCCGCACCGATTGTATCTATCCTTGCCACAGTAATCAGTGTCTCCCCGCGCGCCGGTTCAAGCACTCTCAAAACTTCCCCTTTCGGCATTGTCCGGCGGTCACTAAAACTTAAATAGCGATACACCACCCGAACGATAGCCAGCTCGGGCAGGTGTACAAGAAAAATCACTTTTCCCTCTCGGACATTAAGCAGATACGCTGACCGCGGCAGAAGCCGAGAATTAACAAAAACCGAATCGCTGCCCAGGATTAGGACCGCCTGCACCTCACCGACTTCAAAACCTTTCCCAACCGGATACACCGCATTTATTCCATCGGCAACAAAAACCCGTTCCAGGCGCTCGCCCAGCGGCCAAACAGAAATTTGACCGTAGTCAGTCACGGGCACTTGGCCTGATAAAGTTGTTAACTGCAGAAATAGAAAATAAACTCCCAGCATTTATCTGCCGGGAAACAGCCCGTTTTCCTGCTCCGCCTCATTCCCGGGCAAACCGGAAAGCGCTGGCAAACGATAAAAAATCAACCGGTTCCCCTTATCCAGAATCACTAATTGCCCACCCGTGACTGCGCATCCCTGCGGTGCTACCGACCCGCTCAACTCATAACCCTTTAACTTATCAGCCTCACCCAGCCACAAGACCGGTTCGCCGCTTTTTAATACCAGCGCCCGACCCAACTTATCAGCACATAGTATATCAACACCAGAAGGAACCTTTACCATCCCAACCACAATTCCCGCCCGATTTACCTTAACAAGCCGGTCCGACGCGCTTAAGATACCAAAAACCCCGTCCGGAAAATTTGCCATTGCCCCGGGTTGCGGCAAATCAACCTTGTCCAGAAAAACCCGACTCTCGCCAAAAAGGGTCTTCAATAACACCAACTGCCGCTCCCGGTCACTCACCAGAACCTCTCCTGGAGCATAGCCCGCCAATCCGGCAACCCGTACATTACTCAAAATTCCCTGCATTGTTAGTTTATCTTTTGCCAGACGGTAAAGAACATTATCGTCATAGACATAAATGTAATATCGGTCAGCACCAATTCCCCTTGGCGGCACCAGCCTTATATTCAACGGTAATGTCTCGACCCGGCTGAAACCGGTGTCAATTACGAGAACCCGCGTTCCAGAAGCACTCAACAGAAGTAACCGCCCCCCATCGGCACAAATTGCAACCGCATCTTCGCTTAGCTCTTTAACTGTTATCGGTTCCAGCAACGCGTCCGGCTTAAACGGCTCAACCTTACCGGTTCCCCGACATCCTGTTATAACTGTCGCCCAGCCCAAAGTTAGCGCAATAATCCAATGTTTCACCCCTTATTGTCGCTGGTTAATCCCCTTCTGTCAAATTTAGGCATCTTATTCCACTTCCCATTCAAGAACTTAAACACGCCCGAGCAAACCTTTTGCCGCAATCAAAACAAACCATCAAGGGGAAGAAGCTAACAAACACTCAAAACCGCTCGGCATCATTTGCCATTTAAGTTTTGCCCATTATCATTTACCGATGGAAATTGTTTTATTTGTTTTAACCATGCTGGTCATTACCGCCGCTGGCGTAATTCTACTGTTAGTGAGGAAACAAACCCGCCTGCGCCACAAACTCCTCCTCCTTGAACAAGAGTTGTCTTTGATTGAACGAACCGCCTTCCGTAATTACTACACCCGCCTTAATCAATTTGGTCGCCGCCTCGGCATCGTTTATATTGACGGTCTGACTCACACAAATAAAGCAGAAGTCGCCCGTCTTTTCGAAGCCGGTATGAAAATGGCAGAGCGCAGGGTATGGGATAAAGCCCTAAATCGCTGGGAAGAAGCAAAAAAGGAAGCAGCAGGAACCGAACTTGTTGCCCTTCATCTACTCTGTGGTGGTTGCCAGTTTTTTAACCGGAAACTCGAACTTGCCGAACAGGAGTTTATCCAGGCACTCAACATCGCCCGCAAACTCGGCTCAATTAGCGCAACCGCTGCGGCCTGTTTTCTCGCTGCCCGAATCGCCCGGGAAAAAAATGACCTGTCAAAAGCTCAGACATTGTTAAAAGAGACAATTCGCCTCAGCCGTTTGATAAAATATGCTGATTGGGAAGCGCGCGCCCTTATCAACCTTGCGGAAATCTTAGCACAAAAAAACCAAATTGAAGCAGCACTTGAACACCACCGCACCGCCCTTCGCTTACTGGAAAGTATCGGTGACCACCGGGCTGCGGTGGCGCAGTATACCGCAATCGGTGACCTACTTTTCACCCGGGGTGAACTGGACCGGGCGCGGGCTGCCTACGAAGATGGCTTGCATATGTCACGCCAGTTTCGCAACCGACTGGGTGAAGCCGAGCATCTCACCGCCATCGGCACAATCCATCGTGCACAACAGGACTACAAACGTGCCATCGATGCCCTTGACCGGGCGTTGCAAATTTACCGTGACCTCAATTACCTGCGCGGCCAGGCACGGACCCTCTACGAACTGGGTTTGACTCATGAGCATACCGATTCCATTGACATCGCCCGGGAATTTTTTGAACAGGGGCTCAGTTTTGCCCGAAAAGTCAACGACCGTAAACTCATCAGTCGCAATCTCATCGGGCTTGCCGTCAACTGTATTATGCACCAAAATTATCAACGCGCTCGAGCGCTTATCGATGAAGCGATAATGCTCGACCGCGAACCGAACCGGGAAAAAGAACTGGCGGGCGACCTTATCCTCTCCGGTCGTCTCTGGGTTCTGCAAAATGAACCGTCCCAAGGAATCGTTCAACTTGAAGAAGCCCGGGAATTAAGCCGGCGCAGCGCCGACATCCGGCACGAGATAAAGGCACTTCTTGAACTCTGCCGTGCTTACCGAATCTCAGGAGACAGGAAAAAAGCCCGTGCCGCGCTCGAACAACTCATTGAGTTAACCCACCGCTCCGGAGACAAGGCGACCCTTGCTGATGCTATTGCCGAGCAGGGTTTAATTAAATTCCTGGAAGGAAACTGGCAGGAGGCGTTAAAAGATTTTAGCGACGCCTTAAGTAGACACCAGAGTCTAATGAACCGTTCGGCAACAATTGATGACCTTTACCACATCGGCCTGGTACTACATAAACAAAATCAACCGGCACAGGCTAAGGAACGCCTGGAAGAGGCGTTAAATTTGAATCGCCAGTTGCACGACAATCGGCGCGAAGCAAACATCCGCCGTGCTTTAGCCGATGTCTTTTATTCCCTCAACGATGGGTCCGGTGCAAAACAGTACCTCCTTCAAGCGTTAGAACTTTTTCGCCTTCTCAACGACCCGCAGGGCGAAGCCGACTGTCTTGTAAAACTGGGAGAGTTTCTTGCCATATCCCAACCCAATGAAGCACAATCCAATCTTGAACAAGCACTGAGAATCTATCAGAGAATAAAAGACGAAAAAGGAATTCAAACCACAACCGCTATGCTCAAAAATATCTCAATCCAGTCAACGATTTAATTCAGATCCTGCTAAGTTTGGCGAAAATAGTTGGCAACTGAAATGGTTATTAAACTGAGATTATCTACGATACAACCGTCCATTTGGGTATGGGTAAACCGGGCCTTCTACCCGTGAGATTTCGTTTATTTAAAACTTGACTACGATATAGAGTTCGTTAAACTACAAACAGATTTAGGGCGATTAGCTCAGCTGGTTAGAGCGCTGGTCTCACATACCAGAGGTCACCCGTTCGATTCGGGTATCGCCCATTAATTTTTAAAGAGTTCCTCTGCTTATCTCTGTACTTTACTTGCGCCCCGAAGACTTCTTGCCCTTAGCTTCACCCCGTGCCAGTCGGATGACTTCCCGCACATGATACTCGCTGACACCGTATTTTTTAGCAATTGCATTTAAGGAAGCACCGGCTTCATGCATCTTAACCATCGCCGCGCGCTGCGCTTTGGATATCGTGCGGTGCCAGGCAACAACCCGACGACCAGGTTTAATCTTCATCCGTGGCACAAGTTGACGGATTCGCTCTCGAGAAACACCGACCGCCCGAGCGAGTTCCGCCTGGGTCATACTGGCAACCTTTTTACCCAGTTTTTCGATCTTTTGGATTGCAGTGAGTGCCATACCTTTCTCCTTTTTAGCCTTCATATTTTCTCACCCTCTCTTTCTGGTTTCTTAACTTTAAAACTGGCGGAAAAGTTTCCAGCTCTCTTCCGCCCCGTTGGTCTAAAACTCCTTTATTCAACTTCCTTAACTCCCTTACCGATTTAGAATAAATTTCCGCGTTTGCGCTTTTACAGCATCCCCTTCCAGTACAACAAAGTAAACCCCCTGAGGTAGCCGTCTCCCATTTTCGTCCCTGCCATCCCAGTAGAAGTTATAACTACCGGAAACAAGTCTACCGCGCCACACTTCGCTACACTTAAGCCCAATCAAATTGTAGACATTTAACCTGCCATTTACTGTTCTATCGATAGTCAACTTAATTTCGACCTTTTCGTTTCCCATCGGAAGAGTATTAAGTAATGCACCGCGCTGACCACTCGTACCCTCTTCCGAAACCGCCCCAGAACCCTGGTCAAACTCCACATCATCAACATATACCACACCACCGGCCGGACTCCCGGTAAATCCGTACACCCGTAGCAAGCATTTGGCTAAAACAGCGCTGTCGGGAGCGGTATCGGTCTTAACCAAACGCTGCCAGGTGTGAATTGCAGAATCGGTATATGCTACCGTTGTGCTGTTAATTGCACTTGAATCTTCCCGACACCAAGTAATCACAATTCCGCCCCGGGCGTTGACATCATCATCAAAATACCAGGCACTCAGGGTGTAAATAGTGCCCGGGGTTACTGGAATGAACTGCTTTAAGCCGTAATTGTTTCCGGTTCCGGTCACCAACCTTGTTATCCGGCAGGCGTAAGGTGCCGAATGTATCGTATCAGCACACCGCTCGATTTTTGCCTTGGTACTGTCTTCAACAATCCAACCGTCCGGCTGAGTCGGACTTACCCAGGATGAGAAATCGCCATTTTCCAGCAAATTCGCCCTGATAGTACCACTTCCGATAATTAAGATACCCAGCATCACCAATCCCAGCAAGTTTTTTCTCATAACCTCCTCCTGCACTTTATGGCAATTGCCCATCCCTTATTTCTCATAACCAATCTTGGTAATCTTCACCCGGGTTAACGGTTGTCGATGACCTTTCTTGCGCCGGTAATTCTCCCGACGGATGAACTTATAAACGGTCACCTTCTCACCCCGACGGTGCTCAATGATATTACCCTCAACATAAGCATTGGTAACATTGGGTCTACCAATTATTGCTTGGTCTTCAGTGCGGACCATCAAAACATCATCGAATCGCACCGGACTACCCGGTTCTCCTTCCAGACGAGGTACTGTTACAACCTCCCCTGGTTTAACAAGGTATTGAAAACCTGCTATTTTCACTACTGCGTACATCTTTCTTCTCCAGTTGAGTAACTTTTACTACTTCGCTATCGGACTTCACCGAAGTTCGATTCGCTCCCGCCTTGATTCTTCGGGCGCCAACCAAAACCAGTCCAAGTGAAGTCAACATAAACGCCACCGCCAGCGCCGATGTTATCTTCGCCATAAACGGTGCCGCACCACCACCCCCAAATATCGACTCACCACCACCGAGTATCGTTCCCAGTCCACCTTTCTGAGGCTGTTGGATTAAAACCACCAGCACCAAAAGGACCGCGACTAAAAGATGCAGAAAAATCAGTACTCCATACATATTCTTTTACTCCTTATCAGTAGATTATCAGAATCAACAGTAAAGTCAAGAGTGAATGTATCATCTCACTTTACCCTGCCGTAGTTGACAATACGAACGAAACTTTCCAAATCAAGACTTGCGCCACCCACGAGCACGCCGTCAACCTCTGGCTGCGCCATTAAACTGTCAATATTTGCCGGCTTTACACTTCCGCCATAAATGATTCTAATGCCACCTGTTGCCTTTTCGTACCGCTCACCAAGCCAGCGCCGGATAAAACTGTGAACCTCACCAATCTGGTCTCCGGTGGCATTTTTCCCGGTGCCAATCGCCCAGACCGGCTCGTAGGCGATGTCGAAACTTGCATCCGCCGCCACACCGCTAAGTCCCGCGGTCAACTGTTTCTTAATCACATCGGTAGTTTCCCCCGCCTCGCGCTCCTGTAATGTCTCACCACAGCAGAGGATTGGTCTAATCCCGTAACGTAATGCCGCAGCCACTTTAAGACGGCACATCTCATCAGTCTCGCCCAACAGATGACGCCGTTCCGAATGCCCAACAATCACATACCGACATCCCAGCTCAGCAAGAAATGCCGGAGAAACCTCGCCGGTAAATGCACCCTCTGCCTCCCAGAACACATCCTGCGCTCCGTAACTTATCGTGCTGGCAACCTCCTGTAACACCTGGGCAACGGTCGGGATTGAGGTAAATGGCGGAAAAACAACTACCTCTCGGTCCTTTACATTTCCCACTTTTTGAGAAAGCAATCGGATGAACTCACCCGCCTCGCGGGCACCTTTATACATTTTCCAATTACCCGCCACCAACGGCGGGAGTGTTTTCTCGCTCATTTTTTATCGCTCAGTACCGCAACCCCGGGCAAAATCTTCCCCTCCAAAAACTCCAATGTCGCACCACCGCCGGTAGATATGTGACTGATCATGTTTTCAACACCCGCCATTTTTACAGCCGCAACCGTATCACCGCCCCCAACAACCGTTACCGCCCCTCGTTTTGTTACCTCTGCTAACACTCGAGCAATCGCCACCGTTCCCCGACTGAACTCCGGTTTTTCAAACATCCCCATTGGACCCGCCCAAACTACGGTCCGCGCTTCGCTTAATATCTTCGTCCATAAGTTAACCGTTTCGTCGCCGATATCTAACCCAATCCCGTCCTGCGGTATTTCAGTCACCTTTACCTGTACACCCTTTTCTACATCAGAAGGTAGTGCCACTCGTACATCAACTGGCAGAACAATTCGCTTGTCATTAACTAAATTCTTGGTTTCAGCCATAAGGTCTTCATTATATATAGATTTACCGATATTTAAACCACGTGCCTTCAGAAAGTTAAAAGCCACACCGCCGCCAATTAATAACTTGTCCACCATTGGCAGTAAGTTCTTTATTACCCCCGCCTTATCCGAAATTTTCGCCCCGCCAATCATAACAACAAATGGACGCTCTGGTGACTTGAGAACTCTACCCAGATATTCAAGCTCCTTCTCCATCAAAAAACCGGCGGCGGGCTGAGCAAAAAATTTCGCCATACCAACCGTTGATGCATGAGCACGGTGTGCCGTGCCAAAGGCATCATTGACATAAAGATCAACCAGTGCCGCCAGACTCTTGGCAAAAACCGGGTCGTTTTTCTCCTCTTCCGGATGAAACCGCAGATTTTCCAGCAACACCACCGAACCGGGCGGAACCGTTTTTAGTAGTTTAACAACCTCAGGACCAACGCATTCCGGTGCAAAATATACCGTCTGCCTCAACAAGGTCTCAAAATGCAGTGCCACCGGTCGCAAAGTAAATTTCGGGTCAGGCTTCCCTTTTGGCTTTCCCAGATGAGACCCGAGCACAACAGTAGCTCCCGCCTCCAGAAGCCAGCGGACGGTCGGCAGCGCCGCCCGGATTCTGGTATCATCGGCAATATTGCCCGCACCATCAAACGGGACATTGAAGTCGACCCTAACAAAAACCCGCTTCCCGGCAACCGGCAGGTCACGCACCGTAACTTTTTCCATTACATCCTCTCGGCAATAAAATCAATCAAATCCACCAACCGGCAGGCATAGCCGAATTCGTTATCGTACCAGGCATAAACTTTAACCAGGTTACCGTCAACAACCGAAGTCAAGCCGGCATCAAAAATCGCCGAGTGAGGATTACCAACCAGGTCAACCGAAACCAGTGGCGCGGTAAGATATTCCAGAATCCCCTTCAGTTTGCCTTCAGCCGCCTCCCGGAACGCCTGGTTAACTTCGTCAACCGTCGTCTTTTTTTCTACAACACAGGCCAGGTCAACAATCGACACATCCGGCGTCGGAACTCGAATCGCCATCCCATCGATTTTACCCTTCAGCTCGGGGAAAATTACCCCGATTAACTTTGCTGCTCCGGTCGAAGTCGGTATCATTGACAGTGCGGCTGCCCTTGCCCGCCGCAAATCAGAATGGGGCAAATCAAGAATCCTCTGGTCATTAGTGTAAGCGTGAACTGTCGTCATATACCCTTGTTTTATCGTGAATCGCTCATGCAGCACCTTGGCGACGGGCACAACACAATTGGTAGTACAGGACGCATTGGATATAATATTATCTTCTGCTGGGTTATACGAATCTTGATTCACGCCCATTACGATTGACTTAACCCCTTCACCTTTGGGCGGAGCAGAAATTACCACCTTGCGCGCACCCGCTTGCAAATGGCCACACGCCTTTTCGTAACTCCGAAAGAGTCCGGTTGATTCCAGCACAATATCTACCGCCTGTTCACGCCAGGGTAATTCGGCTGGGGACTTAATCGCGGTTACCTTTGCCCGCCTCCCGGCAATGACCAATTCATCCCCTTCGCACACCACATCCTCTTTAAACATACCGTGCACCGAATCGTATTTTAAGAGATGGGCCAGCGTTGCCGCATCGGTAACATCATTAACTCCAACAAGTTCGATTCTCGGATGACGGGCTACCAGCCGGCTAACCAAACGACCAATTCGTCCATAACCATTGATGCCCAATCTAACTTTTTGCGCCATAAAACCACCTTTCTTTAAAATTTGCTGATGATTAAATAATATTAGTAACCGATGTTGCCTCGTCAAGATTTTCTTTACGAATTTCTCGTGCGCAATTCCTGCTTAAACATTTATTGACTTAATAAAAAAAATACCTAAAATAGTTAATAATATGAATTATACTGTTACTTCCCCCCGGTCAATTGTCGACGACGCCGACCATCAACCGACATTGTACTCGGCTATCCTTACTGGTACCGGCTTTGCGGTCCCAGAACGCATCCTGACCAATGACGACTTAGAGAAAATTCTTGACACATCAGACGAATGGATTACGGAGCGTACCGGGATGAAAGAACGCAGAATCGCTAAACCGGAAGAAGCCGCTTCCGACTTTGCCCTGCGGGCTGCCCAGCAGGCACTCACTGATGCCCGACTCAAACCCGAGGAAATCGACCTGATTATTGTCGCAACGGTAACCGGTGACATGCCTTTTCCTTCGACCGCTTGCATCCTCCACCATAAACTGGGAGCGGCCAATGCCGCGGCTATGGACATCGCTGCCGGTTGCTCGGGTTTTATCTACGCCCTTACTACTGCCCGCCAATTCATCGCTACCGGTGCCTATCGCACCGTCCTGGTTGTTGGTGTTGAAGTCCTGTCGAAAATCACCGACTGGACGGACCGCAGTACCGCAGTTCTGCTTGCCGACGGCGCCGGCGCCGCAATACTACAAGCATCCACCGAAAAAGAGCGCGGCATTATTGCCACCTATCTCGGTGCCGACGGTTCTCACGGCAAAGACCTCTATATGCCGGCTGGAGGTTCAGCAATTCCCGCTTCGGTCGAATCGGTCCAGCAGCGGCTGCATTACTTGAAGATGAATGGCAGCGCAATTTTCAAAATCGCTGTCCGTTCCATGGCGGATGTAGTCCGACGCCTGCTTGAGAAAACAAAGTTACAAGCCGAAGAAATCAAACTTATTATTCCCCATCAGGCTAACCTCAGAATCATCGAAGCGATGGCAAAACTCCTCAACTTCCCGATGGAAAAGGTTTTCGTCAACATTCAGAAATATGCCAACACCTCTTCGGCATCAACAATCATTGCCCTTGACGAAGCACGTAAAAACAATCTTATTGGTCCGGGTGACCGGGCAATTCTTGTTGCCTTTGGTGCCGGTTTGACCTGGGGTGGCGCCTTGGTCCGTTTCTAACTCTGATAATCTGGAAAAGACCGACCGAAATTAACTGAAATTCTATTTATTGGGTTTTACCAGCGCAACGCGGCTGCTGCCCAGGTAAAACCGGTGCCAAAAGCGGTCAAAAGTAGAATATCGCCGTCTTGAATTCGCCCCTGCCTCCACGCCTCATCAATCGCCACCGGAATCGTTGCCGCTGACATATTCCCATAACGGTCAAGAACGACAAACATCTTCTCAACTGGTATCCCGGTTCGCTCGCGCGCTGCCTCCATAATTCTCATATTTGCCTGATGCGGTATAAAAAGTTTAACATCCTGAGCGCTGATACCGGCTTCGGAAAGTGCCTTCAATGCTGCCCCGCCCATTGCCCGCACCGCATGCTTAAAAACCTGATTGCCCTCCATATGAACGGTGTGCGCCATTTCCCTGAGCGTCTTTTCACTGGTCGGGAGCCTTGTACCACCGGCGGGCTGATAAAGCAATGGCGCAAGATTCCCATCGCAACCCCAGTTGGACGACAGAATTCCTGATTTACCGTCACCAGGTACTACGATGGCAACACCCGCACCATCGCCAAATAGCACACAGGTTGCTCGGTCCTTCCAGTTAACTACTTTCGACATCACCTCACCGCCCGCAACCGCAACCTTCCGGGCTGTGCCGGCAACAATCAAATTAGCTGCCACCTCAAGCGCAAAAAGAAAACCGGAACAGCCCGCACTGATATCAAATGCCGCACTGCCAGCAATTCCCAATCGCTTCTGGACCCAGCAGGCGGTTGCGGGATAAACGGTATCCGGGGTACTGGTCGCAACAATAATCGTATCAAGGTCCGAAGGCTTCAATCCGGCTTGAGCACAAGCCCTTTCGGTCGCTACCGCAACAAGGTCAGATGTTGCGGTATTCTCGTCGGCAATCCGTCGTTCTCGAATCCCAGTACGTTCTACAATCCAGGCATCGCTTGTGTCCACCATCTTTTCAAGGTCAAAATTAGTGAGAACCTTTTCCGGTAATGCGCTGCCCGTGCCGACAATTTTAATTGATTTCATTCCAGGTAGTTAGTTCAATATTAAAATAGCCCCATGGGGATTTGAACCCCAGTCTTCTGGCTGAGAACCAGACGTCCTGGGCCGGACTAGACGATGGGGCTAACATCTCAATAATATCATTTGCTGAAATCCGGTCAACTATTAAGAAATGACTTAACCCTGGGCTGCGACCGCCCGCTTCCCCGCCTTTTTCCGCACCCATTCCCCTCGATACCGGAAACCCTTGCCGTGGTACGGGTCTGCTGGTTTTATCGCTCGCATCCGCGCTGCGGTATCTCCGACAACCTGTTTGTCTATCCCCGACACAATAATTTCAAACATCTGCTCTTTTGTATCTTCCGGATTGGGAACCTGGTTAATTTCAACCGATATGCCGGGCGGTATTACAAAATCAACCGGATGAGAAAAGCCACAGTTGAACTGTACACCGGTCTTGGTTTTCTGAGCACGGTAACCCATTCCCCGCAGCTCAACAACCTTTTGATAACCACTGCTCACGCCAACGAGCATATTCCTGAGCAAAGCGCGCATCGTCCCTACATACTTGCGCTCGACTTCGGGGCTCCCCTCAACTACCACCTCGCGATTTTCAACCTTCACTTTCACCCCAGGATAAAGCGAAAGCGTCAAGGAACCCAGTTTACCCTTTACAGTAACCTTATCGGCTTCCGGTTTTACTTCAACACCATCGGGTATTGACAAAGGACGATATGTCTTCGCCATAGTTTACCACACCTTACAAATAAGCTCGCCCCCGATTTTGCGGCGACGGGCTTCTCGGTCGGTGATAATGCCGGCTGGGGTTGAAATTATCGCAACGCCAAGACCTCCCATCACTCGGGGCAGGTCCCGATACCCAACATATATCCGCCGACTCTGTTTTGATACCCTTTCCAGCCCGCGAATTACCGAAGCGCCGTCATCAAGATACTTCAAACTAACAATAATTCGCTTCTTTGGCCCCTCACCCTCAACCCGAAAGTTGCTTATAAACCCTTCTTCGAGCAACACCCGGGCAATCTCATATTTTAACCGGGAGTGGGGAACATTTATCTCTTTCACCCGGGCCGCAATTCCATTACGAATCTGCGTAAGGAAGTCAGAAATCGGATCCAACGCTATCCTCCTTACCAGGTTGCCTTACGCACCCCGGGTATCTCGCCCCGAAGCGCAAGTTCCCGAAAACAAAGCCGACACAATCCAAATTTGCGATAATATGCCCGGGGACGGAAACAAACCTGACAGCGGTTGTGTTTACGCACCTTGAATTTGGGCTCACGCTGTGACTTAACAATCAAACATTTTCTTGCCATATCACTTCCTTTTTGCAAACGGCATACCTAATTCTTCCAGTAAAAACCGTGCCTCATCGTCATGCTTGGCGGTTGTCTGAAAAGTAATTGTCATTCCAAACACCTTTTTCACCTTGGCGACCTCAATTTCCGGGAAAATCACCTGCTCCGTGAGTCCGAGGCTGTAACCGCCGCGGCCATCAAAGGCATCAAGCGGAAAACCCCGGAAGTCTCGAATCTTAGGCGCCGCAAGGTTAAAGAACCGGTCAATAAACTCATACATCCGGTCACCACGCAGGGTCACTTTAACCCCGAGCGGCATACCTTCTCGAATCCGGAATGCCGAAATCGCCCTTTTTGCGAAAGTCCTAACCGGCTTTTGTCCGGTAATCATCGCCAGGTCTTCGGCAATCACATCGAGCACCTTGGAATCCTGCACCGCCTCTTTTGTGGTTACACTAACAACCACCTTGGTAAGTCGCGGTACCTGGTGCTTGTTTTTGTAGCCAAACCGTGCGGTCAGCGCCGGAATGACCTTTTTCAGATAAAGCTCTTTAAGTCTTGGTATCATACATCAATAATCTCTTCACAAACTTTACAAACCCGCACCCTTCTTCCCTCATGCTCGGCGCGTTTCACCTTCGCCCTCTTGCCGCATTTCGGGCAGATGAGCACCAGATTGGAGACATTAATCGGATTGGGCAGGTCAACAATACCACCCGGTTTATCAGGTCCCCGAGTTCGCTGGTGACGCTTTGCCAGGTTAATTCCTTCAACAATCGCCCGGTAACTTTTGCTCTCTTTATGCCACTCGATGCGCAGAATTTTACCCCGGCGACCTCGTTCTTCACCGGTAATTACTTCAACCACATCACCCTTACGCAGTTGCATATCACACCACCTCAGTTGCCAGCGAAATGATTTTGGTAAATTTCCGCTCCCTCAACTCCCTTGCCACCGGACCGAACACCCGTGTCCCTTTGGGTTCACCTTTATCGTCAATCAAGACACAGGCGTTATCGTCAAATCTTATATAGGTACCGTCTTCACGCCGGTACTCTTTTCGTGTCCGGATAACTACCGCTTTATACTTATCCCCGGGCTTTATTGGTCCATTGGGGAGCGCGTCCTTGACAGTAACCAGCACGGTATCGCCCAGCCAGCCGAACTTCCGTTTTGAACCACCATAAATCTTGATAACCATCGCCACCCGGGCACCGGAATTATCGGCAACAGTAAGACGACTATATTCTTGAATCATAACTTCTTCACCACCCGCCACCTTTTTAACTTCGACAAAGGCCTTGTTTCCATAATCATAACCCGGTCGCCTTCCTTGCATTCCGCTCGTTCGTCGTGGGCATACAGTTTTGTCCGCTTCCTAATGTACTTTTTATATTTGGGATGCTGCACCAGCCGCTCGGTTTCAACCACAACCGTCTTCTGCATCTTCGCCGAAATAACCGTGCCTACCACCGTCCGTCGTTCCTTACGCATTACTACCACCTTCCTTCAACTCCTTCTCCTTTAACACGGTAAGACAACGGGCGATTTCCCGTCGGAGAATCCGCAAACGGACTGGATTGGGCAACTGCTCGGTTGCTCGCCGTAGTTTCAACTTAAAAAGTTCATCCCGTAACTCGGCAATCTTTCGGGTCAACTCTTCCTTAGACAACTCGCGCAACTCAGAAGCCTTCATAACTAAACTCCTCACGCTCAACCAATTTCGTCCGGCAGGGCATCTTACTCGCCGCCAGTTTCAAAGCCTCCAGTGCCTCTGCCTTTGGGAGGCCGCCTAATTCAAAGAGAACCCGCCCCGGTTTTACAACACAAACCCACTCTTCGGGCGTTCCTTTTCCTTTACCCATTCTTGACTCCGCCGGCTTTTTAGTAACCGGTTTGTCAGGGAATATCCTAATCCACATCTTTCCGGCTCGCTTGAGAAACTTCGTCAGACACAATCGTGCCGCTTCAATCTGACGGGCGGTTATCCACGACGGTTCCAGCGCAATAAGCCCGTACTCGCCAAAATCTATCCGATTGGCACTTGTCGCCTTACCCTTCATCCGACCGCGCATCGCTTTCCGATACTTAACCCGTTTTGGCATCAACATAGTTTAACTCCCTGCTCTGGGCTGAATATCACCTTTATAAATCCAGACCTTCACGCCGCAGGTTCCGGCAATCGTTTTGGCAACATCCACCGAATAGTCAACATCGGCATTCAATGTCTGTAACGGCACCCGCCCTTCCCGGTACCACTCACTGCGAGCAATCTCCGCACCACCTAACCTTCCTCCCACCATCACCTTAATGCCCAATGCCCCGAGTCGCATCGCCTGGGTTACCGCTCGTTTCATCGCCCGGCGATGGGCAACCCGTTCTTCAAGCTGGCGTGCAATATTCTGGGCAACAAGTTTCGCCTCCAGCTCCGGAACCCGAACCACCTCAACAAGAATATGGACATCCCTACCCACCAGTCGCTTAATCTCCTCGCGGAGCGCCTCCAGTGCCTGTCGCTTCGCACCAAAAACCATTCCGGGCCGCGCGGTATGAATTGTAATCGTTGTTCGGTCCGCGACCCGTCTAATTTCAATGTTGGAAACCATCGCCTCAGCCAACTTCGCCTCAATGTACCGCCGAATTTTATAATCCTCCAGCAAAAAGTCGCGGTATCGTTTCTTCTCAAACCATGCCGACTTCCAGTCTTTCGTTATCCCAAGTCGAAAACCCAGTGGGTGTGTCTTCTGACCCATACTAAGACTTTTCCTCCTTTGTTGCCACCTTCACATAAATATGGCACATCCGGCGCACAAAAACCGAAGCGGTGCCTCTGGGACCGGGCATCAGTCGTTTCATCACATTGGGACCCGGGTCTACTCTTACCTCTTTCACAAACAAATCCTTCTCCTGCAACCGTGCCTTACCCGCCTTATTGATTGCATTGGCAACCGCAGAACGCAGAGTCTTCAAAAGCGCCTGTTTGGAAGGCTTGGCTAAAAATGTGAGCGTTGCCAAAGCGGTCGGTACATCCTTATTCCGGATTAACTCTGCAATCCGATTCATCTTTCTTGCTGAACCACGCTGAAACCTACTGCGCGCAAATGCCTCCATCGCTTAATGCTCCCGTTTCTCCTCAACCGACTTTTCCTTACGCTGCCCAGAATGTGCCCGGAAAGTACGGGTCGGTGCGAACTCACCTAATCGGTGTCCGACCATCCGTTCGGTGATATAAACCGGTATAAATCTGTTGCCGTTGTGAATCGCAATCGTCTGACCAACAAACTCAGGGGGGATAATACTGCGCCGGGCATATGTTTTTATCACTCGCCGCTCACCCTTCTCCACCAGCTCCTTTATCCGCCGGAACAACTTCTCATCGATATAAGGACCCTTCTTCAGCGAACGCCCCATCTTATGCCCTCCTGCGAATGATAAGTTTGCTCGACTTCTTCTTCGGATTGCGGGTCTTATAACCTTTGGCAATCATCCCCTTCTCCGAACAGGGATGTCTGCCACCAGAACTTTTGCCTTCGCCGCCACCCATCGGATGGTCAACCGGATTCATCGCCACCGCCCTTGTCCTTGGTCTGCGACCCATATGACGGCTCCGGCCCGCCTTGCCGATTGAAATGTCTTTATGCTCGGCATTTGACACCCGGCCAATCGTCGCCCAGCACCGTAAATCGAACTTACGAATCTCACCCGATGGCAACTTCACCACCGCCCAGCCTTCCTCTTTGGCAAGAATCTGAGCCGCGGTTCCAGCCGAACGTACCAAAAACGACCGGCTTGACGGATAAAGTTGAAGATTGTGAATTTCGACTCCGACCGGTATGTCTGACAACGGCATCGCATTGCCAAACCTTATCGGCAGGTTGTTACCCGAAGCAACCTGGTCGCCCACCTTCAACCCTTCAGGGCAAAGAATATAGCGATACTCACCATCGGCGTAACAAACCAGCGCAATCCGGGCTGAACGGTTCGGGTCGTATTCAATCGAAACCACCTTGGCGGGAATGCCCACCTTATCTCTTAAAAAGTCAATTATCCGGTAGTGCCGTTTTTCGCCACCACCGCGATACTTGGCGGTAATTCTGCCCTGATTGTTCCTCCCGCCGGTCTTACGCAATGGAACCGTCAAAGGCTTATACGGCTCCTCCCGGGTAATCTCACTGAAATCGGAAACGGTGTAATGCCTTCTACCGGGTGTAATCGGTCGATACTGCTTAATACCCATAATTAATGCTCCAGAGCCTCAATTCTTTCGCCTTCTTTTAACTTTACTACCGCTTTCTTCCAGTCGGGCCGATATCCTTGAAACATCCCCATCCGTCGCTTCTTCCCTTTAAAATTCATCACCCGCACATCGGTCACATGAACCTTAAACATCTGCTCGACCGCCTGACGAATCTGATGTTTATTAGCATCGCGGTTCACACGCAGGGTATAACTCCCCTCCGCACCTTTTACCCGTTCCGACTTTTCGGTAACAACTACCCCTAAAATAATCTTAGTCGGGTCAATCATCATTTAACCCCCATCGCCGTAAGAAAACTCTCAAGCCCCTTCTCGGTGAAAATCAACTTCTGATGTGTCAACACCTGATAGGAGTTCAACTGCGCCGCGGGCATAACATCTAACCAGGAGACATTTTGACTCGCTCGCACTAAATTTTCTGAAGCCCGCTCCACAAGCAAAAGCACCTTATCACCCTTTGCCAATGGTGAGGCTATCTTCTCAACTATATTCACCAACTCTCTGGTCTTCGGCTCATTAAGCTCAAAATCTTCAACAATCTTAATACCATTTTCCTTTGCCCGTGATGTCAGCGCCAGTGCCAGCGCCTGACGCCGTACCTTTTTTGGCAACTCATAACTGTAATCTCTTGGCTTGGGACCCCAGGCGATACCACCGCCGCGCCAGATGGGCGAACGCCTTGAACCGTGTCGTGCCCGTCCGGTGTGCTTCTGGGGCCAGGGCTTTTTACCGGTACCCGAGACTTCACCGCGCGTCTTGGTTTTCGCGGTTCCCTGACGCTGATTTGCGAGATAACAGCGCACCGCATCCCAGAGCAAACTCTTGGGACCAGAACGGTTAAACCATTCCGAAGGCAACTCCACCTGCCGCTTCACCTCACCGGAAATGGTCAATACCTCCACCTCACGCCCCCTTCCGGATTAAAACCCGGGCACCGCGATAACCCGGAACCGCACCGCGCACATAAATCACACCCTGTTCCGGGTCAACCTTAACCACTTTAAGGTTCTTGATTGTCACGCGCTCACAACCGTAATGTCCCGGTAAAGTGCGACCGGGCAATGCCCTTCCCGGTGAAGAACCAGCGCCCAGTGAACCAATACGCCGGTGTGACATCGACCCGTGTGAAGCAGGACCACCATGCCAGCCCCAGCGCTTCATTCCTCCGGCAAATCCGCGACCTTTTGTCCAGCCGGTAACATTTACAAACTCACCCGGCTGGAAAATGTCCACCTTCAACTCCTGCCCGATCTGATAACCCTCCACACTATCAACCCGAAATTCGCACACTTTGCCCAGCACCGGCACGCCCGCCTTTTTAAACTGCCCCTCATAAGGCTTGGTCAACTGGCGCTTACTCGGTTCACCCTGGCCAATCTGAACCGCAAAATAGCCATGCTTCTCCCGGGTCCGTAAACCAACAACCACACATTTTCCCACCTTAATCTCAGTCACCGGTACCACTTTACCCGCATCATCATAAATCTGGGTCATCTCACCCTTTATGCCAACCAACCCAATCATGCCGACTTAATCTCCACTTCTACCCCGGCTGGCACTTCAAGTTTCATCAGCGCGTCCACCATATCGGCCGTGGCATTAGAAATCTCAATCAACCTCTTATGCACCCGCAACTCAAACTGCTCCCGTGACTTTTTGTCAACATGGGGCGAACGCAGCACCGTAAAAAGCGTGCGCTTGGTTGGCAACGGAATCGGACCTGCCACCTGCGCACCGGTCCGCTTCGCCACATCCACAATGTCTCGCGCCGACTGGTCAAGCAGCCGGTGGTCATAGGCTTTTAACTTTATCCTTATCTTTTTCGAACTTCTTAATACGCTCATTTTAAATAAAAACTACACTTCTTTCCTTTTCTGCTTTCCGACCTTTACTTTACCGGGGTCTTTACTAACTTAACTGTGCCTTATGGCACTTTGACCCGATTTCTTATCGCACTAATTAGCAAATATACTAATTAAAAACCGCTTGTCAACTAATTCGTTAAAGATTTTCCTACCCCCTGTTATTTCAGCCTTTTTGTTACAACCCTCCCTCTTTTCAGTTGCCTGCCAGCCGTAAACTCCAATTACAAACTTACACCAGGGGCTACACAAAGCAACCGCGGTTCTCTTACTATACTATAGTGCCTGCCCGGTTATTCGACCTTGCGCTATATCTGCGCTATGGGGCAGGTTGAAAGTAGAGGATATCGGTTATCGCACCCTCTCGTTTTGCCTTCGGTTTCAACACCGGGGCAACTCTCATCCCGAAACAAATCTCTTCCGGCTTCACATTACCCAGATAATGCACAAGACAGGTTGAAGCACCATCAAGTTTAATCAGTCCGACCAGTACCGGCTGTTTTAGCCTCTTACCATCAAGCCCAACATAAACCACTGTCCAGGACTCCAGCGTGCCAGTCGGACCAACCGTTACCCAGTTGTCAAGCCTTTCCAGACACCGCTCACAGAAAATCCTTCCCGGAACGAACACTATGCCACACCGCTCACACTTTGTGCCGGTTAACTGCCCCTTTTCCTGGAGCGTCCGGTAAAAGCGCTCGCCAGCAATCCCCACGGTATAGAGGCTTTCTACCGGCAACTCACCGAACCAGACCTTGGTCTGGCTAACCTGTTCATTTCTTTGTTTCAGTGCCATCTTACTCCTCCCCTTACAGTGGCTTCCAGTAGCGGATATCGGTGATTGCACCTTCTCGCTCTGCCGGCTCTTTCCAGACCGCCTTCACCCTCATACCGATGTAAACCTTTTTCGGGTCAACCTCACCTAAAAGGTGCATTATTCCCATCCCCTTGGAAGCGCCGTCAATCTCAATCACCGCTGGAATCTGGGGTTCTTTTATCCTCTTCACATCCCAGGTTACATAACACAGCGAAAAGGTGTTAACCGTGCCCGTATCTTTCAGTTCCACCCATTCATCGATATTGCGGAAACACCATTCGCAGAAAATCCGCGGGGGCACCATCGTCCTGCCACATTTGTGGCACCGCACGCCCAGAATCTTTCCCTCTTTCAATCCGGCAAGATACCTGCTTATTGCCACACCGGCATCCCAGCCGTATTTCGCATCCGCCTTCCATCTTGTGGTAAGAACTTTTCCTTCCTTAATATCTTCATCGCTTAAACCCGTACCAGGAAAACCACCATCTAATTTCGGCTTCTCGCTTGCCGCTAACCCTCCACCACTGCCGCGTATGGGCATATTCGGCTGGCGGTTTTGCTTCTTTACTTTCAGTTTTTTAACCTGTGCCATCTCTCCTCCTATATTCCTACCACCACAACAGCACCAACCTGCATCAAATCGCCCCAGGCTTGGGCAACACCGCGCTTTGCCTTGCGCGCCACCTGACGCTTTCCTGCCTCGCCCCGCAACTGCCAGAAGAGTTCGGCGACCTTCATCAAACCGGCAGCAGCGATTGGGTTACCAACCCCGAGCAAACCACCTGAAGGACAAACTGGCAACTCACCATCCCGCTGTGTCACGCCGTCCAGAGTTAGTTGCGGTGCCTCTCCTCTTCCGCACAGCAGAAGTCCTTCCATATGGTGCAGCTCTTTGTAATCAAACGGGTCATAGGGTTCGGCGATATGAATCTGATGACGCGGGTCGGTGATTCCCGCCATCTTATACGCCATCCTTGCCGCTTCTTCCACATAACGGGGATAACACAGGTCGCGATTTGTCCAGTAGGCGGTATCAAGCGCCCAGCCCACACCTTCAATCCATACCGGTTTATCAGTCACCCGGCGCGCAATACTCTCATTTGCCAGAACCAATGCCACCGCACCATCAGAAACCGGACTGACATCAAGCCTTTGTACGGGCCAGGCAAGAACCTCGGAGTTAAGAATATCGTCCAGGGTAACTTTGCCACCGAGTTGCGCTGCCGGATGGTCAATAGCGTTATTTTTATTCTTGACCGCAACCCGGGCAATATCCTCTTTCCGTAAACCATAGGTGTTCATATACCGATTCATCTCCAGCGCAAATATCCAGAGCAGATTGGGCTTTAAAGGCCGTTCGGTCGTATGGTCAAATATCGTCAGGAATGCACCCTGAGGATGCGGCTGAAAAGAAGACATCTTCTCCTCACACACCACGAGACAGGTGTCAAACACCCCTGATGCAACATGATACCAGCCATGAGCAACTGAAAATACCCCGGTACCGCCGCCCACATAACAGCGCATATAAGGCTTGCCCCAGGCACCAGCGCCCGGTGACAGATACTCACCCTTCATATGCACACCGTCAAATGTGTCCGGCGCGCTGCCCAGTACAACACCATCAATCTGGTCAAGTTTCATTCCGCAACTGTCCAGCGCCGCCTTTGTTGCATAAAAGGCAAGTTCCTGGCCGGTCTCCTGCGCCCGGCGCACAAACTTTGTCATTCCCGCACCAACGATTGCTACTCTGTTACCCATCACTCCTCCTTAAACAGTTAAAATCGCCACTGCGGCGCTTGCCGTGGGCAGACCACGCCAGGATTGCACCAGCGCGGTCCGGGATTTGGGCAGTTGATTCTTACCCGCTTCCCCGCGCAACTCCTGCACCGCCCAATAAAGCCGGGCAAGACCTGTTCCTTCGTAAAGATACCCCATTCCCAGGGCGCCGCCTGATGAGTTTACCGGCAAACTGCCCTTTAATCCGGTTCTACCCGACTCAACCCAGTGTTTCAACTCCGCATCACCCACAAGCCGCAAATCAAGGAGGTTTTGCAACTCCTTATAAGAGTAAGTGTCGTCAATCTCAGCGAAGTCTATCTCCTCTGCCGGACACTTAATCCCGGCGTACCGATAAGCCATATCCGCTGCTCTGGTAACAAAATCCTGCCTTTCCCAATCGCGGGACTCCAGATTGTAAGAGCCGTTACACCAGCCCATACCGGTCAAAAACACCGGCTTTGAACAGTTAACTTGTTTCTTCTGCAACCACCGCTCCGAAGCCAATACCACGACCACCGCACCATCAACCGGATGCGCAATGTCCAGTTCAGTAAGGGGAAAGGCAACCATCGGTGCAGTTCTGAAATCTTCGTCCGCGAGTTTTGCCGCTCTGCCGGCAATCGGATTATCAAGCGCATTATACCGATTCTTCTTCACCACCGCCGCGCAGTGCTCAGTTGTCAATCCAAACCGCTTGAGAAACCGATTCATCTCCAATCCGGCGATGAAAAGGTTGTTCAGTTGCAACGGTCGGGTGAAAACTGGGTCCTGGGCGCAAACCTCAACCCCATCCGGTGTCAGGATGTTTGATGCCTTAGAATGCGCCTCCACCACCGCCACATCAAATTTACCCGTCATTATCTGCAACCACGCCGCCGCAATGCCGTGCAAGCCATCGCCTGTAATCGTATGCATCTGCTTTAACGCTGCCCCAAGCTGGTCCGGCACATACTCATCAAAGATGCTCGTCCCTTCAATATAGTCCTCGGCGCAGGTCACGAAGGTGTCCACATCCCGCCTCGGGTCAATGCCCGCATCCTCATAAGCCTTTACCGCCGCCTCATACATCAGTTCCTTATAAGAAACATCAGGCGAGATGGAACGAAACTGGGTTGCGCCGATGCCGATAATCGCTACTTTATTTGTCATTGTGCCTCCTGGAAAATAGACCTTCTCAGACAATTTACTATCAATTTACGATGCACGAGTCCGATTATACACCCAAATTGTTCTGAGTCAATTAAAACATCCTCTTCAATGCCTCCCCGCACTTCAACTTGACAGAAATCAATATCTTCTCTATTCTGAACCCGTTCCAGGAGTTCAATTAATGAAGAAGTTATTAACCCCGCTTGTCCTTGCCCTGACATTTCTCACCCTGTTTTTACTTTTGCCCTCCACCCATTACAACACCGACGGCTTTCGCGTCCTCTCCACCTTGCACCGGGTGGCAATCACCCCCTCAGGCACAACACAGTACATTCCCCTTAACTGGCAAACCGCCTATCAGCAACCCCACTACTTCCGCCAGAATGTCCAGAAACATTTTTTATTTCCCATTTACGCTCATACCGCCTACCGCATCTTCCGGCTGTTCAACTATCAAGGCAACGGTGTAAAACCCCTGCAGCTCGCTAACGCCCTTTGTGCTGCTTTAACCCTTTTTCTATTTGCCCTGCTCCTCTTAACACAATCCCACCCGCTCCCCACGGTAATCACCGCCACCCTGGGCTTGGGCTTCTCCTTCGCATTTTCCGCACAAGCCACCAACATCGCCGAAGTAATTCCTGCAACACCGTGGCTCCTCTTCTCGCTCCTCTTCTTGGAAAAAAGAAAACCGCTTAGCGCCGCGTTTTGTCTCGGCATCAGCGCCGGTTTTTACCTCTTGTCCCTGCTTGTTTTACCCTTTCTCATTTTATTATCGCTCCGGCAAACCCCGCGCCGGATTCTGCTCTCCCTTCTTATCACCCCACCCATCACAACCCTTATTATCTACCTCACCGTTCTTATCCCTGCCGGCGCCAAAAACCTGCAAAACATCCTGACCGCAATTTTCTTTCTACCCGAACAGGGCACATTTGGCGGATTCAAACTGTCCAACCTCATCTCAACCCCGCTCGGCTTTATATCAAGCCTGTTCCCGGTACTTCCTGACAACTTCGCCGGTATTAAAACCGCGCTTGCCACCCGAAACCCGCACCCCTTCTTACTTATTACACTAATCATTGCCGGTATCCTAATTCTGACCCTCACCCTGCTTGCCGCCCGCAACAAACCTGGCACCGCCCTGCTCATCACCAGTCTGGTCACCGCCCTTTTCTGGGATCCGTACCACCAGAAAATCTGGCTCTATGCGGTTATCGGCTTCTCGCTTGTTCTTGGCACCGTTCGGCACTCGCGCCTGCCCCTTTTTCTCATCACCCTTATCTTAATCCCGTTTAACCTCAACGCCCTTATCAAAAACCACCAGCCTTACCTTAAATGGCAAACCGCGCAAAAACTGGCTGATTTTGTCCTTCTTGAACACGAGCCCGGTAAAGCGAAAACCGTTTTCGGCAACTGGGAACCGGAATTTGACTACCTCAGCGCCTTTCTGCCCGACACCTGGCTTATCTCAATACCCGACCTCATCCTTGAAACCAAACGCGACTCCAGCCGATTTTATACCACAACTGACTCCCTAAAACAGCGTTCTCCCGCCGGCAATATCTACTTTGTCAACACCTTCAACCGCACCCAACAGCAGTTAGAAAAGTTATCGGTTAACCGTCTCAAATTTCCCTACCTCCTCATCTGGCTGGAAAACCAGCGCCCGTTTATCCAGCCCGTATGGCACGACACCGCAACCGGCACAACCCTCTACCAGCTATTCAACCCCACACCGGGCAACAATTAGCGCAAAGCCCAAAACACCCGCTTGACCCTGCGCCGGTTTTCGTTAGATTTAACCTGTATGAAAATCCATGAATATCAGGCTAAACAGATTTTTGCCCGGGCGGGAATTCCCACACCGCGCGAGCAGATGGTAAAATCACCAAACGAAGCAAAACAGGCATCAATTGCGGTTGGTGTTCCGGCGGTACTCAAAGCCCAGGTCCTGGTTGGTGGTCGCGGTAAAGCCGGTGGTGTCAAACGGGTTGACCGGTTTGAAGATGTTCTGCCCACCGCCGAAAAAATCCTCGGTATGACAATCAAAGGCTTGAAGGTCACAAAACTCCTCGTCTCCGAATGCGTCCCAATCAAATCCGAATTCTACCTCGGTATTACGGTTGACCGTTCTGCCCGGCAACCGGTTCTCATCGCCTCTGCCGCGGGTGGCGTTGAGATTGAAGAGGTTGCGAAAACCAGCCCGGAAAAAATTCTCAAGGCAGAAATCGACCCCTTGCTCGGCATCCTGCCCTTCCAAACCCGCACCATCGGTTTTTCTTTGTTCGGTGACCTGAAACTGACCAGCGCCTTCACCACCATCTGCCAGAAACTTTACCAGATATTTGTCGAGCGCGACTGCTCGCTTGTTGAAATCAACCCGCTGGTGTTAACCGATGATGGCAAACTGCTCGCCCTGGATGCGAAAATCAACTTTGACGACAACGCCCTTTTCCGCCATCCCGAAAATGAGGCGTTGCGCGACCCGGAAGGTGAAGAGCCCAAAGAGATTGAAGCCAAAGCCGCGGGTCTTTCTTACATCAAACTCTCCGGCAATGTTGGCTGCATTGTCAACGGTGCGGGCCTGGCAATGGCGACGATGGACTTAATCAAACGGTATGGTGGTGAACCGGCAAACTTCCTTGATGTCGGTGGCTCCTCATCGCCCGAAAAGATGATAACCGCAATGCGCATCATCCTCTCCGACCCCAATGTCAAAGCGATTCTCGTCAACATCTTCGGCGGCATCACCCGCTGTGACGACATCGCTCAGGGGCTCATCGCTGCAATAAAGAAAGCCGACATCAAAGTGCCGATTGTTGCCCGTCTTGTTGGCACCAACGCCGAAAAGGCGTGTGCCCTGCTCGCTGATAGCCCGGTCTATAGTGCCACCGGGATGAGTGAAGCGGTCAAACTGGCAGTTGCCAAGGCAAAGGAGGCAAGATGAGCATCCTGATTGACCAGAACACCCGGCTGATTGTTCAGGGCATAACCGGCAGAGACGGCGCCTTTCACGCCCGATTGATGAAAGAGTACGGCACCCAGGTGGTCGGCGGTGTAACCCCGGGCAAAGGCGGTCAGGAGATTGACGGCATACCGGTTTTCAACTCGGTTGCCGAAGCGGTCCGGGCAACCGGTGCCGATGCATCAATCATCTTTGTACCTGCCAACTTTGCCGGCGATGCGCTACTCGAAGCGGTCTTCTCCGGCGTAAAACTAATCGTCTGTGTGACCGAAGGGGTACCGGTACTCGATGCAATCAAGGCGATTGCGGTCGCAAAAACCCGTGGCGTCCGGATTGTTGGTCCAAACTGCCCCGGTGCAATCTCGCCCGGAAAGGCAAAAGTCGGAATAATGCCCGCTGCCGCATTTCGGCCTGGACCGGTCGGCATCGTTTCCCGTTCTGGAACCCTGACCTATGAGATCGCCGCCAACACCGGCGAATTCGGTCAATCAACCGTAATCGGCATCGGTGGCGACCCGGTAATCGGCACCAACTTTATTGACTGTTTAAAGATGTTTCAGGACGACCCTGAAACCAGAGCGATAGTCATCGTCGGCGAGATTGGTGGCAGTGATGAAGAAAAGGCGGCACAGTTTGTCCGGCAGTATGTGACAAAACCGGTGTTCGGCTTCATCGCGGGCCAAACCGCACCCCCGGATAAAAGGATGGGACATGCCGGCGCCATCATATCTGCCGGTTCCGGTACCGCAGCCGAGAAGATTCAGGCGTTTCAGTCCGCTGGCATTGAGGTCATCTACGAACCCGAACAACTGGCAGAAAAACTTAAGGCAAAGTTAACCTAACTTTACTGGAATAAGGGGCTTAACTTATAAACCCTGAAGCCGGTCCAGCAACCCTGCTACACTGCCTGAGATAGACAAACTAACAGACAAACCCTCAATTTCACCCTTAAACAATGCCGGTTATCCGCTATTCGGTACCATGGATTAGCCCTTGGGAAAGCAACCTCCATTTCACTCCTTAATTCAACCGGCTAACCAGTCACCAATTCGTTCTGGGAACCGCTCCCGGAACCGTCCCCAGACTCCCTTCCCAAGCCCTATCAAGTGCAATATCTACTGCTGTCTTAATGACGATATTAGCGACTCTTATGCCCCTGAAATGAAAATAAAATAAGGGCGGGGATTTTCCCCGCCCCAGATGCTGAAAACATATCACTACTGCCCGAGTACAGTTACATCGTTGGTACCGTAATTACTCACATACACAAAGTTGCCATTGGGCAACACCGCCACACCTACCGGTTGGTCTCCGACAGTAACGGTTTCCACAACCGTATTAGTTGAGGTACGAATCACCGAAACAGCATCATCATCCCGATTTGCCACATACACATATTGACCATTCGGTAGTACGGCTACACCGAGGGGCCGAGTTCCAACCGAAACGGTTGCGACAACTGTGTTGTCCGAAGTCCGAATCACCGAAACGCGAGCGAGGTTGTTATTTGCCACATATACATACTCACCATTGGGCAGTGCTGCCAAGCCGCGGGGACCGCCGCCAACTGCAACTGTTGCCACGACGGTATGGTCCGAAGTACGAATCACCGAAACATTGTTGCTTGTGTAATTTGCCACATAAACATACGCACCATTGGGCAATACCGCCACATCGTACGGGTCGCTACCAGCGCCAACTGTTGCGACAACTGTATTGTCTGATGTCCGAATCACCGAAACATTGTCGCTACCCAAATTTGTCACATACACATAGTTGCTATTGGGTGATGCTGCTAAACTGTATGGCTCATTACCGACCGAAACCGTTGCGACAACCGTATTGTCCGATGTCCGAATCACCGAAACATTGTCGCTGTTGTAGTTCGCCACATAAACATACTCGCCGTTGGGTAGTGCCGCCACATCGTACGGACCGTCTCCCACTGCAACCGTTGCAACAACCGTATTGTCCGAAGTCCGAATCACCGACACTTCGTCACTGTATAAATTTGCTACATACACATATTCGCCACTGGGCAGTGCGTCCAAGCCCTCCGGGCTCGGGTCAACCGAAACTGTTGCTACAATCTGATTCGGATATCCACCACTGGAAATGGTAATCTGGTGTCCACCCGACCAGGCGGATGTGTCGCCGTGCACATCCTTTGCCTGTGCCTTCACATAATAGGTGCCGGCAGTCTGATAGGAGTAACTCATCGTCACCTGTTGACCTGATGTAACAAACGAACTCCAGTTTGAGACAACACCATTACCCCAGTCAAACCTGATGGAAACACTATCTCCATCCGGGTCGGTACTGGAACTGACAAAATCGTAAGAAACCCCGACCTCACCGGTTGCCGGTCCTGAAGGAATCGCCGGTGTATTGGGCGGATTGTTAACCGGTGCCTGGATTGTTATCTGGTGTCCACCAGACCAGGCGGATGTGTCGCCGTGAATATCCTTTGCCTGTGCCTTCACATTATAAGTACCTACAGATAAGTAGGAATGAGACGCTGTTACATTAGCCCCACTTGCGACATAGGAACTCCAATTAGAAATATTGCCATCACCCCAGTCAAACCTGATTGAAACACTATCTCCATCCGGGTCGGTGCTGGAACTGACAAAATCGTAAGAAACCCCGACCTCACCGGTTGCCGGTCCTGAAGGGGTTGCTGGTGTGTTGGGCGGATTGTTGGTACTACCAGCGGAGATTGTAATTTGATGTGCGGCTGACCAGTCAGAAGTATCGCCGTCATCATCCATTGCCTGCGCCCTAACATTAAAGGTACCAGCGGTTTGATATGAATAACTAATCGTCACCTGTTGACCTGATGTAACAAACGAACTCCAGTTTGAGACAACACCGTTACCCCAGTCAAACCTGATTGCCACACCATCTTCATCCGGGTCAGTGCTTGAACTGCTAAAATCGTAAGCAACTCCAACCTGACCGGTTGTTGGTCCAGAAGGGGTTGCTGGTGTGGTAGGCGGATTGTTGGCTGGTGGCTGGCAGGTTAGCGACAGTAGTGTGGCAAACACAATCACACCGACCGGGAAATGACTATGCCATTTCCTCATAACCACTCCTCCTTTTTAAATAGCCTCAATCACGAGGCTAAAACTTGCCGGTATATGCTGCCGTGCAGGCTCTTCTCTGTAACGCCCTGTCCGATACCCTGCGTATATCAGAACAAGTGCCTGCCCATTCGGGCAGAACTCTAAATTGACTAACGCAAAATTTTCTATCTGACTACGCCTTGCTGATAGACGACATTTAACGGCTATGGTAGGTATCATACCACAAAATTTGCCGCATATTACAAAAACTTATCCTAATGTCAAGGAAAATTGAAATATGGAAAAGAAAGGCGATAATGTCATCATTAGGAATCCTAAAGAAAAACGCTGCCTGAATATCCCTGAATCTATCATTTAAACCCTGACAGTTTACCGTGTCGCTCAAACCGAAAGGCAAAACAAGGGTAGCGAGATAGGGAGTAATCCCCCCTGCGGCTTGACAAATAAACGAAAATCTTTGCCTGGTAGCATTCGCCGACAGTTACCGAAAACGGATAGCAAAATTACTATAGGGCGTTGTCGTTACTATATTATTCCCGTTAAGATAGTACTTTCTTACTTTACAGTTCAGCCTTTTTGTCCTGCCGCTGCCAGTATATCAAGGTGCCGAGGGTACCATCTTTCTCTTTGACCAGGATGCATTGCAACCCTTCAGTCACCTTTTCATCTTCTTTCATTTTCCGATAACTGTTCACTATTACCTGGTCAGAAAATGAACTGCTGCACTCAACATCCTGAAACAGGTTTTCTACACGCTCATCATAAAATTTCTTGACAACGGGCAAGGAATCTGTTGTCCGGAAGATATAAAACTGGCTAAATCCGTTTTCGTCTTCTGAGGCGGAAAAGTTAAGTACACTGGCATTAGGATATTTAAGTTCTGGGGGGATATCAGGTAAGGATTCGGTTGTTTGGGTTTTGGTGACCACCACCTTATTTTCCACCTTATGCGGTGCTTTGCTACAACCAAGGATAAGGAGCGCCAAAAAGACTGCGGCTATCTTATTGCCCTTCATATTAACTCCTTTCATTTTAAGCTGCCCGCAAGCAAGAAAATATAAGATGGGTTTTCTAAATTGTCAAAAGCAGGATGAAACGACGCGGTTAATGGATTAACAGCAACCGAAGGCTGTTGCTTTCGCAATGGGGACAGGAGCGCTCTTGCGGCTGATTTGGTATCCAGTGATGTTTTGACTCTTTGCCACAGCGCAGGCAGACAAACGGCATTTCGCCCGCGGTCTTGGGCTCAACCCGTAAGGCTACCTTGGGCGGGTTGGCAAGAATCTGCTTTGTCTGTTCAATCTCTTCTCGTGTCACCGTTGCCCGGAGCCGTTCCAATTCCTCCATAGTCTTGACAAACCGGGGCGCCTGTGCCGCGGAAATCCATTCCAGTTGCAACCTTTCCGGTCTGATTCCCCATGCCTCAAGTTTGTCCCACAGTTTTTCAACCCGGCGCTGGGTTTGCCGATTGGCATTGAGGTAGTGACAGTCCGCATAGTGACAGCCGGAGACAAGAACAACCGGTGCCCCGAGCTCAAACGCCTTGAGCACAAACTTTTCGGCAACCCGGGCGCTGCACATCGTCCGAATTAAAACCTGAGTTGGTGGGTATTGAGACCGGCCCAGTCCAACCGTATCCGCTGCCGCATAGGAGCACCAGTGGCAGGCAAACACAATCGCTTTCGACTCGGGCTCTTCTGCCAGCGCCGCCTCAATCTGGGCGAAAATCTGTTCGTCCGTGAACTGATGCGCCTCAATCGCCTCAAACCGGCACTCGGCAGCACAGTTGCCACAACCGGCACAGACCGCATCAATCGCCTTTGCCGGCGCACCGCGCTGCCACTCCACCGCCTTGAATGTACAGACCGGCGCGCACATACCGCAGGCACGGCACCTGTCAGTAATGACCTCAACCGTATTTGGTTCTGCTGCGAGGGACCCCTGTGCCAGAAGCCGCGCTGCCCGCCCTGCTGCGGCACTTGCCTGTGTCACCGAATCCTTGACATCCTTTGGTCCTTCCGCACAACCGGCATAAAAAACCCCGCGCACGGGCGAATCAACCGGTTGCAGTTTGGGATGTGCCTCAAGCAGGAAACCTTCAGGGTGAAGTTGTAACGACATCAGTTGCTGAATCGGTTTGGTCTCAACCCTGGGTTTGACTCCGGTCGCCAGGACTACCATTTCTGCAATATGTTCCTCAACCTTGCCGGTTTCGGTGTTTTCCACATAAAGTTTTAAATTCCCGGTCTCCTTGTCCTCAACCACTTCCCCTGGAATCCCGCGGATGTACTTGACGCCAAGCCGCTTGGAACGCCACAGCATCTCCTCAAACCCTTTGCTGAAGGCACGCAGGTCAATGTAGAAAACCTTGATATCCATATCCGGGTAATGCTCCTTGAGCACCAGACTGTCTTTAATCGTGTTCATACAGCAGATGTTACTGCAGTAGGGCGTGCCCTGTTGCGCACAGCGCGAGCCGACACACTGAATAAAGGCAATACTGTTCGGGCGCCGGCGGTCACTGAACCGGATGAGTTCACCGCCTGTTGGTCCGCCAGACGATGCCAGCCGCTCAAACTCCATTGCCGTAATCACATTTGTTGCCCTGCCATAGCCAAACTCGGTACGAGACAATGGGTCAAACGGCTCCATACCGGTGGCAACGATGATTGCACCCACCTCAAAGGTCAACTCTTTATCCTGAGCGTTCAAATCGATGCACTTCTTTTCGCACGCCTGCGCACATTTGCCGCAGGCAATTGGATTTAAGCCCAGACAGTCAGCAGGATTAAGTACATATGCCGCCGGAATCGCCTGCGGGAACGGCTGATAAATCGCCTTCCTTAGCGCCAGCCCTAAGTTAAACTCGTCCGGCACCAGTTGCGGGCAAACCTTGGCGCAATCACCACACGCGGTGCACTCCCGCTCATCAACAAATCGTGCTTTCTGCCGAACTGTTACCTTAAAGTCACCAACATGACCCGCAACTTCCTTAACCTCGGCAAGGGTCAGGAGTTTGATTTTCGGATGCCGACCGACATCCGCCATCTTGGGCGCCAGTATTCATATCGCACAGTCCATCGTCGGATAGGTTTTGTGCAACTGCGCCATCAACCCCCCGAGCGAAGGCTGACGCTCCACCAGATACACCTGATGACCCGCATCTGCCAGGTCAAGGCTCGCCTGAATACCGGCAACACCGCCGCCAATCACCAGCACCGCATCCTTTAAGGGAAAACGGCGCGGGTTGAGCGGTTTCAGCGCCCGGGCTTTTGCCACCGCCATCCGGACAAGATGGCACGCCTTTTTCGTTGCCCGCTTCGGCTCCAGGGCGTGAACCCAGGAACACCCCTCGCGGATGTTCACCATCTCCATCAGAAAGGGGTTCAATCCCGCCTGTGCCACACAGGCACGAAAAGTGGGTTCGTGCATCCGTGGTGTACATGCCGCCACCACCACCCGGTTGAGTTTATACTCGGTAATCGCCTTTTGAATCTCCTTCTGTCCTGGTTCCGAGCAGTTGTAAAGGCTGGTTACCGCATAAACCACATCGGGTAAGGTTCGGGCGTAATCTGCAACCGCTTCGACATTGACGGTGCCGGCGATGTTGGTGCCGCAGCGGCAGACAAACACGCCGATTCGCGTCTCTTGGCTCATCGTGCTATTCTACTCCTTATCTGCAAAAAAATCAATCAGATTAACAATCTTTTGCGCCTTATTATTATTTCCCCGACTCATCTGGGCGCAGCGCAGATGAATTTCACACTTGCCGCAGCCGGTAATGAGAGTTTCCGCCTTTACCGCCTGCCACTCCTGCAGGCGTCGGTCTTGCAGCAATTTCACTGCCGCCCCGCACTCCAGCCACGATGTCCCACCACAACACAAACCCTCGCTGCGATTGTGCGCCATCTCAACCAACTCAACCCCATTGACCTGACCAATCAACTGGCGCGGAGCATCTTCGACCCCAAGATGTCGGCTCAACCGGCACGGGTCATGATAGGTTACCCGTATCTGCGTTCCATTACCAGCAGGCTTAAACCCGTGTTCAAAAAGAAACTCACTGATATGCTTTAATTTCAACTCCGCACCCTGTGTTCCGGCAAGTCGCGGGTAGTCCAGTTTGAATGTCCGCAAACATTCCGGACACAGAAAAACAACCTCTTTTACCCCGGCATCCTGCAATTGAGTTAAATTGTGCCGCGCAAGTTTCTTTACGGTGCGGACATCGCCCAGCCATAGCAAATCGTGGCCACAGCACCGCTCATCCGCCAGAATTACCGGCTCAATCCCGAGCCGGTTCATAATCCGCACCGCATTGCGCAATGTGCCCACCTGATTCACTTCCATCTCCTTAAACAGGACATCAAAGTAAGGCGCGCATCCGGTCCAGAGGGCAATTTCCCCTCTATCAGCAACCCGCAGGTCTGAACTAATCCATTCCCTTCGGTTCTGGGGCAAAGTTGTTTTTGCCATCATCCGGATAAGCGTTTGCACAACCCCATCGTGTGCCATTACAGGCTGCGTACCCTGCTGAAAGGCAATCACCCGCAACCGCAATATCTCTTCGGCGATGCTCTTTCCTGAAGGACAAACCGTTTTACACAAATCGCATCCCAGACAGGCGTAAAGAGCCCTGGTCTTTAATGGTGCATCTTCGGTCCCCGCCTTCTGCATCAACCGCCGGGGTGAAAAACCGAGCCCGGTGCGGGCAACCGGACACACACCGCTACACCTGCCGCACTCAATACAGACAAAATCGGTTTGTCTCTTTGTTCCGGCGGGCGCAAAATTGTCATCATTTTCCGGTTCGATACCAACTGCTACTTTCTGCCCGCTTGACCTGTTGCTCGCTAACCGGACGCTAAACAAATCATCGTGCTCACTTCGCTCTGACACCGGGACAAAACGCACCGCTTCAGGATTAAACCCCATAAGGTTTAGTAATTGCCGGCTGGTTTCTACCTGTTTTCGGGCATTTTGTGCCCCAATCCCATGCCGGCACTCCTGTTCCGGGCAACCCAATAGAACAACCTGGTCAGCGCCGTACTCAAACGCCTGTAAAATCGAACCGGTCCCGACCTGGCCAATGCAGTTTACCGTGCGATATCCAAATCCGTTTTTTACCAAAACCTCTTCCGGCACCAGTACAGACACCCGTTCACAGACAAAGGCAAAATTTCTGATTGGAGGTAAACTTCGGCTCATCGCTGGTTATAATAACCTACCGGCACAAATTTGAGATAACTCTGCAATGCACCGCTCGGACAAACGGTCAAACAGTTGCCACATCCCCGACAGCGCCGGCTATCAACTACCGCCACCTGAATACCAGAATACCACTCCTCGCGCGTAATCGCCTCGTGCGGGCAAGCATCAACGCACCTTCCACAACCCCGGCACAACTCCTTTTCTACCCTGACAATCAAAGGTTGTATTACGCCCGGGATGTACCGCTCCCCTTTTTCATCATTAAATTTTATCGTCACCGGTAGCTCTTCCACTCCGTCAGGAAAAACTGTTTCGAGCGAGTGGATTCGGAGAAATGTTGTTTCAGTAAAGTCATCAGTCCGAATTGCCACCTGGTGTTTCGGGCAGGTCCGATGGCACCGAACACATTCACCACAAAAGCCGCAGCGCAAACAGCGCTCTGCCTCCTGTATCGCCTCTGCTGGTGTCAAGGGTTCCTCCACCTCGGCAAAAATGTTGCGCTTTTCCGGTACCAGTTGCCGCGGTCGCACCCGGCTCCTGGGCACCGCAGTTAGCACCGGCATTTGAATCTCCAGTTGTACCTCGGAAACTTTTGTCATTGGTTCGGCGCCGCTGATGAACTTGTGAATCGCACTTGCGCCCCGATGGCCACTGGCAATGGCGTCAATCACCGTTGCCGGACCGCCTGCGGCATCGCCACCAACAAAAACACCAGATGGCAAATGGTCAATATCCTTCTCCACCTTCTGACCCAGTGCGGTAATAACCCAATCAGCATTAATTACAAATTCCGAACCCGGAATCGGCACCGGTTTTCTTCTGCCCGACTCATCAGCCGCGCCCAGTGTATTACGCACACAACGCAATCCGGTAACCTTTCCTTCTTTATGAATAAACTCGACCGGCTGGGTAAGATATTCGATGCGGATATTCTCGGCTTCTGCTTCAGACAGTTCCTCTTCACCAGCCGGCATTTCCCTTCGGGTCCGGCGATAAACAATCCAGACCTCTTCGGCACCGAGCCTCTTTGCGACCCGTGCCGCATCAATCGCCGAATTTCCACCCCCAATCACCAGAACCCGACCGGACAGAGTTTTCATCTCACCGGTAAACGCCTTTCTCAAAAAGGAAAGGGCATCTATCACCCCGAACAGTTCATCCTCCAGCGGCCGACCAAGCGTCAAACTTTTCTGGCAACCCGGAGCATAAAATACCGCGGCAAAACCGTCTTTGAGAAGCCGTGCCGGTTCATCGATTTTGGTTCGGGTAAACAGTTCCACCCCTAAACCAAGAACCGAATCAATCTCCTGCTCAATCACTGGTCGGGGCAAACGGAAAGGCGGAATCCCCCAGATGAGCATCCCGCCCGGTTTTTCCTGCGCCTCAAAAATCGTCACCTGATACCCCAAGCGGATTAGGTCATTTGCTGCGGTCAAACCGGCGGGACCGGCACCAACTATCGCAACCCGCTGCGGTCTTTTAACTGTATCTGCGGGTAATACCGCCCGGGGTTGATTGACCGCATAATCGGCAATAAATCGTTTCAGGGCGCGAATTGCCACCGGTTCATCAAGTTCGGCGCGGCGGCACTCCTGCTCACAGGGATGGGTACACACCCTGCCACAAATTCCAGGTAAAGGATTGGTTTGCCGTACCACCTCCAGCGCCTGCTCAAACTTGCCCGCGGCAATCAAACCGACATAAGCCTTGACATTAACACCAGCCGGACAGGCAACTCGACAGGGTGATTCGGGCGCCAATACGATTTGAAACTCCCGGTCCCTGATTTTCAGGCTCGCCACTTTTGAGCGCAACGCCTCTTTAAGAGTCAAACCATCCTTAGCCTTCATACCGACTTCTTCTTTTCCTGCCCAAGCTCATACCCCTTTTCCAGCGCCACGAGGTTTTTCTCAAGCAGTCGCGCGGGCAGTGTGTCCTGAACCGCCTTGATTAGCGCCTCTTTGGGAACAACACCGGTCACCGCGACCACAAACCCGAGCATCACCATATTGGCAAACATCCGATTCCCCAGACCTTCCGCAATCCTCGTTGCCGGGATGGTAAACTCTTTAACCCGACCAAAATGGTTATGAGGGCGTACCAGGTTTTCCTCCCAGATGAGAATCCCCCCATCCTTTAATGTCGGCTCAAACTTCTCATACGCCTCCTGGGACATCGCCACTAAAATATCGGGCGCAGTTAAATAAGGATAAAGCACCCGCTCTTCAGAGATAATCAACTGCGCTGAGCAGGCACCGCCTCTCGCTTCGGGCCCGAAACTCTGGGTCAGGGTCGCATATTTGTTATCATACAGGGTAGCAGCCCGGCCTAAAACCATCCCCATCATTATGATACCCTGACCGCCAAACCCGGAAAGTTTAATCTCCATCTTCCATTGGTCCTTGATAGGGAACGAACTTCTCGCCGACACTGGAACGCAAAAAATCGTTCATTGCCTCAAGATAGGTGGGTTTTCGCTTCTGGACAAACCTTCCAACAACAATTGGGCCCTGATAGTTTATTTCGCACTCCCGGGTGTCGATATCGTTCTTAACCACCGACTTTTCCTGATAGTATTTTACAATCTCCAGCCCGGAACCTAACTGATTGCGCCGGCCATAAACGGTCGGACAGGGCGAAATCACCTCAACAAAACTGAACCCGGCGTGCATCAGCGCCTCTTTGAAAGCCTGAGTCATCTGCCGGACATGGAGCACGGTCCAGCGTGCGACATAGGTTGCGCCGCAGGAGTCAACAAGAAACGGGATGTTAAACGGGTGCTCAAAACTGCCATAAGGTGCCGTGGTCAACTTAGCGCCCTGGGGCGTGGTTGGTCCAAACTGACCGCCGGTCATCGCATAGTTGAAGTTGTTCACACAGATGACCGTCAAATCCATATTACGGCGTGCCGCATGAATCAGGTGATTACCACCAATCGATACCAAATCGCCATCGCCGGAGATAATCACCACTTTTAATTTCGGATTACCCAGTTTTAAGCCAATCGCAAACGGTATCGCCCGGCCATGGGTGGTATGAAACGAGTCCAGATTCACATATCCGGCAGCACGGCCTGTGCAACCGATACCCGACACCACAACCAGGTCCTCGCGGGGAATAGCACTTTCCCGTACCGCGGTCAAAAAAGAGTTCAAAACAATACCCAGACCACAGGTCGGACACCAGATATGGGGAATCCGGTCCACCCGCAACAGGTCGTCAAGCGGATGCTGGTTAAGACCAAAGATATTGGCAGTTGCTTCGCTCATCGGGCACTCTCCATTATCGCCTCAAAGATGGCTTTCGGGTCATGAACCCAACCGCCACAATGGGGAACATGTCTTGTCCGGGCGCGGTCGGCAACCACCCGCTGCAACTCGAGATACACCTGACCCAGATTTATCTCGGGCATAATAAACGCCTTTACTTGCTCCGCCAGTTGTTTAATCCGGCGTTCGGGAAAGGGCCAGACGGTTATCAGCCGTAACATCCCAACCTTCACACCGCGGGCACGGGCGTCTTCAATCGCCTTGAACGCAACCCGGGCGCTTATCCCGTAAGCGACCACCACCACCTCGGCATCTTCCAGCTGGTACTCATCAACCATAATAATCTTTTCACTGTTTTTGCGGATTTTGTCAACCAGATGAGTCACGCACCAGTTCTGGCATTCGGCATTAATCACCGGATAACCCCTTTCATCGTGCGTCAATCCGGTAATGTGAATCCGATAATCCTTTCCTGCCCGTACCATCATCGGTACCCCATCATCTGCTGGCTTAAAGGGTCGATACTGCTCTTTGGGACCGCGATACCACCGCCTGGGCACCGTCTTTATCTTTTCCGGCTCAGGAATCACCACCTTTTCGGTCATATGACCCACGCATTCGTCCATCATAAACAGGACCGGCACCCGAAACTGCTCGGCAAGATTGAAACAGGTAATCGTCAAATCAAAACACTCCTGGGGTGAGGCGGGTGAAAGGGCGATTATCTCATAATCGCCATGCGAACCCCAGCGGGCTTGCATCATATCCTGTTGCCCGGTTAAGGTAGGTAGCCCGGTTGAAGGACCGCCCCGCTGGACATCAACCACCACGCAAGGCGTTTCGGTCATCACCCCGAGTCCGATATTCTCCTGCATCAACGAAAACCCCGGACCCGAAGTAACAGTCATCGCCTTGGTACCGGCCCAGGCTGCCCCTAAAACCGCTGCGATTGATGCCAGTTCATCCTCCATCTGGATAAAAGTACCGCCCACCAGAGGAAAACGCTGGGCGATGCGTTCGGCGATTTCAGTGGAAGGGGTTATTGGATACCCGGCAAAAAACCGACACCCGGCAGCAATTGCGCCCTCAGCACAGGCATGGTCGCCATCAAGAAAGTGCACGCCGGTCAGCACAACACCGTTATTTTTCAACCTTTCCTCCTGAAATGGTGTTTTCGTCTTCCGGTGCCGGTGTTGTCCAGATGGCAAACTCGGCACAGATTGCGGTGCAGAGTCCACAGTTAACACAGCGCTCCGGGTATTTAACAACCGGTGGGTGATAACCCCGACGATTGAAATCGGTTGATGCTTCAAGCACCTGTTTTGGACAATAGGTAATACAGAATCCGCACCCCTTACACCGCTCAACCAAAATGTGAACTACGCCCCGGGGCGGTTTCTTTTGGTCCGCATCTAATGGTTTGCGCCAGAGTTTCATTGAAATAAGAATGTGATTATAAAAGCTAAAATCCATCGGTCAAGAAAAAGTCCGCGGTCTGGTTAAATTGACTTGTGATATCTATCGAGTAACATAATTCAAACAATAAGGAGGCGTTGCATGCGTTATGCAGTTGTTCTGACTACAGTGGTGTTCGCACTTATTTTGGTGTCGAATACCGGATGTATGAAATGTGGCGAAAAGGCACCCGAGCAGGTTGCCGAAAGGATGATTGAGCAGGCAAGCGGTGGTAAGGTCAAAGCCGATGTCGGGACTGTTGACATCTCGGACCTGCCCCAGCATCTCCGCTATCCGAATGCCGTTGCCAAAGCAAAGTGGCAGGCAAACACCGAGGATGGTGCCGGAACGATGTGGGCATTTGAAACCCAGGACCCGCGTCCGCAGGTTGTGCAGTTCTACAAGAACGCCCTCGCCAGCTGGAAGTCTTCGCTCACCAGTGAAACGCAGGAGCTGACGATGCTGATGTATGCCAGCCCGGATGAAAAGGAGTTTGTCGCAATAAATGTCACAACTCAGGATAAAGGGACAGCACTGCAAATCACCTATACGAAAAAATAAGGAAAGAAAACTGCACAATTGATAGCCACCACCGGTAACGGGAAAATTGTGATATGAGCGAAAGGGTATCGGACTACGAGGCGATGGAAAGGGCGATTGAACAAGCCCGCATCGGAATCAACTCCGGTCAGGCACCTTTTGGCTGCGTCATTGTTAAAGACGGTCAGATTATCGCCGCTGCGCACAACACCGTGTGGCAGGACAACGACCCATCCGCCCATGCCGAGGTCAATGCCATCCGTCAGGCTTGTCGCCGGTTGAAAACGATTCATTTGACCGATGCTGTTATGTTCTGCACCTGCGAACCCTGTCCAATGTGCTACTCAATTGCCCACTGGGCACGAATCGGCAAAATTGTCTTCGGGGCGCGGATTAGCGATGCCCGGGCTGCCGGCTTCAACGAACTGGAAATCTCCGCCCAGCAGATGAAAACCATCGGCCAGGACAAAATTGAAATCGTCCCGGACTTTTTAGCCGAAAAATGCCGCGCGATTTTTGAACTGTGGCGCCAGCAGGGCATCGGCAAACCCTATTGAACCAATGAAGAAGTTTCTCCTTGAAGAACCGGTTGAGGTTGTCGGACCTAAAGGACATCGCCACCGATTGCTAAAGCACTTCTGTAAAGGCTGCCGCATCTGCGTCGCCTTCTGCCCGACGCAAACCCTTGACCTTGACGAACGATTCAAAGTAACGGTTGCCCATCCGGAACGGTGCATCGGTTGCCGGTTGTGCGAACTGCGCTGCCCGGATTTGGCGATTTTTGTCACCCCGGCAAAAAGAAAGCAAGAATGAAGCAGTTACTATCCGGTAACGAAGCCTGTGCCATCGGTGCCATCCGCGCCGGCGTGCGCTTCTTTGCCGGCTATCCCATTACCCCTTCCACCGAAATCGCCGAATACCTTTCCCGGGAACTACCGCGGGTCGGTGGGACTTTTATCCAGATGGAAGACGAAATCGGTTCTATCTGCTGTATGAATGGTGCCACCGCGGCTGGTGTCAAGGCGATGACCGCCACCTCCGGACCGGGATTTTCTTTAATGCAGGAAGGAATCGGCTATTCAATAATGGCAGAACTGCCCTGTATCATTGTCAATGTGATGCGGGGCGGACCGGCAACCGGCACACCAACCCGCACCTCCCAGGCGGATGTGATGCAGGCGCGCTTTGGTACCCACGGCGACCATCCGATTGTCGCCCTCTGTCCCTGGAGTGTTAGGGAATGTTTTGACTTAACGGTTGAGGCGGTCAACATCTCCGAAAGGTTACGGATTCCGGTTATCGTGTTGATGGACGAAATCGTGGGTCATATGCGGGAGGTGGTTGAATTACCCGAAACGGTTAAAATCTGGCAGCCGGACAAACCTAAACCGGCGCCCAACCAGTACTACCATTACGATGACAGCAACAATTACGATGCGCCCATTGCCAGTTTCGGGGAAGGTTACCGCATTCATCTCACCGGCTTAACCCATCGTAAAGACGGATTTCCCACTGATGACCCGGAGATTATCAAATGGAACCTGGACCGGCTCCGCAACAAAATTGAGCAGAACCGCTCCTGGCTCTGGGACATCTATTACGAAGACATCGGCTCGGAAACGGTAATCGTCTGTTACGGCAGTGCTGCCCGTGCCGGAATGGAGGCAAAACGCCAGTTCGAACTTAAGACGGGCCGCCGGGTTGGCATTGTTCGGCTCCGGATGGTCTGGCCCTTTCCGAACGAAAGACTCATCGCCCTTTTGCGCAGTGCGCGCCGGGTGATTGTTCCGGAAATGAATCAGGGACAACTTTACCGGGAAGTGGAACGCACCGTAAGTCTGCAGGTCCCGGTGGTTTCGGTCCAGCGCTACGATGGTGAGATGCTCACCCCGGAGGAGATTATTGCCCACTTATGATTGAACTGAAAGACGACCGATTCCTTGAATACTTTCGGCTTGATGAAAGGTTTCCCCATATCCTCTGTCCGGGCTGCGGCATCGGTACTACGATGGCAACGATGGTGCGGGCTTTTCTCGAACTGGGTATAAAACAGGATGAACTGTGCGTTGTCTCGGGAATCGGTTGCTCTTCCCGCGTGCCGGGCTATCTGGACTGCGACACCTTTCATACCCTGCACGGCAGAGCCCTGCCTGCAGCAACCGGCGTAAAACTGGCAAAACCCGAACTGAAGGTGGTCGTGATTGGCGGCGACGGCGACATTATGGCAATCGGCGGCAATCACTTCATCCATGCCGCCCGGCGCAATCTTGACATTACCGTAATTGTCGTCAACAACTTCACCTATGCGATGACCGGGGGTCAGTACTCACCCACTACCCCAACACACGAACGGGCTGCAACCGCACCCTTTGGCAATGTCGAGCGCAGTTTTGATGTCTGTTTTCTTGCCCGGGCAGCAGGTGCAATGTTTGTCGCCCGCAGCACCACCTTCCATGTTGCTCACTTAAAGAAGATGCTCGAACTGGCGCTCAAAAAAACCGGGTTCAGCGTCGTTGAAGTTATCAGCCAGTGCCCGACTTTCTATGGCCGGTATCAGGGTATCGGTGATGCGGTGCAGATGCTGGAGTGGCTGCGGACTCGCGCTGTTGATGTCAGTAAAGTTACCGACCCCTGGCATCAGAAAGACAAATTCGTTATCGGTGTCCTGCACGACCAGCAAGAAATTGCGCCCTATACGCAACTTTACGAAGAGGTTCGGGAACGCTCCAAAGGAAAATGAAGAAGATTGAAATTCGTTTTGCCGGAACCGGAGGCCAGGGTGTAATTCTTGCCAGCGTGGTCTTTGCCGAAGCCGCTGGCGTACACGAAGGCTGGCAGGTTGTCCAGACGCAGAGTTACGGACCTGAGGCACGCGGCGGTGCTTCCAAAGCCGATGTCATCATCTCGGATGGGCCAATCCTTTTCCCAAAATGTCGAAAACTGGACTTTCTTGTCTGTTTGAGTCAGCCGGCGGTGGAAAAGTACCTGAGCGACTTAAAGGTCCGGGGAATGGCAATCATCGACCGCTTTTATGTGCACGAGTGTCCTCACCCGAAAACGGTCTGCCTGCCTCTTTCCGAAACCGCCCGTCAGGAACTGGGTAGAGAGCTTTTTACCAACATCGTTACCGTTGGCGCTGTGGCACGCATCACCGGCCTCGTTACACTCGAATCCCTGAAAAAGACCGTTGCCAGCCGTGTGCCGAAACAGTTTATTGACATCAATGCGAAAGCGATTGAACTGGGCTGGAACCTCGCCGAAAAAACCACCACGCCATTATCTACCACCTGACGCAGCCATCGCTTAGATTTGATTGAATTGAGATGAACCCAATCCGGTTACCGAACCATGCCCCGGCAGTGGAAAAGGCGGTCTCAGTCCTTGCCGGTGCCTTTATGGTTGACCCGCTCTGGAAAAACCTTTTCCCGCAAAACCAGAAGCGCTTCAACGCTCTTTCTTCTGTTCTACATCTTCTTATTCGCTATGGACTTAACTACGGCTGGGTAAATACCAATCCGGAAATCACCGCGGTCGCGCTCTGGCTTCCTTCAGACCGAACCCGTCCCCATCTCCTCAACTCCTTTTCCTCAGAGGCGCTAATCCTTCCTTTCCGCCTGGGATTCAAACCGCTCCGTCTGATGCTCAAATTTGACCGTTTTCAAAATCAACTTCACAGACAGGTCATCGTCAATCCGCACCGTTACCTTGCCCTCCTTGGGGTTGCTCCGGAGCATCAGGGCAAAGGGTTCGGCACCGCATTGCTCCAGGTGGGTATTGAAGAAGCGCTTAAACACAACCAGTCCATTTATATCGACACGACAAACGAACGCAACATTCCCTTTTACGAGCGGTTCGGATTCGAACTGGTAAAATCCCTGCCACTTTCAGAACCACGAATCACCCTGTTTGGCTTACTCTATAAACCGCAACCCTGATGGAATATTATAGTCAACCAGACCACAAACCTTTAAGTTTACTGACCACTTTTCGTCTCAACCTTATTACCAACCAAGCCCGACACTCAATCACTAACGCTCAAAACAAAGTTATACTTTAAAGTATAACGGACTTAGAGCAGCTTTTATCTATAACCAATTGTAATTTAGCAAGTTAACTTGTAATTAACCAATTTTCCCTACCCAACCCGGGAGTAGTTTCAGGGATAGTAATGGAAATTGTGTTGACATTACCCCAATCCGCATCTATCATTTTGAGAGGTGACACTTATGAAAGAAGGTTTTGAATATCAACTAATCCGGGCGCCACGAGGTAAAAATCTCTCCTGCAAAGGCTGGCAACAGGAGGCAGCGCTCCGGATGTTAATGAACAACCTTGACCCGGAAGTTGCGGAAAAGCCTGAGGAGCTAATCGTTTATGGCGGCACCGGCCGGGCAGCAAGAAACTGGCAATGTTTTGAGGCGATAGTCCGGTGCTTAAAAGAACTGGAAAATGACGAAACCCTGCTTGTCCAGTCGGGCAAACCGGTCGGGGTCTTTAAAACATTTACCTATGCGCCACGGGTTTTAATCGCCAACTCCAATTTAGTCCCGCACTGGGCAACCAAGCCGTACTTTGACGAACTGGAGGCGGCAGGTTTGATTATGTATGGCCAGATGACCGCCGGTTCCTGGATTTACATCGGCACCCAAGGAATTTTACAGGGAACTTACCAGACATTTGTCAGCGCTGGAATCAAGCACTTCGGCAGTGGCGATTTAAGCGGCAAACTGGTCGTCTCCGGTGGCTTGGGTGGAATGAGTGGCGCTCAGCCCCTTGCCGCGACGATGGCAAATGCCACCTATCTTGGTGCCGAGGTTGACCCGGCACGAATTGAGCGCCGAATCGCTTCCCAAAAGCCCCGCTATCTTGACGAACGCATCGACGACCTGGACAAAGCGATTGATGCCGCGCTTGAGGCAAAAGCCCACCGCATCGCCAAAAGCATCGCCTGGTGTGGTAACATCGTTGACCTTTTGCGCCGTCTGGTTGAACGCAACATCACTCCAGACCTATTGACCGACCAGACCTCGGCACACGACGAACTGAACGGCTATGTGCCTGCGGGCATTACCTTTGCTGAGGCGCTAAAGTTGCGCCGCACCGACCCAGCGGAATATCGGAAGCGTGCCTATCAAACGATGGCAGAACATGTCCGGCTGATGCTTCTCCTCCAAGCGCGGGGCGCGGTAACCTTTGACTACGGCAACAATCTGCGCGGCAAGGCGATTGAGGGCGGATTTTTAGCCGAAGAAGAGATACGCACCCCGGGTAAAATCGGTTCCTGGAAGTACCCCGGTTTTGTTCCGGCATACATCCGGCCGCTTTTCTGTCACGGGATGGGACCTTTCCGCTGGGTGGCGTTGAGTGGCGAACCAGAGGACATCTTTGAAACTGACCGCATCGTCGCTGACCTCTTTCCGGAAAACCAGCCCCTGCTCAACTGGCTCAAAAAAGCCGAATCAATGGTACCTTTCCAGGGGCTACCCGCCCGCATCTGCTGGCTCGGCTACGGCGAACGGGACAGGGTCGGCTTAGCGTTCAATCAGGCGGTTCGAACCGGTAAGTTACGCGGTCCAATTGTCATCGGCCGTGACCATCTTGACACCGGTTCTGTGGCTTCTCCGAACCGGGAAACCGAAGCGATGCTTGACGGCTCCGATGCGATTGCCGACTGGCCCCTGCTCAACGCCTTGCTTAATGTCGCTTCCGGCGCCTCCTGGGTGTCGATTCACTCCGGCGGTGGTGTTGGCATCGGTTATTCAATCCACGCCGGTCAGGTTACGGTATGTGATGGCTCACCGGAAATGGATGAGCGCATCAAGCGCGTCCTGACCAACGACCCGGGAATTGGCGTCTGTCGCCATGCCGACGCCGGCTACGAAGAGGCAAAGGCGGTTGCCCGCGCCCGTGGTATCAAAATCCCGATGCTTGAACAAGAGTAAAGCGTGCACCGTTTCCATTACCGGGCACCGCTGTTCTTTACCATCTTCCTTGGCTCGTTCTGTGGCCAGTTCAAAACCCTATCCCGTGCCGACCTGCTCAACCCCGAAGAAAAACTGGAATATTTGATTCTCAAAGCCCTTGACCCGGATGCGGCAAAACAGTACCTGACCCTTGCCTCTTCTTCGGACCGGGCTGATTACCGGAACTGGTTCTGGCAAAACCGCTCCGGAACCGAGCACGCAATTTACCTCGCCCGGGCAAACAAGGCTAAAGAACTGTTTGGTTCAATTGACCTGCTCAACGACGAACGGGTTATCACCTATATCCGCTACGGTGCGCCCCGGCGCGAAGAGTACACGCCAAAGCCTTTAACCACCGATTCCGGTACGATTTTTGTCAATCCGGCAGAAATCTGGACTTACGATTCACTGGGCATTCAAATTGACTTCGTGAAAACCGGCACCGGTTTCCGTCAGGTTGGACAGTCCCGCTTTGGTAGAAACTGGTTTCCCCCCGCGCTGGAACCGGTTGATTACGGCAAACCACCGCCACCACCACCGCCCGACTATCGTCCCCTTGATTTTGCCCTCGCGCTTTACCGGCTCAGTCAGCACAACGATTCGGTTGTGGTTGAAATCCATTACGGGATTGCCAGTAACGATCCGGCTTTGGTTTGGGGTAAACAAAACCTGTTCTACATTGAATTGAAACTGAACTCGCGGCGTTACTCTACCGTCAGCAAAGGCTGGTTTGGCTGTACTCCGGACTCGCAAGTATCCTCTGTCGTGGGCCGCCAGACACTCATCTTACCCGTTGACATCTACTCGGTAACCGCCACCGCCACAACCCTTGACGGTAAAAACCGGGCAGAAATCAATAAGGAACTCAACCTCATCGACTATCTCCGACGCACCCAACCCTGTTCTGACATCATCTTTTACACCCTGGTTGACTCAACCTTTCAGAGCCCTCAGTTTGAACGCGGTGACTGGCGCCGGGTTGTCCCCTTGTTACCACTGGAAATCAAGACCGGCAGCACCTGCTACCTGCTTTACGAAATTTACCACCTAACCGTAGATTCGCTGAACCAGCATCGGATTGAGGCAACCTATGAAATTATGGACCTCGCTACAAAACAGGCGGTGGTCATCCCGACACCAACCCGTTTTATTGCTGGTACCGGCACAACTGGCACCGCGGTCGAACGGCTGCACACGATGGACTTGAAGCCCGGTGAGTATCTCATCATCGCCCGGGTTCGGGACTTAAACAGCGGTAAAACCGTATCCCTTACCGCCCGTATCCGGCTAAAACCAGACCGGACGCACTAAACATAAAAGATAAATTACTGCCATCACAACCCAGGTGGGCAAATCACTTAACGCCCGGTGCAGGTCAAACTTGACCGATTTGGGCTCAAGACCGCTTTGCCCCAGTGCCTGTTTTTCCGCATAAGCAATAAGCCCGTACTCAATCAGAAACCCCAGGACCACGCCCAGCGCCAATCTCAAGTCCGGTTTAAGGCAGACAAGCACCGCCAGAACCAGAAGAAAGTTGCCCGCATAAATCGGGTGGGGAAAGATGCGATAGGGCCCACTTTTCACCACCTTCTCGACGCCGACAGTTCGGGCTCGTGCTGCCGCACCGATATGACCCATCGCCCAGAACCGCAATAGCAAACCGGCAAAAATGAGAGGTAACCCGGCAAGACACGACCGTATCGTGGGCTTTCCGAAAAAGTAGACTATGGCGAATGCTAAAAACCCGATAACGCCCCGCCAGCGAAAAAGGAACCGCCCGATTGCCACCGCAATTGCCACAGTTATACTATGAAGTCCTAATTTACAAACCTAATAAAAACAGGCGGGCTCAAACGAGCAGGTTTTCCAGCCGCATTATTGACCAGAGCGGAACCTTATTGGGACAATCAAGGTCCTTGCATTCAGGCGGCGGTTCGGGCGCGGGCAAATCTTTATAAGGAACCGGTGGCACTTCAACCGGTGGAAAATTAATCCCTTCGACCATCGCACCCGAAAGAAATCCAACCACTCGCCCCATCCGGTCCCAGACGACATTATCAAAGAAGAAACCGCGATGGCGCCCCTGCGTATCGTAAAGCGTCTTGCCAATAAGAAATCCCCGGGGCTTGCCTAAAAAGTCATAGACAACCGTGCCACAAATTCGATAAACCGCTTTACCGAAACGATTAAAAACCACTTTCTCGTGCATTATTCCTCCCAAAATTAAATTTCGTGTTAAAGTATTGCGAACTCATTGCCGCTGTCAAGAAAATAACCACCAGTTATCTCTTCCCCGATGTCTTTTGGTTACACCGACACGCTTCAAAATTCAAATTGGCGCCGCATTCCGGGCAGATACCCCGACAGTCAGTTCGGCACCGCGGTGCAATCGGTATCGCCAGATGAATAGTGTCCCGGATTAAACTGCTCAAATCAATAAAATCGGCATCGATTGGCACCCGGTCAAGTTCCACCGGCTCCAGTTCCCGGGCATAACTCCCGGACCGACTGCGTTCCAGACTGGTAAACTCCGCAGTTATCTCCTCGGTAAACTCCTGCTCGTACTCCTGCCAGCAGATGGCACACTCCAATTGCGCCCGGAACTGCATCCAGCCCCGCACCAAAAACCGCTGACCGCTCCGGGTTATGTTTACCGCGACCTTGATTCTGCCGGTAAGTTTCTGAAACGAAGGGTTCTCCTTTACTTCCTGTAACTCACAGCCAAAATCGCGCGGTTCTCCTTCCAGTTCAAACTTATTGTCCCCCGGTCTCAGGGTCGCAAGCGCAATCACCCCTAACTTCCGCATCGTTTTTACCTCGGACATTCTGCCAGTAACCGCTCAATCACATCCTCGGACCGGACACTTTCTGCCTCTGCCGCAAAACTGGTAACAATGCGGTGTCGCAATACCGGTAAAGCGCACGCCTTGACATCGTCAATCGTAGGGGTATATCGCCCGGCAAGCATCGCGCGGGTCTTTGCCGCCAGAACCAGATACTGTGATGCCCTTGGTCCAGCACCCCAGCTCACCCATTCCCGCACAAACTTGGGTGCCTGGGGATGTTTAGGCCGACTCAACGCCACCAGGCGCACCGCATACTCCACCACCTCATCCGCAACCGGTACCCGGCGCACCAGTTCTTGCAGGGCCGTGATTTCTGCTGCGGAAAGTACCCGCGTCAGCGTCGGTGTGTATGCTGAAGTCGTACTCTTCACAATCTCCTTCTCCTCTTCGGCACTGGGATAATCAACCACCACCGAAAACATAAATCGGTCCAGTTGTGCCTCAGGCAAAGGATAGGTACCTTCAAGTTCAATTGGGTTCTGCGTTGCCAGAACGAAAAATGGCGCCGGTAACTGGTAAGTCTGCCCTGCTACTGTGACCCGGTACTCCTGCATCGCTTGCAGCAGCGCCGCCTGGGTTTTGGGCGGGGTTCGGTTAATCTCATCCGCCAGCACAACATTGGCAAATATCGGACCGGGCACAAATCGAAACCGCCTCATTTTGGTCTCGGGGTCATCCTCAATAATCTCGGTACCGGTGATGTCCGATGGCATCAAATCGGGCGTGAACTGAACCCGGTTAAAAGAAAGGTCTAAAACCTGCGCCAGGGTGTTTACGAGAAGCGTCTTTGCCAGACCCGGAACCCCGATTAAAAGGGCATGGCCATGGGCAAGCAAACAAATCAGCACCTGCTCCACCACCTCTTTCTGGCCGACGATGACCTTCGCAACCTCGGCTTCGATGCGCCGCCGCGCCTCACCAAGCCGGGCTACCGCCGCAACATCACTCCCGCCCTCTTGATTTATTGCCACAATTGACCGTCCTTGTGAAAAGACCTCTTTTTTATAACCCGATGCTACTTTTCTCGCTTCAGGAGTTTATTCAACACCTGAGGCAGGGTTGTATACTCCATCTCCTTCAGACCCAGCCGGTGCGGTTCAAATGGTCCGTGCCGGCGCATATAGTCTGCCAGTTCGTTTGCTTCCTGTCTTGCCCGGTCAAACCCCGGATCATCAAACATATCCCGCGGTCCAACCAACCGTCCATTGTCAAGCTGAAAACCGAGGGCGATTACGCGCGGCGGACCGTCAAACCTTGACGGTGTTGCCTGATGTTGTGCCACCGGCATCAAGGGACCGTAATGCGAACCCCGCATCCAGCCTGATACCAGATGGGGAAAGACAAACGCCTCCAGTACTTCACCCACCGCCGGAAAGCCCGACTGACAGCGCACCATCATCACCGGGTCGTCTTTGCCTACATATTTGCCCGCAATTAACGCCAGCTTCTGGGTCGAACTGGTCGCGGCAATCTCGCCATCCTTCCGGTAAACATTCTTCACACAATAGTTCTCTGGTGACCCAATCAATACCAGAAGGTCGTACATCTCCTCGGGGCAGGAAAGTTTCATATCCTTCCCCTCAAAAACATCGTGGACCTCAAAGACAAACCCATCGTGCATTGAGGGGTCAATAACCAGACCGATGGTGTTGAACGGGTCGGCAAAAATCTTGAACAGTGGCAGATTCCAGGCACCGGGCGCACACTTGTCGCCGCAGAACACAATCAGCGGTTCGGACTTGCGCTCAACAAAACTCATCTCGGCAACGCCCGGACCCATCCCTTTGACATTGCCGGAAAATGCATCCGCCAGCATATCCTGACCGGCGCCGTAAAGCTTTAACTCCTGCGCCCGGCGGGTGCACTCCATAAATGTATCCCACGCCAGTTTATGAACATCGGCACAGTCATTGCCTCTGGTATGGGTCATAATCAGTTCGAGGTCATCGCCACAGCTCGTCACATAAAAATCAATCAAAAGTCCATTGCTTTTGGCACGGTTGAGCATCTCCCGGGCAAGGGCAATGATGTCTGGATGACTTGCCGAATGACCAACATAACCGCCGATATCCGCTTTGATTACCGATACTGTTACCCTATCGTTTTTACCCACATTTTCCTCCTTTTAAAATTTTGCCATTGTCTCTTCCGGTGAACAACTCTACTGATTAACACCATTTAAGTTAAATTATAATTCATTGCCCTTAATGGTCAAGATAAACAGGGGAAACGCAAACTCAACAGTTCAACACAGTGCGCGCAATCTGCGCCATTGCCCCGGGTGGACCCAATAACTTCTTTACCAGTGCCAATTTGAGCATCATTTTTGCACGATACTCCTCATCTTCTAAGAGTCGTCTTACAACCTTATTGAGGCTTGCCCAATCCGGTTCAAACAGTTCGGGCACCGCCCGCTCTTTTAACACGAGATTAGGAATTGAAAAGTATTCAAGCCGCACGAACATTCGGGCAAAAAAACGGCTGGGCTGGTCAAAATGGTAGCAGACCACCATCGGTGTTCCGAGAATCGCGGTCTCCGCTGTTGCTGTACCCGAAACCACGACCGCGGCTCGGGCATAGCGTATTATCTCATACCGGTTTTCGGGCGTAACCCGCACCATTCCCTCAGGCAATGGCATTTCCTCCCCACCGATAATCACACCCTTTAATGCCGGGTAGTCGTGTTGTAACTGGCAAAATAGTTTTATAAACAGGGGCTGATGAAACCTGATTTCTTTAATCCGGGACCCGGGTAAAAAGGCAAGGTACTTTGTTTTTTCGGCAAAACCCAGCAGCGCCATGGTTTCGGATTCAGACCGCCGTGCCACCACGGCGTCAAGCAATGGATAGCCGAAGTAATGGGCATTCAACTTTAAACGCCGCAAAATCTCCTCTTCAAAGGCAAAAAGGCATATAAACCTATCCGCACAGCGGGGCAGCATCTTTACCCGAAACTTGCCCCAGGCCCAGAACTGAGGTGGTGCCAGATAGACCACCCTTATGCCCTGCTTTCGCACGATTCGGCTCAAAATGATATTAACCCCGGGAAATGAGATGGGAACGAACACATCAGGACCGAACTGTTTTATTGTCCTTGACGCCGTCGTCAAAACTTTTGCCAGCCGGCTTATTTTTGTCATCCCCTCCCAGAACCCCATTGTACTGCCCAGCGTGCGGGCGATGTCAAATATCGTAACTTGTGTTTGCGGGTCCAACCTTTTGAATTCCGCCTGCAGCAACCCGGCAAGGATAAAACCCGATTTTTCACCCGCGGCAATCAGAACTTTCACCGTCAGCAAGGTTACCCCTGGGCTTAATTTTGTCAAATTCCTCCCGGCTTCACAAAACGGTTTTGTTGACATCGCCTTTTACTCCTTTATGCTAATTTGCCTTTATGGCGTCATACTTTGCCAATTCTGAATTTGCCGAAGCCCAGGTGGTCGTCACCGGCATTCCGCTGGACCGCACGAGTTCCTTTATCCCGGGTACCAGATTTGGTCCCGAAATTGGAAGGCTTGGCACCGCCAATATCGAATCGTTCAGCCCCTATCAAAAACGGGACCTGTCTCAGTGCCGGGTTTACGATGCTGGCGACATTTTCCTGACCTACGAAACACCGGATGCCCCATTTGTCCTCATAAAGTCAACCACCCAGAAATGTTACCAGGAGAAAAAAGTTCAGCTCGCAGTGGGCGGCGAACACACCATCACACCGGTCATCATCTCCGAACTGGTAAAGATTTATCCGGACCTGTGTGTAATTCAGTTTGACGCCCACGCCGACCTGCGCGAAGAGTTTCTGGGCGAACACCTCTGTCACGCTACCGCAATGCGTCGGGTTTTAGACTTCCTGCCCCGTGCCAACTTATTTCAGCTCGGCATCCGCTCGTTCGTTTTACCAGAAGAGATGACGCTCCCCAATATGTTCCCGTTTGAAACCTTGAGCCCGAGTCAAGAAGTTCGCCGCACCATCGGGCACAAACCGGTTTACATCACCCTTGACATCGATGTCCTAGACCCGAGTATTATGCCCGATGTTCAAACCCCCCAACCCGGCGGTTGTTCTTACCGCGAACTGGCACAGTCCCTTGCCAGTTTCGTCGGTATGCGTATCATCGGCGCTGACATCGTTGAGTATTGCCCGCGCAGTAGTGCGGTACCGGCAACCGCACCGGTTGTTGCCGAACTTATCCGAGAACTTATCCTGTTACTCTCTTATTAAAGGAGGATTGACGGTATGTGTTGTCGTGCCTGTCCCGGTTATGAAATTTGCCGGAATAAAGGCAAAACGAGCGACGACGACTGCTGCACCCAGTGCCCCTATTTTGACTCCTGTATGGAAGATTCCGGAGTCCAGGAGAACAAGTCGCGTCGCCCGGCTTCCCGCCGAACAACAAAAGGATAATTTCTAATTCCCGCCGGGAACAACCAACGCCACCTTTTCCACCCGAACTTTGCCTCCTGCGGTCGCGACCAAAAGGTAAAGCCCGCTGGCAACACGCCTTGGATACCATACCGCCCTTCCCATCCCCGGACTGATTGTCAAATCAGCCACCGGATTGCCGCTAATGGAAAAAACCTGAACGCGCGCATCAGCCGGCAAACCGTCAACAACCACTCCTTGATGGACTCCGAGGATACAGGGGTTGGGGTAAATTTTCAATCCGACCAGCGTCGTCTCTAACTCTGGGGCATAACTGAAAAGCGAAAAACCCCGGGCACTACCCACGCCGGCGATACCACGACTGTCATCAAGGTCAAGGGCGGTGTAAAAGTTTGCCAGCCCCTGCGGATTAGGAATCATTCCACTGTTCTGGGCAGTATAGTTTGTCCAGCGGCTTGAAGCAACATCAAAAATCGAAAGACCCTGGTCCGATAGAAACCATATCCGGCCCGCACCATCAACCCGGACCCGGAAAAGGTTGTTCGAAAGTAACGGACTATTACTGGTGTTAAAAACCTTAAATCCGCTACCGTCCCAGACCGCGCCACCCTGCGGTGTCGCAACCCAGACCCGGTCCTGATTGTCCACGGCAATTGAACGCACCTGGAGCGAAGGCAAACCCGAAGTATGAAGGGTGTGAAAATCGTCTTCCGGGTTAAAAAGTGTTCCATTGTAATCGAGCTCTTCAAGCCCATTGGTTAACCCCAGCCAGACCCGATTCCGAGAGTCAAAGGCAAACTCGTAAGAACCGTCGGGCGGCGGTGTTAACTCGGGCAAACTGAACTCCTGCTGGCGTCCGGTTGAATCGATTGCCACAACCAGTCCTCCCATATTGTAAACCCACTTCGTGTCCTGGCGGTCAAGACCAAACGCCTGAATGACATTGCGAGCACTGGAACTACCCCATTGAACAACTCCCCAGGTGTCTGCCTCCGGGTCATAAACACTCACTCCGCCCTGATAAGAAAAGTGCGAAAACCACAATCTTCCCCGACTGTCACACCGAATTTGCACCACCCAGGGCAAAGGAGAACTGGTAATCTGAATCCCACCATCCGGTAGAATCCGGGAAAACCAGCTGGAATTGTGTCCTAAATACACACTACCATCCTTACCGAATGTACAGTCGCTGATAAAGCCTGAAGCAAGCCCGCCCAGATAAACGCCCTGCCACGATGAACCGCTCTTGAGATACCATAGCCCCCAGCCCGCATCCTCAGAACCACCTAACCCGACCCACAACTTTTCTCCAATCCACAGCACCCTTGGCTTACTGACGAGAACCGATAGCGCACCCCCGGCGGTGTCGACCTTGAACAGGGTATCACCCGCTGCCAGATATATATCCCAGCCATAAACTGCGATATCGGTTACGGTCCGTGCCGAAGGAAATTGTAACAACGGATTAAACCCGCCCGTATCACCTACCGCCACACCCGCTTCTGTTCCCAGAACTATTCTGCCATCCGGGAAATTTCCAATTGCCAGCACCGAATCGCCCAATGGTTGCGGATAGGCTCGCCAGTTGCTTAAACCGGTATCAACACTGGTAACCCCGCGATTGGTGCCAACCCAGTATTTTCCATCAAAAGCAAATAAGGCAAGGACCCGGTCACTCAACAATTCGCGAATCGTACTGACGCGATAATGGCAGATTACATCGTCAGTGAAATCAAGCGGTGTGCCTTTGGTGTCGATAACAAAAAGCCCATCTTCAGTACCCACTAAAACTTTTTTGCTTTCAACCGTAACCGTACGAACTCTTATTGGCAGTTCTGCGGTTCGATACGGCAACGCCCGGCTGGAGTCCAGTGGAATCACCACTAACCCCGCCCCATCGGTCCCAACCCAGAGATTACCGGCATCGTCTTTAGTAATAGCAAGACAACGGTTTACCCCCAGCCCATCGGTGTGAACAAACCGTCGTTTAACAAACGGGGGCTCGACCCGTGTTTCTAACACCACCACCCCACCGGCTGTAGCAAGATTAACTGTCGAATCGTCGCCCCAGATATCAAAAATATAATCAGGATGAGTAAAGGTCTGCCAGCCGCTAATGTTACTAAAAATAAGCAGCGCAAGTGCCAATATCATAGAAAGGTAGGTTGATAATATCTTACCATCAGGTTAAGTCAATACATTAAATCGCCCAGCCGACCAAATCCTGAAACAAATAATGCTCAAAACCACCCGCCGATTGGAACCGGTAGAACTGTATTGGGTTGACTATTTGAGATTAATAAGCCCCTCGACCGGTTATGACCGCTTTGATTGTCCGAATGATTATTGAAAAATCAAGCCAGAGCGACCAGTTGCGGATGTAAAACTCATCAAGCAAAACCCGGTCCTGAAGTGGCAGTTCTGCTCGTCCTGAAACCTGCCATAAACCGGTCAGCCCGGGTCGAACCCGCACAATGGTCTTGATGTAATCACCGACCCGGTTCAGTTCTTCAGGAAGATAAGGCCGCGGACCGACAATTGCCATTTCCCCGCGCAAAACATTTATCAGTTGCGGCAGTTCATCAAGGCTGAACCGGCGCAGAAACTTACCGATGGGCGTAATTCTGGGGTCGTTTACGATTTTGAGATACCGCTCCCATTCTGCTCGCTTATCCGGATTTTTCTCCAGCAACTCCTTAAGTCTGACTTCGGCATCCTGATACATCGTGCGAAACTTAAAACAGGCGAAAACTTTTCCATCCTTGCCGATGCGTTTCTGACGGAAAAGTACTGGTCCGGGTGAAGAAACTTTAACCAGAAGTGCCAGAATCAGAAAGAGCGGGAAAAATAAAATGACCAATACCAGCCCGAGGACAAATTCAAAAAACCGTTTTGTCCAGATGTTCAAGGGCCGGAGTAAATTGTAACGGTACTTCAAAACCAAAAGACTGCCAACCTGTTCGAGCTCGGCGACAGATGTCGCAAGTAAACTGGCATCAGGCACCACCATTAACTCCGCGCAATGTTCTTCGGCGTAGCGGAAAATCGCCTTAAGTTCCTCGGGTGAGAAAGATTGGCTCATAACAACCATCAATCCATCATTCGGAAGGTTGATTCGTTCCAGCAACATCTCAACCGTCTCATTTTGATTTTCCCGTCCAATCCGCTGCACAATTGAATAACCCAGTGTTTGATGACCCTGTAATTCACGCTTAAACATCTCTTCGGCAAGCCGGTCCCCGACAATTATCAGTGGCTGGCTTAAAAAACCTATCCGCACCAGAAGCCGTTTCAACACGGTGCGGATTAAAGGAACGAGCACGATGCCCAGTATCATTGCCAGCAGTACCACAAACCGCGAAACAATCCACAGCCGTACCATGAACAATAGAATGGTCAGCAGGGCGCTTGCGACAATTACACCGCGGAAACAACGCCTTCTCTCTTCCCAGACCGCCAATCGCTTGGTGTAAAGACCCTCGTAAACAAAAACAAACGGATAAACCAACAAAAAATACAACCGGCTGAAAAGTGCCTCCGCCGCCACTCCGCCTGATAGTCCGCTCCCGGAAAACAACGCCCTGATCAGGTAACCCAGAACAAAGCTCACCAGCATCGCAACTAAATCACCGACGATTAGTACCGCAATGGTAAGAATGCCTCTAACCCTTCTCATCGTTTATCCTTAAGCCGCCAGGAGTACTCATACTCACCCAATCCCACCACTCCTGCCCCCTCTGTAATAAATAGATAGCCCGCAAATGCCACGGCGTAACCCATACGTGGCAAACAACCTTTCCTTTTGGTAAAAAACCGGTAAAGGGCTTTAATCCGGTGGTATTCGGTAAATCTACGCCAGCGCCGCCGCACACCTCCGTAGTAATGGATTATCCTCACTCTGGGGTCTAAGTAAACCTTCCATCCCCTTTCTCTAATCCGTTGACAGATATCAAGGTCCTCGGCAAACATAAAATAAGATTCATCAAAACCACCCACCGAAATATAGGCCGCGCGCCGAAATAGCATAAATGTTCCGATAACCGCTTCTACCTCCACCGGCGATGTCTCCTGCCAGACATCGGTGTAGAGAAACTCCCGCGCTGGGGCATAGCGAGGAAATAACCGCACCAGCGGTGAACGGCGACCGGCAAAAATATAACGTAATTTTGGCAAACGCCGGGAAGACGGTTGTGGTGTTCTGTCCGGATATAAAAGTTGTGGTCCAACCACACCAGCACGCTCATTCTCAGTCATAAATGCCACCAGTTTACTTACCGCCTGTGTTGTGAACTCAATATCTGGATTGACAACCGCAACAAAATCACCGCGGGCATGAAAAAACCCCCGATTTGCTGCTGCTCCATAACCGCGGTTCTTTCTTAAAAGCACCAGCCGACAGGAGTAGCGTCGGCAAAGAATCTTGACCTCTTCTTTATCATAAGAGCAATTATCGACCACAATGACCTCTCTGTCCAGTTCAGGCTCGGCTTGTTTCAGACTCAACAACGCCCTTTCCAGAAAAGCGGTTGAATTGTAGTTTACGAAAACCAGCGAAATGTGCGGTTTTTCCTTCATCTCTTACCACTCATTTCCCAGCACCTTCACTCGCCCTTTGGGCGAAAATCAAACCTCCACCTACCAGATAAAAAAATGGCAGGGCAGGGATTTTAAACCTGCCGTCGGGCAAGGGCGCTGCGGCAAGAAGAAAGTACCAGCCCAGAACAGCAAAAAGTATCACCGGTAAATCGCGACGTCTTACTATTCCAAGAAGTGAAAAAAGTACCGCGCCGAAGGTAAATATCATCTCAAGAATCGCCAGGATGACCGTTACGATTCTATTTGTTAATGGCAGGTCGCTCGCCTTCAAAATATTTTTAAAAGTTGCCAACCTTATCTCACTCCCTGTTATCCGGAAAACGATTTCGTCCGATTTAACACCCGTGATGATTTTAAATAGCCCTTGCAGATAAACCTTTGCATAACGTAGCGGGTCGGAAATTATTATCCGGGTCGCTATTGCCCCGAGTTGTGCCGACAGATCAAGCGGATTGTCACCGGTAAGTTTAACCGCGTAATCCCGCTCCAGTTTTTCGCGCGCCTGTTGAAATGGTATCCCCTCGCGGTCCGCAACCAGTGCTGCCGCATTGTAGAAAAGCAAATTGTAACCGCCAATGGAGCTAAAGCCCAGCCGCTGGTAATGACAGTAGTTCCTGACCATCCATCCGCCACAAATTACGACAAAACCAAGAAAAAAGAGTAACCCACCCTTCCAGCGACCTTTTAATGCCAGTACCGCCATAAAAGGCACCCAGGCAAAAAGCGCAACCGGTCGGGTGAGTGCCGCCAGTCCAAAAACAACACCACTAATCGTCAATAAAACCGCCACTGGTCTGCGCTGGGCGACCGAAAAAAGCCAGCAGGAAAGAACCACAAGAAACACAAACAGCGTTTCACTCATCACCATCCCGGTGTGAGCAATCGCCGGCAGGTCAAAAGCCATTAACATTGCTGCGAGCATACCAACCCGCCTGCTAAACCAGAAATCGCCCAACAAGAAAAGAAAAAGGACCGTCAGTGCACCTAACAACGACTGAAACACGAAGAGCAAAATCGAGTTGTTGTTTATCAGGGCAAGAAAAATCGGATAACCCGGCGTCCGAAAAGTCACCGCGGTTTTACCATCCCAGGAGAAAAAAAGTTTGTTGCGCAGGTTTCTTCCCAGCTCCTGATACTGCTGGGAATCACCGATTTCGATATATGCCTTGCGGAGATATTCCGATTCTGAAGCCGGGTATTTTACTGCTTCGCCCGGAGAAAGTCGATTTTTGTAAAATCCCGCCACGACCAATCTTAAAACCAGCGCCCCAAAGACAATCAACCCAACCCATCGTTGGGTGTGCGAAATTTGTTTGCCAGCCAATGGTAAATCTTATACCGGTTTCTCGTCTAATGTCAAGCCAAGGAAACGGCAACCGTTTGCTTGACCAGTACATCTAATTTCTTATAATCGGATTAATGGAAAAAAAACGCATTCTCACAGGCGACCGGCCCACCGGTCCACTTCATCTCGGTCATTATGTTGGTTCTGTTGCCCACCGGGTCAAATTGCAGGATGAGTATGAAACCTTTATCATCATTGCCGACATCCAGGCACTGACGACCAACTTTGACCGTCCGGAAAAATTACGCGAAGATGTCCTTAATGTCGCAATGGACAATATCGCCTGCGGTGTTGACCCGAACAAAGCGACCATCTTTGTTCAGTCAATGGTTCCAGCAATTGCCGAATTGACAATTATCTATGCTAATCTTGTTACCGTCCAGCAACTTTTTCACAACCCGACAATTAAAACTGAAGCCACCCAGTACAATTTTGAAGAATCCATGCCCTATGGCTTTTTGGGCTATCCGGTAAGTCAGGCGGCAGACATTACTTTCTGTCGTGCGCATCTTGTCCCCGTGGGCGAAGACCAGGCACCCCATATCGAACTAACCCGTAAAATCGTCCGCAAGTTCAACGCAATCTACGCTCCGGTCCTCATCGAACCCGAGCCAATCTTGAACCCCCGCCTTGTCGGACTCGACGGTAACGCCAAGATGTCAAAGAGTTTGGGCAATGCGATTTACCTCTCCGACCCTCCTGAAGAGATTACCCGGAAAGTCAATCGGGCCGTAACCGACCCGGCACGAATTCACCCTCAGGACAAAGGCCACCCCGAGGTTTGTGTCGTATTTGCCTATCACAGTACATTTAACAAACAAGAGGCACCTGATATTGAAGAACTCTGCCGGCAGGGTAAAATCGGCTGTGTCCCCTGCAAAAAGCGCCTTGCCGAACTTCTCATCAAATTTTTAGAACCAATCCAGCACCGGCGCCGTGAAATGGAAGAACATCCGGACACGGTCTGGGACATCCTGTTAAAAGGAACCCAGCGTGCCCGGGAGGAAGGTGAAAAAACAATGGCGCTGGTGCGTGAAGCGATGAAGGTCAATTACTTCTAATCTGTACCATTAGCCAAATGCCCCGGCGTCACCTGCCCGATTACATTAACAATGGCGAACAACCAACCTAATTGGGGTATCATCGTTGCCGCCGGTCAGGGAAAACGATTCGGTGGATTGAAGCAGTTTGCTCTTATTAAAAACAAACCGCTGATTTTTTACAGTATCCGCCCTTTTGAACTCTGCTCATCGGTAAGCGGTTATGTTGTTGTAACAAACGAATCAAAACTCGGGATGGTAAAAACCCTGCTGCAGCGTTATCGGTTCAAAAAACTGCTTGGGGTCGTCGCCGGTGGCAAAGAACGAATGGATTCAGTTGAACATGGTCTGTTAAACCTGCCCGAAAAAGGTTATGTCGCGATTCATGATGGTGCCCGCCCGTTACTCAAGTCCGAAATGCTAATCCAGGGGTTTCAGACTTGCCGCCGCTACCCGGCGGTCGCCTTTGGCGTACCGATAAACGACACCATCAAGAAAGTTAACCCGAGCAATCAAATCATTCAGACCATTGACCGTTCTGGGCTGGTGGCGATTCAAACACCCCAGTTTTTCCGTCTGGACATCATCCGCCGTGCCTATGCTAATGCTCGGGCGAAAAATCTAACTGCGACCGATGACTGTGCGCTGGTTGAACATCTCAACATCGCTCCCCGACTGCTTCCTGGCTCGCCCTTGAACATCAAGGTCACAACGAAAGAAGACCTGTTCTTGTGCCAGGCACTGCTATGAAATCCAAAAGGGTTGCTGTGTTTGGTTCAACCGGTTCAATTGGCCAAGCCACCCTGCAAGTAATCGAGCATCTTCCTGATAAATTGCAACTGGTCGCCATCGCCGCCCACCAGACCGTGCCGGAGATTTGCCACCAGGTCCAGCGTTATCGGCCCCGATATGTTGTCCTCACCGACCCAGCAGCGAAAGAACAGGCACAGCTAAAATTAGGCAAAAGTTGTAAAATTCAGGCGGGCGTCGATGCCCTTTCACATATCGCCCGCTCGGATGAAGTTGATACCATCGTGATGGCGATGAGTGGTACGGCGGGAATCGATGCCGTCATTACCGCCCTGAAAGCGGGCAAAACCGTTGCCCTGGCAACAAAAGAAATCCTTGTCAGTTACGGCAACCTGGTCACATCTATTGCACGAAAATACCACGCTCAAATCCTACCCATTGACTCCGAACTCGCGGCATTACATCAATGCCTTAATGGTCGTGATGTAGGAACGGTTCGCAGACTTATCCTCACCGCCTCAGGCGGACCTTTCTGGCAAAAGGGCCCGCCCCGTGATGCCCGGCTGGAAACGGTCCTGCGCCATCCCGTTTGGAAGATGGGCAAAAAAATCACTGTTGACTCCGCAACCTTGATGAACAAAGGATTAGAGGTGATTGAAACCGTTCGCCTTTTCGGTATCAAACCGGAGCAGGTAACCACTCTTGTCCATCCTGAATCAATTGTCCATTCACTGGTTGAATTTAAAGACGGCTCGCTCCTTGCCCAGCTCTCCCATCCTGATATGCGACTCCCGATTCAGTACTGTCTCACCTATCCAGACCGGCTGCCTTCCCTGGTCCAGCCCTTGCAACTTGAAGAAATCCAGCGCCTCCACTTCTTCCCCACCGATTTTCGTCGTTTCCCCTGCCTTAAACTTGCCTATGAGGCACTGGCAGCCGGACCGACTGCAACCTGTGTCCTCAACGCCGCCAACGAAATTGCGGTCAATGCCTTTCTCGCTAATAAAATTGCCTTTGGTTCAATTCCCGGTATAATAAAGAAAACTCTAAAAAAGTTTATGCGATTAAAGCAAAACACCCGTCTAACGCTTGCTGCCCTACGGCGAGCGGAAAAATGGGCTATTGACTACAGCCAGGCGCTAATCGAAAGGAGCAGCAGATAATAAATGGCAACATCCATTATTCTGGTCATCATATTTATTGGTGTCCTCATCACCTTCCACGAGTTCGGCCATCTGATTGTCGCCAAACTTGCCCACATCCCGGTTGAGTCATTCTCAGTCGGGTTCGGACCGGTTATTTTCAAAAAGAAACTTGGTGAAACCGAATACCGCCTCTCTCTTATTCCCCTGGGCGGTTACATCAAAATGATTGGAGAAGAAAACCCCGAGGAGGGCGGTTTCAGCCAGAAACCGCTCGGCATCCGCATTGCGGTCATTGCCGCTGGTCCACTTTTTAATCTCATTTTAGGCTTTGTAATGATGGTTGCGTTGTACTTAATCTTTGGCGTTAAGTATCTGCCTCCAGTAATTGACCCAACTCCCGGTTCTCGGGCTGAAGCGATTGGACTACTCCCCGGTGATACTATAGTCAGGGTCGCGGGCGAAACGATTCCCAATTTTGAGGCACTGGAACAAACCCTGCAGGCAAACGCCGGCAAAGAAATACCGTTAACGGTACGACGGAAAAACGAGCAATTGGTATTCACCTATCCGGTTCCAGAAACTCTTGATATCGAACCGTTTATGCCACCAATAATCGACCGTGTACGGTCTGGAAGTCCGGCGGCGAAGATTGGGTTGAAGCCCGGTGACCGAATAATCTCCGTTGCCGGTGTAAATGTCCAGCGCTGGAACGACTTTGTCGAAATTGTTCGTAACAACGGCGGCAAGCCCATCTCGATAATCTTTCAGCGCGGTGACAAGATTTTTTCTGATACGATTACGCCCGCGATTGAAAAAGACCAGATGTCTGAAGAAAAGTTTGGCCAGATCGGTGTCTGGGTAATGTTACCACGCATTTCCCTTTCTGTTCCCCGTGCCGTCTGGGAGGCATTGCGCCGCACCGGTTACATCACCGTACAGACCTTTGTGATAATCTATAAAGTTATCACCCGCAAAATTTCAACCCGTGCCATCGGCGGACCGATTATGGTTGCCAAAATCGCCTATGAAGGGGCCTCGTGGGGTTCAGAATACTTTCTTGCCCTTTGGGCATTACTTTCCATCAACCTGTTTGTTGTAAATATGCTACCGATTCCGGTGCTCGATGGCGGTCGAATTGTACTTGACCTCATCGGCGGCATTCGGCGTCGCCGTCTGTCGGACAGAGAACTCACCTGGGCATCAAATATCGGCTGGCTCCTCATCGGACTCCTCATCGCATTCACAATTTTTAACGACCTGCTGAGGATTATCAAAAAGTGAAAATCCTTGCAGTTGCGCTGGCTGATGAAGCGCAACGATTTGTCCCGGGTTATCCACCTAAGGGTGCCTGGTTATTCCTCCGCCCGGACATAGAAATCAGCCGTCTTGCCTCGCTGTGTGTCTCAGACCAGTTTATCTACCTTGATGAACGGGTAGAGAAAATTGAAGCCTCTCCTGACTTTGACCTTGTTCTCGCCCGGTGCAACTTCGGGCAGGAAGAAACTGCCCGCTGGATGGTAGAAGAGTTCGCCCGTGTCAAACAGCCGGTAATACTTTTCGGTCCCGCCGTAACCGCCTGGGGCACAAATCCTCCTCCTTGGGTAACCAACCGGGTAATAGGCGATATCACCTCGGTATTCGCTGAAATTCGAACTGATGCACTACACCACCAGCTAAAACCATTATATCAAGCCCCTTTTCAGCCCAATTATGTCGTCCCGAAATATGGCTTAGGCAAAAGGCCGGTTATGAACACCCTCTACCAGACAGCCCAATTTGTACGGGGCTGTGCCTGTCCCGAATCGCTCCGTCACCTTTGTCCTGAATACCTCTATTACCGGGAAAACACCCGATTGCGCCGTAAAGATGAAGTTATTGGTGAAATCCTATCACTACCCGGGAAACAAATCCACCTTCTGGACGAAGACATCACCCGTTTCCCTGAATACTACTATGACCTGTTTAAAATCCTCTGGAACTATCGCCGCCATTGGTCGGTTAATGCCGGTGACACCCTGTTCCGGTATCCCGATTTTATCCGCCTGCTCGCGAAAGCCGGGACGAAAATAATATATTTAAATGACACCTTCCTTACCGCCCGTCTTAAAGCCGCCCTTGTTTCCCCAAAATTGACGAAACAGCTTTATCATCGTGTAAAATTCCTGCAGTCCCGACGGATACTCGTTGGTGTCAGACTTACTCTAACAATCGATGAAAAGAAGTTCAACGCAATCGCCACCTTACTCTCGCGAATTGACCTCGATTTTGTCGAAGTGAGATTTACAACCGACGGTCCCGATGGAAAAAAACATCTCGTTCCCTTAACCTATCATCCGCTGCTTAAACCAGAAGACCCGGCCTGGGTAAAAAACCGATTCTACGCCCTCAGCGCCCTGATTGACCGATTTATCCGTCGGCCCCGGCGTGTTGGCTTTTACTCTACCGCCGCTTATCTCATCCCTTACAGCCTTGCCTACCGGCAGAATTTTCTTGAAGGGTTACCTTACCCCTAAAAAATTACCCCTTGCCGCGGGCTTAAATCACCGGCTCGATTCGCACAACCTCGGGAACAATCTCCTTAATTGTCTGTTCAACACTCCCCGCAACCGTCATACTGGAAAAAGGACAGTGCGCACAGGCGCCCTTGAGACGAACTTTTACCACCCCATCTTCTGTAACCTCGACCAACTCAATATCGCCGCCGTCCATTCTGAGGTTGGGTCGCACCTTTTCCTCAATCACTTTCTTAATTTTATCCTTTGTCTCTTGATTCATTTATACTCCTTTTTACCAGCGGTTCTTCTACCGGTGCCCTGTCATGGTCCCAGACAATTCGCCACTCCCCCAGTTCTTCATCCTTTAATGCCTTGACGCCAAGTTCCCGGTCCCCGAATTTTATCTTTACGGTCTGCCCATTGGTGGCGTCTGAATAACGAGCACAAATTCGTGCCACTATTTCGGCATCCTTTTTAGTTTTCTTCTTCGCCCGATACAAAGCAACTGGACCCATCACATCTACCATTTTACAAACGACCATCTCCTGTTCCAATGCCAGCTGCTCTAAAACACCATTTTCTTTTTCATTGCGCCCGACAATCACCTTCGCTCCGCTCGGCAACCGGAAATGTCGACCGTAACGCAGCAACTTGACTTCCGGTAAGGTCAACTCGTTATGTTCAATCGCATCCCGACAGCGCGCGGCAAAATTACTGTCGGTCAAAAGGCAGCCGCCCCCGGGAATCGGGTAATCAACAATGCCGAACGCCCGTGCCAGCCTTATCTGCCTTCGCCTTTTTTGTCCGTGAAAATCGAAAAAACGTTCGCGCCGCACCAGTCCGGTCAACTCCGGAATTGTTGGGTCAAGAATCTTTGCCGAAAGCGGACGCAAAACTCTCCCGTTTAACCCGGTAGTTTTCTCCAGAATCTTCAGCGACCTTTTATTTTGCGAAAAGGGCTGTTGTCCCAGAACCTCACCGGTAAAAACAAAATCGGCTTTAATCTCCTCCATCAACTCTTTTGCCTTTTTTAACATATAAGCCCGGCAGTCAACACAGGGCGCCAGATTTCGGGTATAACCAAACTGGGGAGCGCGTACAATATCAAGATAATCTGCTCCGACCTCAACTGAAACCAAACTTACCCCGAGCAAATCTGCCAGTGATTGTAACTGCTCTGCATTTGGAAATCGACCGGGCACGGCAAACGGCACCTGAAAATGAAGGGCAACAACATTAACCCCCTGCTCGGTAATCAATTTTGTTGCCAGGATTGAGTCAAGGCTACCGGAGAAAAGTCCAATCGCTTTTGCTTTCCGGCTGGAAATCATTTTTCTTCCATTCCCTTCAAGAAAACCACTACCATTATAATTTAGTAAATTCTATTCCCGATACCGGCAAAGTCAAGAAAACATCATCGGCTTATTTTCCGCCAGAATTCCCGAAATCGCTGGTTCTCCGGCATTAATTGGCAGGCAGATTCAATTGCCCAAAGCGCGGAATCGGCCTGTTTGTTAATCCAGTAAAGCTGTGATAGGTTGTAAAATGCCACCCCATCATCAGGTGCCAGCGCACAGGCATCTTTTAGCATGCCAATCGCCTGCCTGATTTTTCCTTCCCGGTAAAGTAGTAGCCCGAGGTTCACATAAGCGGGAGCGTAATCCGGTCTGCGCCGGATAATTTGCCGGTACAACTCCTCCGCCTCATTAAATCGACCCCCTTTTTGCAATAATGCCCCGAGATTTAGCGCCGCACCCACCGCTTCAGAATCAAGTACCACCGCCCGACTGAAAAAGGAAATTGCGCTGCTTGTGTCGCCTTTAGCAAGCATTGCGGTCCCGAGATTGTAATATCCGGGCGCATACCCTGGCATCTCTTCAACCATCCTAAAAAACAACGGAAATTCGTCCCGCCAATAACTCAACCGTTTGAACAGCACCGGCAATCCGGCAACGCACCACAGTAACACCAGCCCGGTTAAAATTCGCCCCAGTTTCGGTTTTGTTTCCCGAAAATTTTCCAGCACAATTGTTAGAAACAATGCCATTCCGATTCCCGGTAGATAGAGCAGCCTTCCGGTGGGCCCAAATTGAATGCTCCAGGCGAATGGCAGAAGTGTTACGGTCACCCATAGCCATGCTAAAAACAACAAACGGGAAAATTTTATTTTTCTTACCACGAGCGGCACCAATAACCAGCCCAGCCCCAAAATACCGGTCACAACGAGCCGGTTGCCTGGCGTAAACTGTCCCCAAAACAGCGGCGTGCGAAATGGAAATAGGAAAAAGGTCAACTGACGACCAAAACTGTTCAGGGTGAACAAACCTATTGAACTCAAATTCGCCGGAGCACGCACCCCTAAAAAACTTTTCAGAACAAAAAACCTTGCCCCAAAATAAATCACCAGTACCCCTGCCAGCGTTATCAACAACCACCACCGTGCCCTTTTCCGAACTGAGTGAGTCACAACTCCCAATCCGGCAACCGCGATAAACAAAACCGCATTCTCTTTTGAAAACACCGCAATTGCAAAACCAACCGCTGCCAGCAACAGCGCTTTCCCGTCAACTTTTTCTAAATAACGATATCCGGCAAGCGCAGCAATAACCACCCCGAAACTCGCCCACAAATCGGTTCGGCCACTGATATAGGCGACGCTATCAACAAATAGCGGATGAAGACCGAAGAAAAAACCGGCAACGCCGGCAAGCAAACTTGACTTCACCAGCCAGAAAAAGAGCAACGCAACCAGAAAAGTAACAGCACCGTGAAGCAACACATTACTCAAATGAAACCATCCCGGCTTAAGACCAAAAAGTTGCCGTTCTAATTTAAGGGTGAAATTAACCCAGGGTCGGTAATAAGGGTCTTCGCCCAGATGGGTTTTGCTGTCGTGCCAGAAACTTTGACCGAACGATGTAAAGAGACCGCTTTTGCTATAGACTACTAAGTTGACATCATCCCAGACAAATTGATATCGGACTGTTGGTAAGTACACCAGCACCGCCAGCAGCGCCGGAGCAACTAAATACCACCACTCCCTTGGGCACCACTTCACTGCCGGTTCTTTTTCAAAATCTGGTATTCAACCAGCTCCTCACGCTGAAACAACTCATACATTGTATCGCCCCGACGCCAGCGCTGAACCTTCTCCCGCTTCACCGTGCCCAATCCGGGTAAAAGCCAGAGCGTTTGTCGAAAATCCACCTTATTGCTTTTCGTCTCCAGTTTATAACAGTTCTGAAACCTGCCGGCTGGAACATCTACGGAGTCAAGCGCCACGACCTCAGTCAACTCCCTTTCGGCTTCACTATCATACCAGCGGTCGCCCACCTTTAAAGGCTGCCGCAGGTATAAAATCCGCTCCGGTTTTCCACCGCGACCCGGCACAATTTTGAATATCGTATCGCCCTGGCGGTCATAAAAATAGACCGTTTTCTTGCCGGAATCAAGCGGCGCTTCCACCACCCAAACTTTACCCAATTGGGGCACATCCTTGATTCCCCGCACAACCTCGGTAACCCGCACCTCATTATTCATTGTCGTATCCTTGCCCACAACCTTATGTTCATAAACCTTCATAATGCGCACCGCACCCGGCACCAGCGGAAAGAAATCTAAACGCTGCCGGCGACAGCCAACAAACAAAACCAGCCCGGTAATGACCAGTGTTAGTATCCTCATACCATCAAGACTAACTACCGGCGTCGGACTGTCAATAAAATTGAACTGCGCACAACCGGTTTGGGTCTCTCCGGTCCCGCGCGCTTTTCCGCTTCCAGCCCTTTAATTTGTACGGTTCCCCTTCTAAACCCGGTCGGGAAATTTCTCTTTTAAGTAATCAACAATCTCCTGGGTTGGTGTACCCGGACCAAAAAGCCTACCACAACCCATCCGGTAAAGTTGTTCCATATCCTCCTGCGGTATTATCCCGCCGCCGAATACCAGTATGTCCTCACCACCCTTCTCTTTTAACAACCGCATCACCTCTGGAAAAAGCGTCATATGGGCGCCGGAAAGAATCGAAAGCCCCACCGCATCAACATCCTCTTGAATCGCCGCTTCGGCAATCATTTCCGGTGTCTGGTGTAAACCGGTGTATATGACCTCAAAACCGGCGTCCCGGAGTGCCCGTGCCACCACCTTTGCACCCCGGTCATGACCATCCAGTCCGGGTTTTGCAATAAGAATTCTCAGTTTTTTTGCCATTTCACCTCCTAAAACATCGGCGGTTCCTTATAAGTACCAAATATTTCCTTCATCGCTCCACAGATTTCTCCTAATGTTGCATAAGCCCGCACCGCCTCCAGAATCGGGTACATCACATTGTCCTTACCGGCGCAGGCGTCCTTTAAGTCCTTAAGTGCCCTCTGTACCCGGGCGTTATCCCGGCGCTGGCGTAACCGGGCTAACCGTTCGCACTGCTCCTTTTCCACCTCAGGTTCAATCTTGAGAATTGGGATTTCCAGTTTTTCTCCTTCCAGCACATACTTGTTGACCCCAACCACCGTTCTGATTTTTTCGTCAACCGCCTTCTGGTAGCGGTAAGCGGCTTCGGCAATCTCACGCTGGGGAAAACCGTGCTCAATCGCCTTAACCATACCACCTAACGCATCAATCTTCTCAAAATACTCGTAAGCCTGACGTTCCATTTCATTGGTCAGGTGCTCAACATAGTAAGAACCACCCAGCGGGTCAATCACATTCACAACCCCGGTCTCCTCGGCAATAATCTGCTGGGTCCGGAGGGCAATCAAAACCGCCTTTTCGGTTGGCAGCGCCCAGGTTTCATCCATCGAATTGGTATGCAAACTCTGCGTCCCGCCCAGCACCGCTGCCAGCGCCTGAAACGCGGTGCGCACAATGTTGTTCTCCGGTTGCTGCGCCGTCAGGGTGCAACCGGCGGTCTGGGTGTGGAACCGTAAAAGCCACGATTCGGGTTTTTTCGCTTTGAAGGTCTCGCGCATCTCCCTTGCCCAGATGCGCCGCGCCGCACGGAATTTCGCAATCTCCTCAAAGAAGTCAAGATGGGAGTTAAAGAAGAAGGAAAGCCGGGGTGCAAACGAATCAACATCCAGTCCGGCTTTGATACCCGCCTCCACATAGGTCATCCCGTCTTTCAGGGTAAACGCCAGTTCCTGCACCGCGGTGGAACCCGCCTCCCGAATGTGATAACCGGAGATTGAAATCGTGTTCCATTTCGGTACCCGCTCCGCGCCAAATGCCATGATATCGGTGATGATGCGCAGACTGGGCTCGGGCGGGAAAAGCCAGGATTTCTGGGCAATGTACTCCTTGAGTATGTCATTCTGAATTGTCCCGCGCAGCTTCTCGCTCGGCACCCCCTGTTTTTCTGCTGCAACGATATAAAACGCCCAGAGTACCGCTGCCGGACCGTTAATCGTCATCGAAGTCGAAACCTCACCCAGCGGAATACCGTCAAACAGCGTCTCCATATCTTCGAGCGAAGAAATGGCAACTCCGCATTTTCCCACCTCGCCATGTGCCATCGGGTCATCAGAATCCCGGCCATAGAGTGTCGGAAAGTCAAACGCGACCGAAAGCCCGGTTTCACCGTGTGCCAGAAGAAACTTGTATCGGGCATTGGTCTGACGCGCGGTTCCAAACCCGGAAAACTGCCGCATCGTCCATAACCGGCCCCGGTACATATTCCGCCTGATACCGCGCGTGAACGGATATTCGCCTGGAAAACCGAGGTCCTCTAAATAATTCAGCTCCTTTATATCCGCCGGTGTATAAATGATATCAACGGGCAAACCCGATACGGTCAAAAACCGGTTCGGGTCACCTTTATCAACACAACTCTCCCAGCGCTCCTTTTCTTCTCTTATCTTTTCCAAATCATCCTGCGCCATTACACCTCCCTTCTCCAGATGCTAAAAATGCCGTTAAACATTCACTGTCCGGTCGGGATAAAAAATTAGTGCTCAGTCTGCAACTGTTTACCACTTCTCCCCCTCCCGAATCATCGCTTTATCACCTTTTCCCAGATCAGCGCGGCGGCTTGATAAGGAGAAATCCTGCGGCTCTCAACCTCAATCAGAAGTTGTTCAATAAAACTACCCAATTCCGGCTTGGAGAAAAACTCCTGGCGCAACCTCTCTTCCACGATTCGTTCAATCTCCAGCCGCAGCGCCTGGCGGCGCCGTAAAGTAAGCTGTGCCGTCTTCTCCTGGTGTTGCCGGTGTGCGACAACCTGCTGTAAAAGCTCATCAACACCCGCACCGGTTGTCGCCACCGTTTTGATGACCGGGGGAAACCATCCATCGTTCTTCGCCCGCATCTCAAGCATCGCCCTTATCTCAAGAACCATTCGGTCCGCACCTTCCCGGTCACCCTTATTCACACAGTAAATTTCACCAATCTCCATCAAACCCGCCTTCAAAGTCTGAATCGCATCACCCGACTCCGGCACCAGCACCACAATCGTCGAATCTGCCGCCTCAGCGATATCCAGCTCCATCTGTCCCACACCCACGGTCTCGATTATGATGTAATTCTTCCCGAACGCATCCAGCACATCACACACCTCTTTGGTCTTGGTCGCCAATCCGCCTAAACTCCCCCGCGTTGCCATCGAACGAATGTATACTCCAGGGTCGGTAAAAAGTCCGCTCATACGCACCCGGTCCCCAAGCACTGCACCGCCCGAAAAAGGCGAACTCGGGTCCACGGCAACGATACCAACAGTTTTCCCGGCATTCCGAAACGCCTGAGCCAGTTTCTCCACCAGTGTGCTCTTGCCCGCACCAGGAGGACCGGTAACACCAATCCGATACGCCTTGCCCATCAAAGGATAAAGTTCATTGAGGAGCAAAGTCCCTTCAGGAAAATTGTTTTCCACCAGCGAAATTATCTGGCCACAGGCACGGCGGTCGCCATTGCGAAAACGGGTTAACAACTCATCAATGGTCGATACCGACACGATTTACAACCCCTTTTTGAAACGGATGCTTAATTTCGCGCACCTCACTTACCAGATCGGCGACCGCAATTAACTCGGGCTGGGCATTCCTGCCGGTCAAAACCAGCTCCACCTCCCGGGGGCAATCCTTGATTAGCTGTAACACATCGCTCAAAGAAAGCAAACCATAATCAATCGCCACATTGACCTCATCCAGAATCACCATCTGGTACTTTTTTCCCTTTATCGCCTCCTTGGCAAACTCCAGCCCCTTTTGCGCCAGCCGGACATCCTCCTCATCCGGACTTCCCCTTTTAACAAAAGTCTTCAACCCAAACTGGTGCAGTTCAATCCCGGGAACAAACTTTACCGCCTTAACTTCACCATATTCCGGGTCACCCTTCATAAACTGGACAATTAAAACCCGCCAGTTATGACCGGCGGCTCGCAAAGCCAGCCCAAACGCCGCGGTCGTTTTCCCTTTTCCATCGCCGGTATAAATTTCTATCACATTCTGATTCTATGAAAAGTGCGATTTTCAGTCAACCCTGAATTGTCGGAATACCCTTCAGTTAACATCCGGATTAAAATCAGGACCCAATTTCGCCTTAAATAGTAAGTTCAACAGCGCATTCCAGGTTTTGAAATAATACACCTCCCGGGCAATCGGCGCGTTGACCAGATTCTCTGCCACCGCACCATTAGGACCCTGGGATTCAATAATCAATCTCAGTACCATATGGGCGATTACAACACCGGCGCCAAAACCCCAGACAAATCCGAAGAAACCGTCTAACGACTCAAAACTCCAGCCGGTCAAACCGAAAAGCCACCGGGCAACAACAAATCCAATTACCGCAAACACAATAAAAAGAATTACCAGCATCACAAGGCGCTGAATCCCGACTATTTCGGCAAGCGAACCCGAAAGATTAACCGCGCCAACCGCCGCCACAACCAACCCTCCTAACTCAAAAAGAGTCAAACCCATTCCCCCGGCTTTACTTGTCCGTATTGTCTGGATTATCGCCACTCCTAAAACAATCCCTAACGCCATCCAGTCATACCAGAACATCTTTCCTCCTTTTAGGGACTAATCGATATTAAACTCATCATTCTCATCCAGATTATCCTCATCACCAAAATCCTCATCCAGACCGCCCATATCCTCGCCCAACTCTTCATTATCCCCGATATCCTCATCAATCCCTTCATCAAAATCCACTTCACCTTTTGAACCCCCAACAACGGTAAACCGGCCAAAAACCTGGTGCACCTTTCTTCCCCCACAATTAGGGCAAACCGGTGTCAGACCTGCCTCCTTCTCTGCCAGCGTGGCGACAATGTCAAACTTATGACCGCAATCATCACAACTGTACTCGTAAACCGGCATATAACGCCTCCTTATCTATTTAGTGTGTATATATTTGTATTATCCAAAAGCGGTCGCCTTGTCAACACATTGTAACTACCATCCGGGAATTTTACCCTTAAAAGGATTCGGTTACTGATAGGGCAAACTATTTCAGGACTCACTTAGCAAAGAGTTCATAAACTCGTCTCACAGGAGCCTCCGAAACCACTCCGGGAACCGCTCCCAGAACCGTTCCCCGACTCAGATACAGACCGGTTTCGAGAGTGAAGCCCTGAACCCTTATCCCCGCCTATCTCAGACAGTTTCCAGATGGATATTAACAACCACCTGCAATGCTAATTTGTTAATTTAAAATGGGTTAACATAACTTACGGTAAATAGAACCATTTTTGATTACTACCCTGAGTTATCACACTTATGACCCTATACCGCCATTAAGATACGGTAATTTGGTTAGTTAGGGGACATTATCCTGAAATCACATTAAAAAGCGCCCAATGGCACAATACAACATTTCTGCTTGACAAGAGAGAGAGTTTATTATAATTAGCCCGCAGCCGGAATAGCAACCCGGCGGTGAAAGGAGTAAAGATGCGTGTAGACACCCAAACCAAAAAAGCAAATATGTGCTGGATGATACTTTGTGCGGCATTTCTTAACTTTTCGTTTGGGACCAACGGATATCTTTACATCGCAACTCTCGATGATTCGGCTTTTGTTCAAGCGGCGTTGATTGTTGAAACCTCCGTCTCGTTGGATGAACCGTTAGCAGGTTTTTCACCCACGACAATAGAAGAGCTTCACTCCTTAGGTTATCCAACTCCAACCGAAGCAAAGGCAAACGCCGATGTAACTGACCCACCTGGCGGCGAACGCTTTGGCTCATTTATAGATACTCTGAGAGGACCACTACAAGGAGCAATAGATAGAGGTGAGCAAATCGGTAAGATTGTAGTTTGTGGCGGCTGGACACGCTCTGTTTCTACCGATACAATAATAATGGTAATGGGACGGACACTGCGTAATAATGTTGAAGTTGCGGTGCGACCCTGGGTTAAAATGCACGTTCCCCAGCTGCCTTATCATTATGTGATATGTACCGCGAATTTCTGTTACCCTTTGGATGAGAGTTATAAATGGACACAACTCAGTCGTCACAAATGGTCGCCTCCTTACGATAGTACAAATAGCGGCTGTCAGATTAGGTTCTAAAAGATTCCGAATTACTGGATGAGCGAATTAATCTTCTTAATTTTGCTCACCACTTTTGGGGGTACCGGCAGCTTATCGTCGCCCAGTTGGTGGAATAACCGTTATTATGACCGGCAGCAACCTCTATCATTTTACCCACCCGACTCTTTTAATACGCGGTTTGTCGGCAACTGGCCCTTTGGTTATGGAACTGCAATTACGGTTGACCCGGCGCGGCGTATAGCCTATGTTACCTCCGGGGGCGGGGTTTTACTGCTTGATGTAAGCAACCCGGCAAGACCGATAAAACTGAGTGATATAAGAACAAGGGGTGGTGGTGTTACTGTTGACTTCCATAACAATATTTTATTTCTTATCTACGGCGGTGTTTGTTATGGAACAGAGGTCTGGGATGTTAGCAACTTGCGCCAACCGCTAAAACTGTGTGCCATTCCTTCTCGGCCTTCAGCACTAAAAGTCCAGGACCATTATCTCTATCTGGGTGTTCAGCCCTGGCCCACACCCAGCACCCTCAAAATCTACGACATCCAGAACCCAGCAAACCCGGTCGAAATCGGTTCCTGGAGCGGTGCGGACATAGTGCAAATTGAGACGGTTGATTCATTCGCCATCGTCAAGGTTAATGAACCGGATACCGGTTTCCGCATTCTTAATATCCGAAATCCGGCAAACCCGTTTGAGGTGGGCTCCTGGGACAGTTTGTACATCTATGGGATGGTGGTTAAAGACGATCTCGTCTACTGTTCCACAACCCGCGGTCTGAGAATCGTTGACATTTCTGAACCAAGCCAACCCCGGGAAATTGGATTCTGCCCCAGCGTGCTTGAAGGTGCACTGGCGGTTGCCGATTCATTTGCTTATATCGTCCACGACACCGCCGGATTGATTGTGATAAATGTGTCAAATCCACGCAACCCTTTTTTCGTTACCCGGCTCCGCGCACCAGGACTTCCGGTACTTTTAACTGGAGACATCAGCCTCCTTGATACTGTTGCCTTTATCGCCCGGGGAAATGCCAATCCCGGCTTATGGATTGTCAATATTAAAAACCGCGTGGCGCCGTATGAAATCGGCTGTTACCAGTTGTCGGGCTGGGCAACGAGTTTAGCAATTCAGAACAATTATGCATTTCTTGGTGACTGGGACTTAGGGCTGCGTATCCTTGATGTTTCTAACCCGGCAAACCCCGATGAACTTGCTTTCTTTCCTGCTATCGCTGATGGGATAGGTGCCATTGCCGTTCAGGATACCTTCGCTTATCTTGGTGACTATACAGCCGGATTAATCGTTTTGAATATCAAAGACCCGGCAAACCCGCGGCAGGTTGGTTTCTGGCAGTTGTTATCGGGTTCGATGGCGGGAATTGCGGTTCGTGATAGCTATGCCTATGTTGCTGCTGGAAACTTTGGAGTGAGAATTATCAGCATTTCTGACCCCAGCAACCCTTATGAAGTTGGCTTCTGCCCGAGCAATTATGCCCGGGCTGTCGCAGTTCAGGAGTCACTCGCCTATGTTGCGGATGAGGGCTTTGGATTGCGCATCATCAATATCAAAAACCCGTCCCAGCCTTATCAGGTTGGTGCACTTTCTCCTGCCAACCACCCGGTTCAAGTAGCATTAAAAGATTCGCTGGTGTTTTTGACCAGTTATCGGGAAGGTGGGCTGTTGATTGTCAATGCGGCAAACCCTGCCGCACCGCGAGAACTTGCCCGTCATCCGGGTTTTCGCGGCTGTTCCTGGGGAGTAGCGGTTGAACGGCATTTTGTTTATTTTACCGACCTGTGCGGTTTTATAATCCTTGATATAACCGAGCCGGCAAATCCGGTGCTGGCGGGTTACAACTATTTGTCCCCCAACTGTCCTTATGAACTTGTTCTTTCACCGCCTTATGTCTACTTCGCGGCTGGCACCTGCGGACTGCAAATTTACAAAAGTTTACTCGCCGGGATAAAAGAAGAGACCGGTGGAGAATTGGGACGCTCTCCAGCCCGGGCAACGATTGTGGACGGTGTCCTGACCGTGCCTGAAGCACCGAATAGCAGGCGCGATGCGTCCTGGGTTCTCGTAAATGTGTCGGGCCGCAGGGTACTTGAACTTGTACCGGGTACGAACGATGTCCGGCACCTCGCACCCGGCGTCTATTTTATCCACACTGCCGGGTCATCCGAAACAAAGCGGGTGATGATAGTTAGATAAAGAAGAGCGCCGGTTTTAAATCATTGTTCCAGCGCTACCCTTGTCACACCCTGATAAAGATATCTTGCCCTTTCCAGCATCTTCGCTTGACACTGACTTAATTACACCCTATACTACAAATCCGTTTATAAGAAGAATTTAATTAAAAAAATCAAAGGAGGATAAATGGCAGCTGAACCGAACTTTTATGAACCACCAAAGGAGTTGGTGGAGAACTCCAATGTGATGGCGTTTATGAAGAAGCACGGTATCAAAACGCTCGACGAACTCCTGGAACGGGCGCGCGACCTTGAATGGTACTGGGGCGAAATGGCAAAGGAACTGGAATGGTTTAAACCCTGGGAAAAGGTTCTCGATGAGTCTCAAGCACCTTTCTATAAGTGGTTTATCGGTGGCAAATTCAACATCGCCAGTAACTGTATTGACCGGCATATGAAGACCGCGGTCAAAGACAAAATCGCCTACATCTATCACACCGAACCCGGGGAGGTGGAAAAGTGGACTTATGCCCAGCTTTATAAAGAGGTTAACAAACTGGCAAACGCCCTGAAGCGTCTTGGCGTGAAAAAAGGTGACCGGGTCACAATATTTATGCCGATGATTCCCCAGTTACCCGTGGCAATGCTCGCCTGTGCTAAAATCGGCGCAATTCACTCCGTAGTTTTCTCCGGATTTTCGTCGGCATCGCTGCGCGACCGGATTCAAGACGCTGAGGCGAAGATTTTGATAACTGCCGATGGTGGTTATCGCCGGGGCAAACTTGTCACCCTGAAGGCAAACGCTGACCCGGCACTCGCGGAATCGCCTTCCATTGAACACTGCATCGTATTTAAGCGCGCCGGCAATCCGGTTGATATGAAACCGGGCCGCGACCTCTGGTGGCACGAAATCACCGAAAAGGAGTCGGACGAGTGTGCAACCGAACCACTCGATGCCGAGGATATGCTTTATATCCTGTACACCTCAGGTACAACCGGTAAACCCAAAGGTGTTGTTCATGTCCATGGCGGTTATGCGGTTGGCACCTACACCACATTGAAATTTGTATTTGACATTAAACCCAATGACATCTACTGGTGTGCCGCTGACATCGGCTGGGTCACGGGCCACTCTTACATCGTGTATGCACCGCTGATGTTGGGAGCCACCTCTGTTCTCTACGAAGGCGCGCCCGATTATCCGGCACCGGACCGCTGGTGGTCAATCATTGAGAAGGAAAAGGTGACAATTCTTTACACATCACCAACCGCCATCCGAATGTTTATGCGCTTTGGTGAAGAGTACCCGGCAAAACATAACCTCTCCTCCTTACGGCTGCTCGGTTCGGTCGGCGAACCAATCAACCCCGAAGCGTGGCGCTGGTACCGCAAAAACATCGGCGGTGACAGACTGCAGATTATGGACACCTGGTGGCAAACCGAAACCGGCGCATTTGTGATTTCACCTCTACCCATTACTCCGTTGAAACCCGGTTCAGCAACAAAACCGTTGCCAGGATATTCCGCGGATGTTGTGGACCAGGATGGCAATCCGGTTAAACCTAACGAAAATGGCTTTGCGGTCATCCTTCGACCCTGGCCCTCAATGCTTCGCACCCTTTACAAAGACCCGGACCGTTATGTCCAATCCTACTGGTCACGGTTCAAAGGCAAATACCTCACCGGTGACTCCTGTACCAGGGATGAAAATGGGTACTTCTGGTTCCGGGGCCGCGCCGATGAGGTGCTCAATGTTGCCGGACACCGACTCGGCACCGCTGAAATTGAGTCGGCACTCGTTGCCCATCCTGCGGTTGCCGAAGCCGCGGTCATCGGTATCCCGGACGAAATCAAAGGCGATGTTCCGAAAGCATATGTAACCCTCAAGGTTGGGTTCCAGCCCAGCGATGCCCTTGTTGAAGAACTGAAAAAGTGGGTTGCGCAGGAAATCGGACCAATCGCCCGGCCCGAATCTATTGAATTCCGGGACAAACTGCCCAAGACCCGTTCGGGTAAAATAATGCGCCGACTGCTTAAAGCCGAGGCTCTGGGCAAGCCGATTGGCGATATCTCAACCTTAGATGAGTAACACCGAAACCGGGGCGTCTGAGAACCAGACGCCCCGGTCCGATTTCAACCAAAATTCAAAAGGAGGTTGTTCGTGAGTGAAAGTAAGCCTTTCAATCGCTGGTTTATCGTGGTTGGTGCAATCCTGATTCAACTCTGCCTTGGTGCAATCTACGCCTGGAGTGTTTTTCGCAAACCGCTTGAAACCGGTTTAAACATTACCGCAACCCAGGCTTCCCTTCCCTTTTCGTTTGTTCTTATCTTCTTTGCTCTGGCAACGGTTATCGGTGGCCGCCTTCAGGACAAGTTTGGTCCAATGATTGTTGCTATCATTGGTGGCGTTTTGCTCGCCGCCGGTATGATTCTGGCAAGTTTTGCCCAGAACATCTTAATGCTCATCATTGCCTACGGCGTCGTTTCTGGTATCGGTATCGGTTTTGCCTATGTCTGTCCCATTTCTGCCGGTGTCAAATGGTTTCCGGACAAAAGAGGGTTAATAACCGGTCTGGCGGTTGCTGGCTTTGGTGCCGGAGCACTGATTGTCGGACCACTTGCCCGGGCAATGATTGACAACATCGGACCATTTCTAACCTTTCGCTATCTGGGCATCGCCTATTTTGTATTAATCTTTATCGGTGCCCTGATTTTGAGAAATCCGCCTGCTGGTTATCGTCCTGCGGGCTGGAATCCTCAAACCGCAACCCGAACTCAGCAAATTACCGACTTCTCTGCCGGTCAGATGATGAAAACAGGCCAGTTCTGGCTTATCTGGCTTACCTATTTTGCCGGGTGCGCTGCCGGATTGATGATTATCGGTCAAACTTCTCCCATTGCCCAGGAGATGGCTCGTTTTAGTAAAGAGACCGCTGCCATCGGTGTCAGCGTCCTTGCAATTTTTAACACCCTCGGAAGAATCTTCTGGGGACGGGTGTCTGATAGTATCGGCAGAACCCGAGCCTTATCGTTGATGTTTCTCATCAATACCATCGCCATCATCGGCTACTTCTTGATTCCTGCGGTACCGGTAATTTTCTGGCTCGGAATTGCTCTGGTCGGCTCAAGTTTCGGCGGCTACCTCGCAATCTACCCGGCGGTCACCGCCGACTACTATGGGACAAAATATTCCGGAATCAACTATGGTTTGGTTTTCACCGCTTATGGTGTGGGCGGTTTACTGTCCAATATCTTTGCCCCGCGGATGAAAGAGCTTACCGGCAACTACAATGCCGCGTTTATCGTCACCGCATCGCTCTGCCTGCTTGCTGCCATCATCGTTTTCGTGTTTTTGAAACCGCCAAGCCCGCGGTTAAAACCGACCAATTAAACAGAAAGGAGTTGTAAGATGAAAAAACTGTCGCCGGCCGAAATCGAAAGTCTAATCGCTAAAGCCAAAAAGCCGGCGGAAGATGCGATGAAGTTACATCCATTCTATCGCGGTAAAATCCAGATTGTCCCCAAATGCTGTGTCCGCGACTTCAACGACTTTGCCATCTGGTATACTCCGGGCGTTGCTGCACCCTGCAAAGCTATCCAGCAAGATGTCAACCAATCGTTCATCCACACCAACCGGGCAAATACCATCTGCGTTCTGACCGACGGCACAAGAGTCCTGGGTCTCGGTGATATTGGACCCGAAGCGTCAATGCCGGTAATGGAAGGCAAGGCGCTCCTCTTTAAATACCTTGGCGGGGTCGATGCTGTCCCGATTGCGCTCCGCACCAAAGACCCGGACGAATTCATCCGCACTGCAAAACTGCTTGAACCCTCTTTCGGTGGATTTAACCTCGAAGACATCGCCCAGCCCAAATGCTTCCGGATTCTCGACACACTGCGCGCCGAGTTAGATGTCCCGGTCTGGCATGACGACCAGCAGGGCACCGCCGCGGTTACTTATGCCGGTCTGGTCAATGCCCTGAAAATCGTCGGTAAAGACATCAAAAAAGTAAAGGTCGCAATGCTGGGAGCCGGTGCATCAAACATCGCCATCGCCCGGGTTATCATCAAAGGCGGTGTCACACCGGGTAACATTATAATGTGTGACTCAAAAGGCACCCTGCACAAAGGCAGAACTGAACTTCAGGAAGAGTTCAAAGAGAAATGGCATATGTGTCAGATTTCCAATGACGAAAATGTGCGGGGCACAATTGCCGATGCGATGAAAGGCGCCGATGTTCTTATTGCCCTCTCAACACCGGGACCCGGCGTTGTCAAACCGGAATGGATTAAAGCGATGGCAAAAGACCCAATCGTGTTCGTCTGTGCCAATCCAATCCCTGAAATCTGGCCCTGGGAGGCGATTGAAGCGGGTGCCCGGGTAGTTGCTACCGGTCGCAGCGACTTCCCCAACCAGGTTAACAACTCGCTTGGTTTCCCGGGAATCTTCCGGGGCGCTCTTGATGTAAACGCCCGGACCATCACCGATGAGATGTGTATCGCTGCGGCGCTGGAACTTGCCCGGGTCGCTGAGGACCGTGGGTTGCGCGAAGACTACCTGATTCCAACAATGGACGACTGGGAGGTATTTCCTCGAGAAGCCGCCGCGGTAGGAATGAAGGCAATTGAACAGGGTGTTGCCCGGATTACAATGACGCGCGAACAGCTGTTAAAGACCGCAACCGAAAAAATCAAACAGGCACGCGAAATGACCCAGTGGCTGATGAAAGAAGGGTTTATCCTGCCGGCACCGGCTTAAATATAAACTGTCTGGGTTTCTAATCTAAATGCTCTTCTGGAGGCACCTCGTAGTTAGGTGCCTCTTTAATTATTGTGACGCTGTGCGGATGGCTTTCACGCAATCCCGCGTTGGTGATACGCACAAACTTTGCCCGTTTTTGAAAATCGGCAATGGTGCGGGCACCACAGAACCCCATTGAGGCGCGTACCCCACCTTCAAGCTGAAAAAGGACATCGCGTACACTTCCACGGTAAGGCACCCGACCAACAATTCCCTGGGGCACAAGCTCAACCCCGCTCTCCTGAAAATATCGTTCTGCCGAACCCCGGCGCATCGCATCAATCGAACCCATACCCCGATAAACCTTGTACCTTCGGCCCTCAAGTAAAACATCTTCACCCGGGCTTTCATCGGTACCGGCAAGTAAATTGCCCATCATCACCGATGAAGCACCCGCCGCCAGCGCCTTGGCAACATCACCAGAAAATCTTATGCCACCATCAGCAATTAACGGTATCCGATACCGCCGCAACGCCTGGGCACACTCCATAATTGCGGAAAGTTGTGGAACACCAACCCCGGCAACAACCCGAGTTGTACAGATTGAACCAGGACCGATACCCACCTTAACCGCTGAGACACCGCATTTCGCCAAAGCTATTGCCCCTTCTGCGGTTGCAACATTACCGGCAACTATTTCCAGCCCGGGGAAAAGTCGGCGCAATTTTTTGGCTGTTTCCAGTACCCGCGATTGATGACCATGTGCGGTGTCTATGACAATCGCATCAACCTCAGCCGCAACCAGTGCCCGAGCCCGTTCCAGCGCCTCTTTACCAGTGCCCACCGCCGCAGCACAGCGCAAGCGGTGCTTGCTATCGACCGTCGCATAGGGATGCTCAACTCTTTTAAGGATGTCTTTGGCCGTGATTAAGCCCTTCAGCCTTCCCTGCCGGTCAACAATCGGTAACTTCTCCAGACGGTTTTTCTTAAGAATCTCCTTTGCCCGCTTAAACCCGGTCCCCTCCGGTGCGGTCACCAGCCGTTCACTGGTCATCACTTCACGAACAGGTTTTGCACCGTCATCTTCAAAAAGTAAATCCCGACGGGTGACGATTCCTATCAAACGACCTTCTTCATCAACCACCGGTAAGCCTGAGATATTATAGCGAGCAAACAGCTCCCGCACCTCGGCAACAGTCCGCTCCGGTGTTATCGAAAATGGATTGGCAATCATCGAACTCTCTGCCCTTTTGACCTTCGCCACTTCTGCCGCCTGCTGTTCAATCGTCATATTCTTGTGAATTACCCCGATACCACCGGCCCGTGCCATCGCAATCGCCATCTTCGCTTCAGTAACCGTATCCATTGCCGCACTTACCAGCGGGAGATGCAGAGTTATACCCTTGCTGAAGCGGGAACTGATATCAACCTCGGCCGGCAGCACAAAGGACCGCTGCGGCACAAGAAGAACATCATCAAAAGTTAAAGCCTCTTTCATCTATTTCAATTACAGCCGATTTTTCAAAGCCTGAATAAAGGCAAGTTCGCTTCTTATCTCTTCAACCTTCGGACCAGTTTTCTCTTTTTTCAACAGGTCGTTGTAAACCTTTTCCGCCTTATCCAACGCCCCGGCTTGCCGGTAGCATCGACCAGCCTGCATCATCCCCTCAAACCCCAGCGGTGATTGAGCAAACCCCCGGTAAACTTTTTCGTAGAGCCCAGCCGCTTTAAGATAGTTACCCTGCTTCTCTTCGCACACGGCTAAACCCATTAATGCTGCTGGAGTTAAAACCGGGTCCCGGCCTGACTTTTTCAGAAAGGTGCGAAACTCCCGTCTTGCTTCATCAAGGCGCGGCGGCTGCTGGCGGAGGTAAAGACTCCCCAGATAGTAATGAGCCTTTATCCCAGCGTAATCACGTCCAAACTTTGCTGCCAGTTCTTTCAGCGCCTGCTCGGCATACTCATTGTTACCCTGAAAGTAGTTACCCAGCGCATCCATCAACCGCAGTTCGGCTTCGGCGTTAACCCCGGGTTTCGGTCGATTCTGAATCAGCAAAATCACCCCGATAATCACCAATAACCCAACGGCAACACCAATCCAAAACCGCCTGGGGTCAGCGTAATAGAACTCTGCTACTTTTTCAACCGTCTGCTGGAACTTGTCTTCTTTAAGTTCCTCTTTACCCACGCGGTGTTTTACTCTCACTCTTGGTTTCTCCTTTCTACCCCTGGCCCGATTCGAACGGGCGACCTGCGGTTTAGGAAACCGCCGCTCTATCCTCCTGAGCTACAGGGGTTAATAAACACATTATAAATCTCATTTACCAAGTGTCAAGGAAACAGATTTGCTTAAACTTGACTTAACAAGAAGTTTAGATTACGCTTGTTTAATGGGTATCAGCGCATTTTTCCAGAGCATTACCGAACGCTTCACCAATGACATCGCGATCGACCTCGGCACCTCCTCAACGCTAATCTATGTTCGAGGCAAAGGGATTGAACTGCGCGAGCCATCAATTGTCGCGGTTGATGAGATAACCCACGAAGTTGTCGCCGTAGGGAGTGAAGCCAAACGAATGCTGGGTCGAACACCTGAAGGGGTTCGGGCTGTCCGTCCGATGAAGGATGGCGTGATCGCCGATTTTGGTATGGTGGAAATAATGCTCAAAACCTTCATCGGCATGGTCCAGCGCAAAAAACTTTTTGTCCGACCCCGTGTGATAGTCTGTGTCCCATCGGGAATCACCGAAGTTGAGAAAAGGGCAGTACGCGATTCAGTTGAAGCATCAGGCGCCCGCGAGATTTATCTCGTATCAGAACCAATTGCTGCCGCGATTGGTGTCGGACTGCCCGTTGATGCACCCACCGGCAATATGGTCATCGACATCGGCGGTGGCACAACCGAAATAGCCGTCGTTGCCCTATCCGGAATCGTAAATGCCGCTTCGATCCGCGTTGCCGGCGACGAAATGGACGAGGCAATCATCAACTACATCAAAAAGAACTACAATCTGATTATCGGCGAACAAACTGCGGAAAACATCAAAATCGCCATCGGTTCGGCATACGCTACCGGCACCGAAGAGACGATGGAAGTAAAAGGCCGCGACCTTGTCTCCGGCATCCCGAAAACTATCCGCATCACTTCGACCAAAGTCCGGGAGTCGCTTGAAGAACCGGTTTCGTTGATTGTTGATGCGGTTCGATTGGCGCTGGAAAAAACCCCACCCGAACTGGCTGCCGATATTGTTGACCGGGGTATTTATATGTGTGGCGGCGGTGCCCTTTTGCGCGGGCTTGATTTATTAGTTAAGGAGGAAACCAACCTACCGGTATATGTGGCGGAAAACCCAATTGAAAGCGTCGTTCGGGGCGCGGGCCGAATCCTCGAAAATATCGGCGTCAACGAAAAACTAATTCTCCGCACCAAGTAGCCCACGGTGCTTGTCCACCCTGTTACCTGAAATGTCACCGGCAAAAAAAGTTGGCTCTTGGCAAGACCGCATTTCCTGGGGGATATTGTTTATTTCCTTGATAGTCTATCTACTACCGCCCAATACCAAAATAAAAATTGCACCACCGTTCGCCACCGTACTGCTCTCGCCCTTGCGTGGTATCGCCGCTCTCCGTACAACAATTGCCACAATCACCGATGACAACAACCGCTTGGCTCGCCTCGCCGCTGAACTTGCTCTCGAAAATGCCCGCTTAAAACATTTTCTCGGCATTCCAGAAAGTTCAATGGCGCTTTCCGCCAGCTCACTGCAGTTGCTGCGGGCACGGGTAATTGCCCGCGACCTCACCACTCTAAAACGATTCCTGACCATTTCCCAGGGAATCAATGGTGGAGTCCGAATCGGTTCTCCGGTCATTGTCCCGGAAGGCATCGTTGGTCGTGTCATCGCTATTACCCCACACCAGGCTTTAGTCCAGACAATTTTTGAGCCCGACTTTCGGGTTGCGGTTATGAACGCCCGCAGTCGCGAAATTGCCCTCGCCCGTCCTGCCCCTGAAGAAAAACTGGTCCTGGATTATGTCAATAAAGACGCCGACTTCCAGATTGGTGATACCGTTGTTACATCTGGGCTCGGCGGCATCTTTCCTAAGGGACTGCGCCTCGGATTAGTTGTGGAAACTCCGGAACAGCCTGATGCCCTGTTTAAACCGGTAAGCATTAAACCATTCATCAATATCAGTCGTGTTGAACAGGTATTTGTCGTCATCACACCCGTTGCCCCGCATGATGACTGGCTTGACAACCTTCAGCCATCGGAAATAAAAATCCCGGAGTAAATCATGCGCCAGTTTTTGGCATTTGTTTTCCTTTACCTCCTGTTTGTACTCCAGAGCACACTGTTCCCGATTGGACCCCAGGTTGTTCTCCTCGCCCTGATTGTATTTGCTCTTTACGAAAACCGCCTCACCGCTACCCTCCTTGGTATCTGGGCTGGTTTATGTCTCGACCTTGTCACCCCAACCACTCTCGGTGTTCAAATGTTAGCATTAGGCGGCGTCGGCTACGGCGTTGCTGCGGTTCGCAATCTATTTTATCGCAACCGCTGGCATAACCTCCTTTTTACCTTAATCGGACTGATTTTGCAATACGGTTTATACCACCTTGTGGATAAAAGCCCGATTACTATTGGCTCGCTCCTGCTCACTACAACCCTGACGCTCGCCTTGACCCCAGTTGCCGAACCAGCACTCGTTGCCCTCTTCTACCGACATTCGAAGAGATGAAAAACCGCTTGAAAAGATTAACCCACATCATTATCATCCTGTTTGGCATCCTGAGTCTGCGTCTTTCTTATCTCCAGCTAATTCGGGGTGCTCGTTATGCCCGGTTGAGCGACCGCAACCGGATTCGTAAAATTGTCTTGCCGGCGCCACGAGGTCGTATCTATGACCGTAACGGCATTCTCCTTGCCGATACCCGCCCTTCGTTCAGCATTACCGTAATTCCCACCGAAACAAACGACAGCGCCCTGACATTACTTGCTAACATTATCAATCTGCCCCTTGCTGAGCTCAAACGGCGACTGGAACCAATTGTTGCCTTCCCTTCACCGGTTACAATCTATCGCAATGCGGACCCGGCTACTGTTGCCCGAATTCAGGAAAACAACTTTCGCCTCTCTGGGGTATTAATCCGAATTGACCCGGTTCGGAATTACCCCTACCGGGAGCTTTACGCCCATGTCATCGGTCATCTCGGAGAGGTCACCGAAGAGGAGCTTGTTAAAGACTCTACTTACCGTCGCATGGATTATATCGGCCGGACCGGTGTTGAAGCCAGCTATGAAAAGGTCCTGCGCGGCAAAGATGGCTATGAATTTGTTGAAGTTGACGCCCGGGGCCGAGAAATCGGTCCTTTACCTGAAAAAAGACCCGAACCTCCAATTCCCGGAAAGGATGTTTATCTCACCATTGACCACCGCCTCCAGCAACTCGCCCACGAACTTACAAAAAACTATGACCGAGCTGCAGTCATAGGTATTTCGGTCAAAACCGGTGAAATCATCTGCCTTTTATCACGGCCCCAGTTCGACCCGAACATTTTCTTATCTACCATCGACCCGACAGTCTGGAAAAGTCTCGTCAACAATCCGTCCAAACCATTTTACAACCGGGCAATTTCTTCAGGTTATCCGCCTGGTAGCACATTTAAACCGCTGGTGGCGCTCGCCGCCCTGAAAGACCAGGTCGTCACGCCCACAACCAACCTCTTACCTTGCACCGGCTCATTTCGTTACGGCAACCGCACATTCCGATGCTGGTCCGCTCACGGCAAACTCAACTTACTTGGTGCCATCGAACAATCTTGCAATGTTTACTTTTACCAGATTGGACTGCGCCTCAGCCTTGACAGCCTCGTAGAATTCTGCCGACGCCTGAACCTCGGCAAGCCAACCGGTATCGATATTCCGGGTGAAAGCCCGGGTAATATTCCTTCCCGGGAGTATCTTGACCGCCGTTACGGAAAAGGTAAATGGACCAGAGGTACAATGCTCAATTTCGCCATTGGCCAGGGTGAGATTATGTTAACGCCCCTGCAACTGGCAACCCTGTACTCCTGTATCGCTAACGAAGGGTATTACTACAAGCCATTCCTTGTCTCCCGAATTGATTCAGCCGGAATCCAGTTAAAAACAACCCGACCCTATCGCATCGATGTGCCAATCAACAAACCGGACCTTGGGCAGGTGAAAAAAGCACTCACCCGGGTCGTCGAATTCGGGACCGGTCGTGCTGCCCAACACGGGGAAATCACCATCGCCGGCAAAACCGGTACCGCTCAAAACCCACCCCGCCCGGACCACGCCTGGTTTGTTGGTTATGCGCCGGCTGAAGCACCCGAAGTTGTTTTTGCGGTTTTAGTAGAAAATGCGGGCCACGGTGGAACGGTTGCGGCACCAATAGTTGGGGAATTGATTCGAGCCTATTTTTCCTATGAGCGTTAATCGGCGACAATTCGACATCACCCTCTTCGTCCTGACTTTAGTTTTGGTCACAATCGGTCTTATTGCCATCTATTCTACCGGCGGAATTCGTTACCTTTTTCGTCAGGCAATATTTGTTCCAATTGGACTTGCCGGCCTTGTTATACTCTTCTTAATCCCGCGCCGCATCATCTACGGTTTAACTGAACCTCTTTATGTCTTAACATTACTACTTTTGCTCGCTGTTCTATTCTTCGGCACCGGTCCAGGTGCCCGGCGCTGGTTCCAAATCGGCTCAATTTCTTTGCAGCCCTCAGAGTTTGCTAAAATTGCCGTCACGCTAATGCTTGCCAAATACTTAAGTTATAAACGAGAAATTAAGCCCAACTTTGCCAGCCTTGCTGGACCGATATTGATAATGGTAATTCCGCTTTTGCTCATCCTCGTTGAGCCCGACCTGAGCACCGCCCTATGCCTGATACCGCCTTTTGCCGCAATGCTCTACTGGCAGGGTCTAAGACCACTGCATATATTGTTACTCTTTACGCCCTTCCTTTCTTTTGCTGCCGGGTTCTCTCTTTATCTATGGATTCCCTTTTTTATTCTCCTCGCTATTATTGTGTTCGTTCGAATGCGCTTCTTCCGGGCGATCGCGGCTCTTGCCACCAGCACGGTGTTCGGTCTTCTCTCACCGGTTGTTCTCTCAATGCTCAAGGATTACCAGCGAACCCGTATTATCAGTTTCTTCGCGCCCTGGTTTGATCCCCATGGGATGGGATGGAACGCAATCCAGTCTCAAATTGCCATTGGCTCGGGTCGACTGTTTGGTAAAGGATTCCTGCACGGAACCCAAAAACGCCTCGGCTTTCTTCCAAATCGACACACCGATTTTATCTTCTCCGCCATTGCCGAAGAAACCGGTTTCATCGGCTCTTTGCTGCTCCTTATCGTTATCGGGATTTTAATCCGGCGGATTCTGCTTATCGCCTACAACAGCCGGGACCAGAACGCGAGCCTTATTGCCATCGGTTTCGCATCAATTCTTGGATACCAGACTTTTGTCAACATCGGTATGTTACTCGGACTTTTACCCATCACCGGTATTACCCTGCCCTTCATCAGTTACGGTGGTTCCTCGCTCTTAACCTGCTGTCTAATGATTGGTATCATTCTCAATATCTCTGCCCGACCCGAATAGCAATGACCGATATCAAGTCATTAACCCTCGAGCAACTTATCCAATATGGGGAACAGCAGGGCTGGGAAAAATACCGTGCCCGCCAACTTTTCCTCTGGTTATACCAGAAACACGCCACCAGTTTTGATGAGATGACCAACCTGAGCAAACAGTTCCGCCAGGAACTCAGTCAGCATTTTTACATCAGCCACCTGACACCAGTCCGCACCCTTTCCAGCCCTGATTCAACCATCAAACTCACCCTTGCCCTTTCAGACAACAACATCATTGAATCTGTCCTGCTTTTCGACCAGAACCGCCGCACCGCGTGCGTTTCAACTCAGGTTGGTTGCCCCTTAAACTGTCGAATTTGTGCAACCCCAAAACTCGGTTTCAAACGAAACCTTAAATGGTTTGAAATCGTCGAACAGATTCAGGCACTAATCCGGCAAACCGGAACAACACCCACGAATATTGTATTTATGGGAATGGGAGAGCCCCTGCTCAACTTAGATGAGGTGTTAGAAGCGGTTAAAACCATAAACTCAGATTACGGTTTAAGAATCGGCGCCCGTCGCATCACCATCTCTACCGCGGGCATTCCCGAAAGCATTCTTCGTCTTGCCTCATTTCCCCTTCAGGTTCGACTCGCGGTTTCCCTCAATGCTACCGATGACAAAACCCGTTCGATGCTGATGCCCGTCAACAAACTTTATCCACTTAAAATACTACTGGAAGCGATTCGTGAATACTACGCCTGCACTCACCGCCGTATTACCTTCGAGTATGTACTACTCGACGGGATTAATAACCGTCCCGAAGATGTCCAGCGGCTTGCTCACCTCCTTAAAGGCATCCCCTGTAAAATCAACCTGATTCCCTATAACCCCTTCCCGAGTGCGCCCTTCAAACCGCCATCTCCGGCTGCGGTCAAACGCTTCGCCCTTGCCCTTTATCCGCATCTCCCTGCGGTTACCATCCGTAAAAGTAAAGGGGGCAAAATTTTAGCCGGATGTGGTCAACTGGCAGGACAGATTAATATCACATCTCCCATCCAGTAACTACCCTGCTTACTAAATTAAAGTAACCAACCTTCTAATTGTTCCGAACGTTAACCTGAAACCCAAACGGTAATGGTTCTTGCGAAGCCAGAGCCGCCACGACCCGTACTATCTCATCTCCCCCGATGTCCGCGAAACTACACATTTCGGCATCCTCCCAGACCCCGATTCCCAGCACCGCTCCATCCAGGACCAGAACCGTTAACCCCTTGCTCTTACTTTGTCCAGCAAGAACTGTCGTCTTTAACCGCGCTCCAACCGGCAGGTCAAGCACCGGCTCGGCTTTCAACTGTTGATTACTTGCCAGTAATGTTTTTAGTACAACTCGCTTCGATGCGTCGCCGGCAACCGGTAGTGATTTACCGGAAAAATCTAAACTGTCCGCCCATACCGCATCCCAGACTTCTACCCGTCCCATACCAAACAACAGTCTCAATGTGGGATTGGAGAAGTTGCGGTCAATTAACACCTCAAATTTATCGCATGATAAAAAATCTAACGACTTAATTTGAGATTCAACCCCGAGAAACTTTAATCGATTGCGGATAATCGACTTCGCCCTGTTTATTTTAAAAATCCCTTTTGCCGCCGCGGCATCAAGAATTACACTCACGGCTGGAACAAAAGGAAATTTTATCCTGCCCGTGCGATTAAACCGTTCAAACCTCATATCCCATACGGCACTTTTGTCTTCGGCATAACAATAAATCCGCAACGGTAAACCTGATTTAGCATCTATCTCAAGAACCCCAACAATCTGTTTTAATCCGGGCAGGTCAAGAAGTGGAAGATTGGGCTTAAATCGATACCGATAACGCCCCTTTTCCAACCCAATGAACTCCAGTTGAGCGTTGTGTAACACATGCTCAATCTGGTCGAAAATTCTCGACTCTACACCCCTGGGCATCTTAAACCAGCCTTTACCCTCCTGAACAAACTGCCAATCGTCTCTTGCCCTGATTCGGACCATTTTTCTGTATTCTTCTCGTTCCAGATAACCATCCCATTTCTCCTTATCTGGACTATTGTATCCACCGGAAAAGCGTGCAGATATGTTTGTGGGCCAATCAGTATAATAATAAAGTGAGAAACGGAAGGAATTGAGCCGATTGAGACTTTTCCAGATGTCTTTATCCACCCGCTCGGGGTCAATAGGTGGTCCTACAAACTTTGGGCTACACCCCAGAAAAAGGGCAACAATTCCAAATAGTAGGCGCTTGTTAGAAATCGTAGCCAAGTTCAAACATAAACTTCCAACTTTTATCTTCGGTTACCGACAGCGGTTTGGCAAAATCCAGTTTGAGATAGAAAAACCAAACAGGAATCCGCAAACCTGCCCCCACCCCGAGTTTCAGGTCTTTTAACCGCTGCCCATCCCAGATGCGCATACTGTCCCGGAAAATCACTCCACCATCAAGAAATGCCACACCCCTGATACCGCGAATATCTATCGGCAAAGGAAAAGCGATTTTCAACCGGTCAATAAACGGATAACGCAACTCGAGATTAAACAGTCCAATTCCCGCACCCTGCTGCTCGTAAAATTCACCCCAGTTGTAACCGCGTACATCTTCGCCCCCAAGATAAAAAGAGTCTGACTCTCCAAAACCCATTGCACTGGCAACCCGACTGGCAAAAACAAACCTCCGACCCAACCGCAGATAGTGGCGAAAATCACCGATTACCATCTGATACCGGCGGCTGGATATGCCCGGTACCGATGCCCCGGCTTCAAGCCTGGTACGCACCCCCCGAACCGGACCAAACTCGTCGGGCCAGTAGGTATTATCAAACACAAACGCACCGCTGCCATAAAACAGCCACTCCTGAAAACGTTCGAGTTGATACCAGTTTTCATCATAAACCCACACCCCGATTTCGCTCTCTGTTCCTAAAATTCCTGCCTCAAATCTTGTAAACCGGTCCAGGGGATAACTGGCAATCGCTCCGCCGCCCCGATTCACCCTCTCAACCGCAAGATACCCCGGGTCATAATAGGGTACATCAAAAAGCTGGAACAAAGTAAACCCATAATCAATCCGATTGCGCAAAAACCAGTATTGAAGAATCAGGTTGGAGTTTAAAATGTCGCCGTAAAGGTCGGTGTAAATCGCAAACCGATGGTCACCCAAAATGTCACTCATTTCCAGGTAAACCGTACCGGCAAACCCGCCTCCGGCTCCGCTACTATAAGAGGCAGCACCGGCAACATAATCCAGTGCCAGACTAAAACCAACCGGTTTTACCCTTGCAAAGTCTAACCCACTTCTTGTGAAGCGCACCGTATCAACCGCCCCAATTTTCTCCAGCGTATCTACTGGAATCTTCTCCAGCGGGTCCAATATCAATGCCACATCCCAGCCCACATCAGAAAAGTAGGCAAAGGTGAGTTTTCGGTCATTTCGGGAAAGTGAGAGATAGGAAACCTCGCCTAAAAAATCGGTGCGCCGCACAACCCGGCCCTCTTTCAGAGAGTAAACGCAGATGTTTTGCGATGAAGAGTCTGCGGCAACCCAGAACAGATACTCGCCCGAATTGGCAAACACCGGATAACCGTAAAAACCGCTCTGGGTTGTGATTCGCATCATCTCCCCTTTTTGGGTCCTTAACCACACCGCATACTTTCCCGGAACCCAATCAACACCCGGTTCCGGACGGTCCGAAACAAACACAATTGTATCTCCGGAAGGAGAAAATGCCGGGTCCTTATCTTCAAACATATCGTAAGTAAGTCTTTGTGGGGTTCCCCCTCTAGTCTCAACCACATAGATATCACTGAAACCATTTTTCACACCAACAAAGACCAGCCGTTTACCATCGGGCGAAAACTGCGGGGTGTAAATTGCGTCAAGATTACCCGAAATGCGCCGCACCACCCTGCCATTGTCAACATCGATTAGTGTGATGTTGTCCTTCCCTTTTGCTGTGGCTACAAGTGCGAGAAGTTTCTCATCTGGCGACCAGGCAACACCAGGACGCATTAAATGCAACCCTTCAAATCCACCGGAACGCCCGCCCCGCACCAAACGTTTTATTATTTGACCATTAAGCGCCGAGAGCAAGTACAGGTCAACATATTCTGCCCGGTCCGAAACCATCGCAATTTTTGTCCCGCTGGGTGAAATTGCCGGTGCGGTATTGTAGACCGAACCGTCCTGCTTATGGTCGGTCAAACGCTCTGCAATCCGGTCAAAGTTCGCCAACTTCACAACCTGAGGCCAGTAGCGCATCTTGAGCCACTTCTCCCACTCCTCCCCGATTTTTTTCTGGCTCAACCCAAAAACCGCCTGAAAGGTCGCTTCAAGGCTCTTTTTACTGCGCAATGTATTCATAAACTCGTAAACCTTTTCGCGACCATAGCGCTCTGCCACATAACGAAAAAACGACTCTCCCTCCCGATAGGCAAGATACCCATAATTGTCGTTCAACTCCACCAGAGAAACGAGGCGTCCGTGAAGCACTAAATCCCGCATAAAAATCTCCGAGTTTACCGTTACCCAGCCGGACTGGAACTCGGCAAAGCCTTCCATAATCCAGAGCGGCACCTGGAACTCATTTATTGCACCAAGCAGCACCGCTAATTTTGAACGGTAGAACATCTGAAATTCAAAAATATGGGTAAGTTCGTGCCCAATTACATGATAGAAATCGCTGTAAGAGCCGTTAAAAGGAACAACAATGCGATTTCTGATTAATTCCGAAAAACCGCCCACCCCTTCATCAAGCAAATCGGTGATAACATTGGTCTCGCTAAACTGCCCGGGCGAAAGGTAAATAATAATCGGCACCTTGGACTCCAGTTCAGTATTGAGGTCCTGGCTTAACTTTGCGTAAAAGTCCTCTGCAGCCCGGGCGGCAAACTCAGCAAGACCTTCGCCCCCGGGATAAAAAAGAATCTTAAAATGTTCTGTTTCAAAACTCTGGAACTGGTAATCCCGGGTTTGAACTTTGTTTTTCCCGAAATAAGTGAACTGGGCAAAGCAAATGCTCAAAAGCGCGAAGATACTAACAAAAACAACTTTCTGAGCGAAATGGCGTTTCCGCATTTACTTAATTAGACCCATCAAACATCAAAAAATCCACTAATTTCACTTACCATCATTAAACATAAAAAGCCGGTCTGCCACCTTATACCCGTAAGCCATATCGTGCGCGGTGTGGCCATAACATATCCCGCCCCGTGCATCAAACCCAATCGCGCCGCAGACGATTTTTTTCCGTTTTGCTTCTGCCAGCGCCAAAATAATTGCGGTTGAAGCGGGCATTGTTTTCATCCGGTCCACAATATCCTTTGCCAGCAGGATTCGCAATATCTCTTCACCGTGTCCGGTGCAGGACACCGCACCATTAGGCGAAGCATAGGTGCCGGCACCCAGTATCGCCGAATCACCAACTCTCCCTTTCAGCCTGCCAGCGATTCCACCGCTTGATGTCGCTGCTGCGAGATGGCCGTTGCGGTCAATCGCCACCGCTCCCACCGTTCCCATTTTCTGCTCCTCAGTTAGTTTCAAGCGCTGGTTCAACTTTACGAAATAAGGTGACCCCTCCTTTTTGATTTTTTCCAGACGGGCACGCGCCCGTTCGGTTATCGCCTGATACTCTTCAAAACCCATCTGCCGGGCAAACTCCACCGCTCCCTGTCCGGCAAGTATCAGGTGGTCTGTGTAAACCATAACCTTCTCCGCTACCAGAATCGGATTCTTCACCCTGCTAATACAGCAAACCCCGCCAAATCTACCATCCTGGGTCATCACCGCGGCATCCATTTCCACTTCACCGTCAAGCGTCAAACTGGAACCGGTTCCGGCATTAAATATCGGATTGTCTTCCATAATCACAACCGCCTTAATGACCGCTTCCAGGGCACTGGCGCCCTGACGCAGCAACCGATAACCCTCTTCAATTGCATCTTTCAAACCCGCAGCGTATTCGGACTTTTCCTCAATCTTACCAACGCCACCGTGGCAAATTATTCCAACCGGTCTATTCTCCATCAATCCTCCTTACTAACTCTGACACCGGGGACAGAAGTAACTACTGCGATTACCCATTGTTACTCTTTTGACCAAACTGCCACACCGACGACAGGATAAACCTTTTCTACCAAAAACCATAAGTTGATTCTGGAATCCGCCCCGCGCACCATCCGGCTTAAGATAGCGTCCATCCGTCATTGTCGTGCCCATCCACCTGATTCCCGCTTTAAGTACCGCTTTTAACGCCTTTGCCAATTGATAAATCTCAGCCGGTTTTAATGTGTCTGCCCGCCGCATCGGTTTAATCTTCGCTCGAAACAGCGCCTCGTCAGAATAGATGTTTCCGACACCGGCACAAATCGTCTGGTCCATCAACAGACTCTTTATCTTCGCCTGCCGTCCCTGCAACTTCGCCATCAGATATTTACCGTTAAATCTCCGGTCAATCGGTTCCAGCCCTAAACGCTCCAGACCCTTCAAAACCGGCGGCAACTCTGAACCCGCAACAAAATACACCTTACCCAGAACCCGGGGCTCAATAAAAGAAAGGGCTGTGCCATTGGTAAACACAAACCGCACCCATTCATAATCTGGTATCTCCTTACCCTTAACAACGCGAAGATGGCCACTCAACCGTAAATGAACAATCAACCGGCCATAAGGATGGAGAAAGATTATCAGATACTTACCCTGACGCTCCAGCCGCCTTATCTCCTTCCCTTTCAACTCCTCGCAGAACTTCTCTGGTTCCGGAGAACCAACCGCATCCGGGCGCCGCACTATAACATTACCTATCCGAAGATTTTTTAAAATGGGCGTTAAATACCTTCGGATTGTCTCGACTTCAGGAAGTTCGGGCATTAAAATCCTTTTCTGCTCTTGAACTTTTATGACACCGTTATTTCAGCCGCTTCAGAATCTCCGCGACCGAATGAGCCGGTTCCAGTATCTCCACCGCCTTTTTCACATACGAGTCGCGGCGCAGACGCATCTGATACTCACCGTGCAAGCCATCAATTTTCCCACCGATTTCAATCTCAATCATCTCCGCTATCGCATCCCGCGTTGAATCAAACTCCTCGTCGGTAAATTCCAGCTTTTTCTTCCCCTTGAGAAATTCCTTAAACTGCGCAAGTACCTTATCATCGGCTCGGAAATCCATTGTTAAATCCGGATGGCTGTTCGCATACTCAGCGGCAAAATCAAAGAATGCGGCGCGGGGAATCCGGGCTGCCAAACCGGTAAGTTTGTCCGGCGGCAGATAGATATCCGGCGCAATTCCACCTCCACCGTATAAACTACGGCGCAATGGTCCCAAGGTGCGAAAAGTCTGCTTTGTTGTTTTTGTTGTATCTTTCAGCACCACCGGGCTTTTTTCCTGTGCTTTGTTGATACAACGACCACTCGGGGTGTACCAGTAAGCAGTCGTGATTTTCATCCCGATATCACTTCCCAGCGGATGTATCGTCTGAACCGAGCCTTTGCCAAATGTCGTATCACCAACGATGACCGCTCGCTCCCAATCCTGCAGCGCACCGGCAACAATCTCTGCGGCTGAAGCACTACCCCGGTCCACCAATACCACCATTGGATAATCGCCGTATTTATCCTCGGCTTCGGCAACAAAATCCTGATTGGTTTCGGGCAACCGACCCTTGGTCCGGACAACAAGTTTTCCCGGGCCCAAGAACAAATCTGACACCTCTTTGCCTTCCTGCAACAAACCGCCACCATTCGAGCGCAAATCAAATATCAGTTTCTTCGCCCCGCTCCTAAAAAGCGAATCCATCGCCTGAAGCATATCTTTGGAAGCGACCCGCGACATATCCGCCACTCGGATATAACCGATATCCCTGGTCACCATTCCAAAATAGGGAACAGATTTGATGTTGATAATCGCCCGTGTCAGCTCAAAAGGAATCAGGTCCTGAACACCGGGCCGGGCAATCTTAATTCGTACCTTCGTACCGGGCTCACCCCGCAGCAGTTTTACCGCATCCTCGGTCGTAAAACCCTGCGTTGACTTTCCTTCGATTTCGGCGATGCGGTCGCCGGCGCGAATCCCGGCTCGTGCCGCTGGTGTCCCTTCAATGGGCGAAATAACCGTCAACTGCTCATCTACCAACCCGATGTGGATTCCAATTCCCCCAAACTGCGCCTCGGTCTTTATCCTTAACTCCTTGAAATCGGTCTCATCTAAAAACTCCGAATAGGGGTCGAGCGACTGCAACATCCCCTTTACCCCTTCCCGGATCAGTTTGTCACTATCCACCGGCTCCACATAACTGTTAAGCACAATTCCCACCACCCGGGAAAACATCTGCAGACTTTCGGTCAGATTGACGCCGCGCTGCGCCCACAGCCTGCCTAACAAACCACCCACAAACGCGGCAATTAAAAAAATTCCGACAAATACCGATGCCGGTGCAAAATACCTCTTCATCCGGGACCTCATACCTTCTTTCTCCCCTTTCTTTCTAACATACGGTCAACCAGCAACCTGATTTCCTTCTGAATCTCCATTGGTTCTCTTTCGCCCGCAACCACCTTTATTCTACCTGGGGCCCGACGGGCTAACCGCAGATAACCGTTACGGACGCGCTCATGAAATTTTACCTCCTCCTGCTCCATTCTGTCAAGTTTGCCCTTTTCCTTTCTCTGGTAGCCGACCACAACCGGTACATCAACCAGAAATGTAATGTCCGGTTTTAACCCTATTGTTGCCAGTTTATTTAAACGGCTAACAAACTTTTCCCCCAACTCTCGACCAAAACCCTGGTAAGCGACCGATGAATCAGCGAACCGGTCAAGAACAACCACCTTCCCGGCTCTTAATGCCGGCAAAATCTTTTCCCGCACATGCTGATTCCGACTCGCCAGGTAAAGAAAAAGTTCGGTACGGGCATCCATCTGACGGCAATCCGGGTCCAGCAGGATATTGCGAATACGCTCACCGATTTCCGTGCCCCCGGGTTCACGGGAAAAAACAACCTCCCGCCCTTTCTCTTTAAGATATTGGGCTAAAAGTTGTGCCTGGGTTGACTTTCCCGAACCTTCAACCCCCTCAAATGTAATCAATACGCCCCGCACTGCGCCCATTCCGGGCGACTAATTAAAGTCGCGCCTTTCGCTTTTTCATTCCATAGCGGGCGATAAACGCCTCAGTCTTTTCGCGGCAGACATCGTCCGGAAACTGAACCGGTGGCGTCTTCATAAAATAACTGGAGGGTCCAATGATTGGACCGGAAAGCCCGTTATCAAGCGCCAGTTTGGCACAACGGATCGCATCAATCACCACTCCGGCAGAATTGGGTGAATCCCAGACCTCAAGTTTCAACTCAACATTAAGCGGCACATCTCCGAATGCCTGTCCTTCCATCCGCAGATAACACCATTTGCGGTCCTGGAGCCAGGGCACATAATCACTCGGTCCAACATGGATATTTTCTGCGCCAATATCGTATTTAAGAAGTGAAGTTACCGCACCGGTCTTGGATATCTTCTTGGAGTGAAGCCTTTGCCGTTCCAGCATATTAAGGAAGTCGGTGTTGCCACCAACATTGAGCTGCATCGTCTTTAACAGCTTCACCCCCCGGTCATTGAACAGCGATACCAGAGTCCGGTGCAAAATTGTCGCTCCGACCTGGGATTTGATATCATCGCCAATCACCGGTAAACCGGCTGCTTTAAACCGGCGCTGCCAGTACTTCTGTGAAGCAATAAAAACCGGGATGCAGTTAATAAATGCGCAACCGGCTTTTAAAATCTGCTCCACATACCACTTGGTTGCCTCTTCACTGCCCACCGGCAAATAGTTAATGACAACATCGGTCTTGGTTTCCTTAATTTCCTTCACAATATCAGCGGTGGGACCGGGTGCCTTCTCGATAATCTGGGAAAGGTAGTAACCCAGTCCGTCGTGCGTCATTCCCCGAATCACCTTCACGCCCAGTTTGGGCACATCGGTAAACTTATAAGTGTTGTTGGGGTAGGTGAAAATTGCCTGGGCGAGGTCTTTACCCACCTTCCTTTTGTCGATATCTATCGCCATACTGAACTCAATATCACTGATGTGGTAACCGCCCAGATTCACATGCATTATTCCGGGCAAAGACTCGTCCTCTTTGGCATTACGGTAATAGTGGACCCCCTGCACCAGACTGCTGGCACAGTTTCCAACGCCGATGATACCGACTCTGATCTTAGCCATTGTTCCTCCTGTTTCTAATCACACTTAAAAATAGACATTTTTCTTTTACTGTCAAGCAGGCCAGACACTTCCCAGAAATGGGTTCACCAGCAGTGCCCGGCCAAAAGTTCCGCTCGGACCATGCCCGGGATAAAGCATCGTCTCCCGCTTAAGCAAACTTTGCAACCGGGATAAAGACCGCTGCATCTGCCGCTCTGAACCCCCGGGCAAATCACACCTGCCAATCGAATCAACAAACAGTGTATCACCGGTAAACGCAAAATCCTTCCCTAACAAACAGATGCTTCCCGGTGTATGGCCCGGTGTATGCACCACCTGCAAATGTTCTTTACCAACGACTATTTCATCGCCCTCACTTAGAAGCTGGTCCGCCCGGGGCGACTTCGTCATCATCCCCATTAAAACCGATAGATTTTCGTTCGGCTCGGTCAGCATCGCCTCGTCCAGTTGATGGATTAACAGTTGCGCACCGGTCGCCTCCTGCACCTCTTTATTCGCTGCGATGTGGTCAATATGGCCATGGGTATTAACGATAAGTTTAACTGTTCCCCCTAATTCAGCGACTTTGTTGAGAATCACCTTACCGTCGCCTCCAGGGTCAACAATCAACATCTCCTCCCCGGACTTCAGGATGTAACAGTTGGTTTCCAGTGGCCCGACAACCAGTTGTTCAATAATCGGTGTGGCTGCTTCTTTTTTATCCATTAACGCGCAATCCTGGCATCCCATCCCCGACCTACAACGCGCCACCCTTCAAATTCCAGTAACCGGCGCTTTATTTCCAGCCCGCCGTTAAATCCGCCCAGCCTGCCATCTGCCGCCACAACCCGATGACAGGGAAAGAAAAGGGGTAATTGATTGTTTGCCATTATCTGACCAACCGCCCTTGCTGCACCGGGTTTTCCTGCGGCACGGGCTAATTCACCATAACTCATTATCTCGCCAAAACCGATTCGGGCGCACCGGTTCAATACCCGCCGCGAAAATTCACCCCGGTCCGGCACTGCCACCTCAAACTCTGAAACCCGCAGTCCACCCCGCAGTAACCGCTCAATCTGTTGTGCCAGATGTTTGTCCGACGGTCCGGATTCGTGTTCGTTCAACTCCACCTTTATCACTTTTCCCTGGTACCAGAAAACCCGGACCCAGCCGAACGGCAACTTCGCCACCCGGCTGTTTACACATTTTTCGGAATCGTCCATCGTAGTCAAAATCATAAACTATTGCCCGTAAAAGTCAAGCAAACTTCAATAAGACCCTGACAAACTAACCTCTCGGTTACGATTAGCCCGCGGTTAAATCGGCACCGTTTTTCTTGCCTGCGGTGAAGAGAAAAAGTAAAATTATCTCACTAATGATACTGCTCAATGAACTGCTCCAGAAAGACAAACGGTTTCCCCTTGAGGCTTACCTCTTAATCAACGACGGTTTGCAATATACCTATAAGATGACCGGCAGAAAAGAGCACATCACCGCCCTCGAACTACTTGAAGGCATCAGACGGTTGATGGCTGAGCGCTATGGACCACTGGCAAAAATGGTTTTGAACTCCTGGGGTATCTTTAGCACCGACGACATCGGTCAGGTTGTCTTTAACCTGATTGAAGCCGGCTTGATGCTCAAAAGTGAAACCAACCGCTTAGAAGATTTCCACGCCGTGTACGACTTTGACCACGCCTTTACCCAAAATTCTGCCATTTCTGATGAACCGCAAACTTGACCTCGTTTGCTTGACAAACGATTCCGCTCCAATAGAATCAAATCACAACTGTAAAGAAATAATTTTAAACTCTGGAGGACAATAATGCCTTTACCTAAACGCCGGCATTCAAGACAACGCGGTCGAAAGCGCCGCACCCATTGGAAACTGACACCACCAACGGTGGTGGACTGTCCGCACTGCCACGAGCCGAAAATGCCCCACCGGGTATGTCCCCATTGCGGCTATTATGCGGGCAAACCGGTGGTAACGACAAAGGAAAAAGAGTAATAAAAGGTGAAAGTCGCCCTTGATGCGATGGGGTCGGACAATGCCCCGCTTGTCGAAATTGAAGGGGCGGCACTGGCATTAAAGGAACTACCCGACCTCCATCTCCTCCTTGTCGGCAAACCGGAAATTGTGGAAGAAGCCTGGAAGTCTCAAACCGATTCATCTCTTACCGACATTGGAGAACGAGTTGAACTCATCCCCGCGCCCGAAGTAATCGGAATGCACGAACCACCCGCCGAGGCGGTAAAGAAAAAACGGAACGCCTCAATCGCCCTTTGTATGGCGCTGCACAAAGAGGGTAAGGCGCAGGCTGCGGTCAGTGCCGGCAACACCGGTGCTGTGATGGCATTTGCCCTTACCACCCTGGGTGCCATTCCCGGTGTCCATCGTCCGACCCTTGCGGTACTTTTCCCCCGAATCAAAGGAAGCACGCTGGTTCTTGATGTTGGTGCCAATGTTGACACCAAGCCTTCAAACCTACTCCAGTTCGCAATGATGGGTGCAACCGCTGCCAGTTTTCTGTTCCGTAAGGCAAATCCCACTGTTGGGTTGTTAAACATCGGTCAGGAAGACACCAAGGGTAACGAATTGACCTTAGCCGCTTACCGGCTCCTGAAAGAAAGCGGGCTCAATTTCATCGGCAACATTGAAGGCAACGACATCCTCACCGGCAAGGTGGATGTGGTGGTCTGTGATGGATTTGTCGGTAATGTCCTTTTAAAGTACGGCGAAGGTCTGGCAGAAATTCTCAGGGAACTGCTCGTCGATTATCTTGAGTCTGAGTCCAAATACCGATTGCGCCGCTGGTTTTCCCGCCCGGTCTTAGAAGAGTTTATCAGCCGAATGGACTATCAGGAGCACGGCGGTGCTTTGATGCTCGGAGTTAAGGGTAATGTTGTTGTTGCCCATGGCCGTTCAACACCGCAAGCGATAAAGAACGCCATCCGTACCGCCTACCATGCAATCAAAGACAACATCTCCCAGCACATCACCCAGGCTTTTACGGCAAAGGAACCCGGCGAATGAAACACCGGCTCTTTCTCGTAATACTCTTTATCCTTGCCTGCAATACCCTGCCCGTAGGTTTTGACCAGATTAACCAGTTACCGGAGACCGTTACGCTTGAAATTGTTCCGGATAGCGCCGACTGCTATTCCAGATTTATCCCGCTGGGCAGTGCTGACCACCTGCTTTTGGGAAAAGACCAGCAGTACCAGTCCCGGGTGCTTATCGACTTTGCCCCAAAAGACAGCGCGCTTGATTCGGTGGTTGGGGTGCAACTCGTACTATTTCCTCTTGATAGTACGCCGATGAACTTTACCTGCTTTGCCTGTTCCACCGAATGGAGTTCCAGCGCCGTCACCTGGCGTATGGCAGATTCTTTAACCCAGTGGCTCACACCCGGTGGTGACTACTGGCACTTCGCGCTCGGTCAGGGCCGAATTGAAAAGGATTCAACCGTCGTTGAACTAAACCGGGATTACCTTGACACCCTGGTCCACCGCTCCTATGGCATCGCCCTGATTCCCCTTGACACCGGCTTCACAACCATCGCCACCCTTGCCGCTACCAAAACATCACCCCGTCTTGTATTCACCTATGCCGATGGCAAAAAGCGCACCTACTACCCGGCAGCCGACGCCCATATCATCGACTCTTCCGGAGTCAGGACTAATCCCGGTGAACTTTTTGTCGGTTCTGGTGTTGCCTTTCGGACCTGGCTTCATTTCCGGCTGGAGTCCATCCCCGACTCAGCCACAATCGCCCGGGCAGAACTGATATTTAAACCCCAGCCTGTTTACCAACGCAAGGACTCCGTGCAACTTGGCGTCCACAAACTCACCGAATCTTATTACCAGCGGGGCAAATATGCCACTTATGAAGAGGCGGCATCCGCTTCCACCATCTATTTACCCTCTGACACCGCAGCCCTTGTCCGGCTCATAATTACCGACCTTGTTCAGAAATGGGTTTCCGTTGCCGACTCTAACCCCAATCACGGCTTACTTGTAACCGCAGAACCGGAATGGCAGAAGCCGTTCCGGATTAAAATCTTACGGTCTGGCAGCGCGGCGCCCCGCCTGAAAATTCACTATGTCCTGCCGCCTGAAGACCGTTTCTCAAGATGAACAAGATATCAATCTTACTACTGATTTCCCTGTCTTTGACCTTTGCCCAATCCTTCTTCAATATGAACGGGCTGGGCGAACCGGCATACAGCGCCACCGCTCAAAGCGCTGCGCTTGGCAACCCGGTTGCACTTTCCTCAGGCAACCCCGGAAACTTCATCCACCTCACTCAGACCTCATTAGAAATGACCTTGCTCGGCATCGGCACAGTTGGCCAACAGGCAACAATGACCCGAGCCCTTGCTGGTGTTCGTCCAGCAACATTTTACGGTGCGGTTCCCCTGCCCACCCGCACCCGAATCCTTGTGGCGGTTGACGAGATTTTCAACCAGGATTTTGATGTCTGGTCTGAATCCTTATCCGACACCCTGTCTCGCCACCACATCCAGAGCCACGGTGGCATTTATGCACTGAGCGCTGGCATCGCGCAATCGTTCTTAAGTCACTTCTGCCTCGGGTTCTACCTCCGTCCCCATCTTGGCGGTGTTCGGGAAAACTGGAGTTACATCACTCCGGAAGGCACCATCGCCACCGACACAATCGCAATTGACTACTCTGCTTTCAACGCCCGGTTCGGCGCCTCGCTCCAGTTTAACCCGGTTACCCTTGCCCTTAGTTACGACCTGCCTCTTAACCTTAATGCCCAGCGCTGGAAACTTATCCACGGTGTCATCACCGACACCTTCCGCACCTATCAAATCAAACTCCCGGCAACTGTGAACCTCGGTGCCGCAATTGGACCCATCTGGCAAATCAACCAGTTTACCCTTGGTCTGGAGATGCGACCCTATGACAAGGCGACAATCAACAACATACCGGCAAACTACCGTTCTGTTTTCCGGCCCTCATTCGGCATTGAGTATGAACTTCTGCCCGACCACCCATTACGCCTCGGTTATTCAATGACCAACTGGTACTGCCTGAACTCCGCCACAAACCAGCCAATACAAGAAAAAACCCTCCACCTTGGCACCGGATTTCCAGTCCCGAAGTTCGGCAACATTGATATCGGCACCGAAATCCGCTTCCGCACAAGCCAGACCCCATCCGGCTTATTGAAAGAGACCTCGGCGCGGTTAATGCTCACCATTGCCTATAAAGAGACCTGGGCAAAACGTACCCGACGCTGGGGCTACTGAAAAACAGATTCTTATTTAATCCCGAACAGTTCTTTTACCGCCTCGTCATTTTGCTTTTCTAACACCAAAAGTTCATTTTCTTTGCCTTCGGCTTTGAGTTGATGGCATCTTTTAGAGATTTCGGCAAGTTTCTTGTGAATGGGGTTCTTCGGGTCGAACTTCGGGATTCCAATATGCTCCATAACCGAAGGAGTGCCAAAACCCCTGCCCGCTGAAGAAAAAGACTTAATAAAATCTCGTACGGGAGTGGAGTTTACAATGGCACAGAGATAATGGGCTTCAGCCTCATTGTTAGTGGCGAAAAATGATGTTGTATCCAGGGGTATTGCCATTTTGAACCCAAAGGGGGTTTTTACTTGTGATAATACACAAGCAAAAATATCATTGGTCATTCTTTTCCATACAACTTTATAATTCATAAATGTATCTCTTGAAATATTAAATTGTGTATAGAAAGGTCTACCTGCTTGGCAATGAAATTTTTTATAAGCCGCCCTTTCTAGAAGGTTAGTTTTAAAATGTGTCAAATAATTATATGTTAATGGAAATTTTAATTTCATGTCTTCTTCTTTAAAGGGTTTATTAGGATTCGCTGGGTCATTAAGGATTAAAGTATAGATCCCAACTGAACTATTCCACCTATTTATATCTGATCCTCTGAAAGATGGGTAAATAAAATTACTTTCTATTTTTGCTTCTTTTTCAAATATTTGTTTCTTTCTTCGGCCTTCTGTAATATTTTTTATTAATAGATTTCCATCTTGTGTGAGAGTCATAATTTTTATCCAAAAAATGCCATAAGGTTCTGTTCTTGCACCAATTTTTGCTCTATACTGGTTTGTGCCGATAATTTTTGAAAAAACATTCTCTACCTCAAAAGATTGCCAAGCACTAACATCTGAACTAATTGGCCTTGCTAACATTCTTTTTCTATAGACCAATTTCAAAACTTCATCTAATAATTTATCTGTGGGAATTTTCCCAACGCCTTTTTTCTTTGTCCAAATAAAATATGGCAATGGATATTCTGTTTTCTCGCCTTTTTTAAGAATAATGGCAGCGGTTTTATTCGCCGCGCCTTCAAATGGCTGAATTGAAACCAAATCATGGGCTTTTAAGACTTTTAGATATTTACCTTCTCCAAGTCGAAATCGCCTGAATCCTTCACCCGCTCCTTTTGATTTGAACACCTCCTGGGTTATGAGAAAACCCAATTTCCCCCCGTCTTGTAAGTAATAATCCGCTGATGCGTAAACAAAAAGCATTGAGAAATCTTTTTTGCCTTTACTTAACTTGTCTTTTGATTCTTTTATAATTGATAAACCGTATGAATCCCATAGATTTTTAGTCGCCTCTCGGTATTCTCTTGAAAGATATTGCCACATCACCCAGGGCGGATTGCCAACGACAAAGTCAAACTTGCCCGCAACCATCGGCGCAAAAACATTCTTCAAAAACCGTGCCCAGATGCCGTTCTTCCTTTCTTTTTCCAGTTTCAGGATTTCATTATAGAACTCAGCCACCGATGTTTCGTGGGGCGGAAAAACCAGACCTTTCTTTTTTAAGTGTTTTAAAGCAACCTCTGGTTCAAACCCGTTTTTGACAAATTTTTCAATAAGAGGCGCCGCCTCTTTCATTAAACAGCCTTTGTCTTTTATCCAGATTAAAGGGACATGGAAATCCCTGGCTGAAGTTTTTACCAGCATCTGTTCACCGTACAAGTTCATTCTCAATGCGCCCTTGATGCCAGTATGTTCGGGCCAAAGAATGGAGTCGGCAAGATAGATTGGTATTTCAAACTCGGTCAATTCATCGGCTAAATCGCCGAGGGCAAAAAGGTAGTTGGTGCGGGCGGCGATAACCGCAAGTGGATTTAAGTCAAAACCCCAGATGTTGGCAACGATGCTTTTTGCTATTTCCAGCCGCGGTCTTTTATTTTTCTTTCCCCAATCTATTGCCTTCTGAATCGCCAGCACCAGAAATGTCCCTGAACCGCACGCCGGGTCTAAAAACCTTTTAAAGTTATTACCATCATAACCGACCTCTTTTAGCAACAGTTCAGCCAACCAGTCAGGGGTGTAATATTCGCCAAGCCGATGGCGCACCTCGCGCGGCACTAAATACTGATAAAGTTTCTTTAATAGGTCGCGGGTTGCGCTGGGTTCTAACGAACTGGTTGCCGGTTCAAATTCGGCAAGGCTACGCGATACCTCTCTGATGGCATCTTTTAATTCCGGAGAGTCAAAGGCATCAAGATACCAGCGAAAGAAGTCGCCTTCCAGAAAGTTGGTTATTCCCTTTCGAGCGTATATCCCGCCATCCTCTATGTCCTCAAGTTCCCGTTTCAACTCATCGTCAGAGCTATGGGCAAGACGGAAGGCAAGTGAAGTAGCCAGACTGGTTTCTTTCAATACCAGAATCTCGGCGGAGATGAGTTTCATCAAAAAGACAAAATAGGTGTGAACGCAAAACAAAAGTTCCTGAAAATCAACTTCTTCTCTGACCTTATAAACCTCCGACAAAGCCCGCATTTCTCTATCCTGCACCCCACTGGTTAACACCTCTCCGTAAACAATGCCAAACAACCTTTTCCATTCGTTGAAGAATGTACGAATGCGCTCCTGTTCGCCCCAGTGTTTGAGGGCGTTAACAAGGGCGGAAACCATTTTAGGGGCAAGTTCGCTAGACGGTCCAAACCTCTGTGCAAGGTTTTCCGCATTTAAGGGCAAGCGGGCTAATGCACGAAGATACATCAAGAAGGTGCGGGCACTCTCCGGAGTAAACTCATAAGGACCGAGTATTGTAAAGTCTTCGGGTGTAAATTGTTCTTTGGCTTTTGTTCTATCACCGATATACCGGACAAAAAAGATTTTTTCTCCATCAAAGCCCACGCCCACATACTTTGGATCAAATAAAAATAAGGTCTCTTTCTTAGACAGTTCCTGGATGTAATTAATCAATTGCAGAAAAGCGTGGTCGATTTTTGTGCGGGATTTAAACGCACCGGGTGGTTCATACTCAATTACTAACTGACCATGAAGTGCATCAGGACGACCTCTATAAACAGACTTTTCATAATGAGTAGTTAAGGTAAGGTTTAAATCGGCCTTGATAGGCTCCAATAATTTTTCAAAACCAATTCTCAGGTCCTCTTCAGTTTTCGCATATTGAAGCAGGACTTTTGTTTCTTTAACAAGCCGGTCGGCAAGTTGTATGAGGGAATCGTGGTCAATTACCTGGCCCAATCGCAACTCGGTGTTTTTTCTGACCTTAACTTTTTTCATAACTCTTAGAATTCAATGCCTCGCTATATTTTGGAAAGTTTTTTAGGAATGTCAATATCTCGCATTACCTTACACGCCAATGGGGGTTTGTAGTAGTCAAACTCGGCTTTCTTATCTATTCCATCTTGGTTCTTTGAGGAAATTGTGGTTTACTACGCTTAATTACCACAGATGGGCTCGTGAGATTTGCCAATCCGACAATAACGATTGCCCGACCGGATTTTTTGTATACTTTAAAGTATACTTACCGAAAATGGTCATATTTTAATATCATTTTGCAATTCAATAACTTAACCCATTTTTACTTAAATTTCCCTACCCAACCCCGGGGTAGTTTCAGGGATGGTACTGGATATTTTTGCCATCTGGACCTTCACCACCTTTTCATAACCCATTTTTAGCAAAGAAACACCCTCCACTCCTGCTTTCGTTCATATCCCCCATCCTCTTCTGTTTGTAGCAGGGTACCGATTAAAAACCGCTTTTCTCAAAACAGTTCACCCGTACCCGTTATTGAAATCTGTCCGTATTCTGGTATAATTTAATTCAGGAATGGAAGGGATTAAAAAGTTGACAGCACTCTTGCTTCTTCTGTTTTCCTTGCCGGTATATGGTCAGACCGACGAAGGTGGTCCAGACGGGTTCGGCTATTATTACCATTCAACTCAGGAGCCGGGTGACAGTATAACATTCTCCTGGATTGACCCGGCAAGCCACAACCCGATTACGAATTGGAACCCGAATCCGGATGACGGCTGGGCAACGATACATTTGCCTTATCGTTTTCCCTTTTACGGCGACACCCTTGATTCATTAACAGTTTGCACCAACGGCTTTCTTCAATTCCCCACCACCTACACCAATTACCACAATCAGGAACTGCCCGCGCCGCAATTCTGTCATCTTATCGCCCTGTTCTGGGACGACCTCAACCCGGGAAATTCTGGTGCTGTTTTCTATTACCACGACCCTGCAACCCGTTCCACAGTTATCACCTGGCACAATGTCACCCTGTACAATCAGCCAGAAACGCTCTCGGCGCAGGTTGTGCTTGGGTCCGATGGCACAATTCAATTAAACTACCTTAACACTCCGGCAAATCCCGTAAGTGCCACAATCGGCATCCAGGGAGATTACGGCACCAACAACTATTTCCTCCAGTACCTGTACAACGGCAATCCGGCACAGCACCTCATCACCGACCGCACCTCAATTCGCTTCTTTGTGCGCCGGCTTGAGCACGATGTCGGTGTCTTACGTCTGATTTCTCCCGAAGCGTGGTTTCCACCCAACAGCCAGTGTCCGGTTCTCGCCACAATCAGAAACTACGGCTTAAACACCGAAACCTTTACCGCCCGCGCCATTTTGTTTCGGAACCGTCCGCCTTTTGACACCCTTTTCCAACGCACCTATTCCATCACCAGCCTCGGAACCGGTGACACCTGCCGTTGCTATTTTGGCGACCTCTTAACCGAACCCAACCCTGACTCCTATCTATTTGTTGTTCAAACCGAACTGGTTAACGACCAGCACAGACGAAACGATACACTCTACCGAGTTGTAAGCACATTTCCTCCCGAATTTGGCACGGTCATCTCATCCTGGGACCTGAGCGGTCTCGGACTGGGAATGAACCTTGCCGGTATCACCTATGTGCCTGACTCCAGCCGATTTTACCTCGTGGTTAACGACACCAACCGCATCATCAGTTTTCCTGTTGACAACCCGCTGAACTTCCGCTTTGAACAGTTCAACCTCCAGAACTTCTTTGGCGACGACATCATCTGGGGTATCGTTTGGGACCGGCAAAACCCGGGCTTCTGGATTACACACTCTCCCCATGAAGAAACCGGCTGTATTGCCGCCCGCTATGCGCCGGATGGCGCATTCACCGGTGACACCTGGAATATCGAACAGATTGAACCCGGGGTCTGGTTTGCCGGCATTGACCAGGGAGCAGAAGGGACATTTTATGCGGTTGCGGTCGGCGGCTCAAACCGCATCTACCATCTTGACCTTAACCAGAAACAGGTGTTGGGCTACCTGCCCGGTCCAATCGCCTCCTGGCGTGCCTGCTCTTATCTCGGTGACCAGAACCGCTTCCTTTTCTCCGGCGGCTGGAACGAAAACCTCCTTGTCCAGATTGACCGCTCAGGCAACATTACCCAATCTTCGGTCCTGACTGACCTCGCCGACCTTGATATCTACACACCTGATTTTCCCTGCCCGGACTCATTTGTCTGGGCTTACGCCACAAAGAGCAACTATTCAAACACCATTGTTAAGGTCTCTCTCGGTGTCCTGTGGAGAAATGTTGGCGTCCAGGAAAACCCAGCGCCCCTGATTATCCCATCGTTTGCGGTTCAACCCAACCCATCCCCGAACGGTATTGTTACCATATCCGGATTAAAACCAGACCAGAACACGGTTATAACTTTATTCGATGCTGGGGGCAGGCGACTTTTACAAAAAAACACAACCGGCATCCCGACAATCAACTTGAACCTTCTTGGATTAACGCATAACCGAATTTCCCGCGGGGTGTATTTTTTAACGGTCAAAGACGCATTGCAAAAACAGCAGGCGAAAATCATCCTTCTTAACCGGTAAAAATACCGTTTTAAGAGCGGCTCTGTCATCTTTGACATCTAACCGATTATCTGGCAATCTTTATCCGGTGTTTTGTAAAATAAACCGTCTTTTCAAGGAGGCAAAGATGGCAAGATTTGTCGCGTTAATCGCGGTTCTGTTTCTTGTCTGGGGTTGCCCGGCAAAGAAAGTCGAACCAGTAAGACCAACAGGAGATACCACAATGAACCAGAAAGAACCGGCTCCACCCGGTGTACTTAAAGACACCCTGACCCCGAACAACCTGCCCGAGAAACTTTTCCTGACCGTCAAGGTCAAAGATTTCGGCACCATCAAGGTGGAAATGTATACGAAAGATGCACCGCTCAATGTCTGCAATGTTGCCAACCTCGCCATCAAAGGTTTCTACAACGGACTTACCTTCCATCGGATTGTGCCCGGATTTGTTGTCCAGGGTGGTGACCCAAAAGGTGATGGCACCGGTGGACCAGGTTACACCGTGCCCGCAGAAATCAAGCGCAAGCACGAGAAGGGTTCAATGGCAATGGCACGGCTGTCCGACGAAGTCAATCCGGAAAAGCGCTCTTCTGGCAGCCAGTTTTACTTCTGTCTTCAGCCCCTGCCCCAACTGGATGGCGAATACACCGTCATCGGCAAGATTGTTGAAGGGATGGATGTCCTGGACAAATTAGGTCAGGCAAGACCACCGGTGATAATGGAGTCGGTATCGGCTTCAACCGAATAGCACCCGGCGGATATTTCGCTTAAACGGCGGTTTAATTATTCCGGCATCGGTAATAAACGCGGTTATCAACCGTGCCGGTGTAACATCAAACGCTGGATTAAACACCCGAACCTGCTGCGGTGCGACCCGGCATCTGCCAAAGCGCCGCACCTCATCGCCGGACCGCTCCTCAATCACGATGTCCGCACCGCTACGGCACTGTAAATCAAAGGTTGAAACCGGCGCAACCACATAAAACGGCTTTTTTGCCTCCTTTGCCAGTACCGCCAGCATCCTTGTGCCAATCTTATTTGCGGTGTCACCATTCCCCGCAATGCGATCCGCACCTACCAGCACCAAATCACAACGCTCAATCACCGATGCCGCCGCGCTGTCCGCAATTAAGTAAAACGGCACCTTTGCCCGCAGCAACTCAAACGCTGTCAACCGTGCCCCCTGTAACAAAGGACGGGTCTCGCACACATAAACCTCAACCTTTTTCCCTGCCTGATGTGCCTGAAATACCACACCTAAGGCGGTACCCAATCCCGGTGCTGCCAGAGAACCGGTATTGCAGATTGTCAGGACAACCGCATTCTGGGGAACAACCTTTACGCCCGCAAGCGCCATCAGGTGAGACCGCTTCTGTTCCTCCTGCTCAATCGCTTTTGCCTCGGCAATTACTGCCCTCCGCAACCGCGCCGGAGTTAAATTCGCTTGCTGGATTAGAGCTGTTATCCGGTTTACCGCCCAGGAAAGGTTGACCGCAGTGGGTCGTGCCTTTATTAAGACCTGCGCCGCTTTTCTTAAACCAGCACGCAGTCTGTCATCCGAAAGCCGTTGTGCTTCAAGCGCCAGCCCATAAGCCGCCGCAACTCCAATCCAGGGTGCACCGCGCACCTGCAAAAGTTTTATCGCCCGGGCGACCTCACTGGCACGGCGCAGGCGCAGATAACGCTCCTGATGAGGTAAACGGGTCTGGTCTAGTAACAAAAGTGTGCCCTCTTCATAAATCGCCGCCCGGAGCAAATTCAATACCTTCTTTTTCATAAACTCCCCAGAATTTGTGCTGACCGCAACTCCACCAACTACCTCTCCTTAAACCCGGAACCGGTCTTTCTTAAAACCGCCACCAGGCTGAATGAGTCGGTATCGTGTAACTCCGGTTGCTCGGTAATCAGTCTAATCTCCTCAATGTAGCCATTCAGTTTAAATTGCCTTCGGGGAACAAACCGGTCGTACATCCGAAATGAAAAGTTGGCAAGCCTCTCGGTTGACTGAATTAGTCCGGGATAACGCTGAACCAGACGGCTTATCAGGGCAACCGTCCGGTTTATAAAATACCCGCCCCACACTTCAGAACGAACCGCTTCTTGGACAATCCGGCGCGAAGTCAATCGAAAAATGTCAACCCGCTCAAACCGGTTTTTCCCCTTATCGTTAAGAAAATCACGCAGCGTTGTATAACGATATTCAATCTGATGAGGACCGTAGCCGGAAAATTGCCTTTTGAACGGCGAACGGTCAACCGTTGAAATCACCACCATTCCGCCCGGTGCCAAACCGGAGTAAAGACGGGAAAAAAGGGCAATAGCCTCCTCTTCGGTCAGGTGCTCAATCACCTCAAGAAACATCACCGCATCAAAATTTTTTAAGCGGTCCGGCTCTAACTCATTCGTGCTGATACATTCAAATCGAAGATTCGCCTGGGGAAATCGGCTCCGGGCATAATCAATCAACCGGCGTGAGTAGTCGGTTGCCAATAGACTCCAATCCGAAGGCATCAATCGGGCAAACGCTGCGGAAAGTATCCCGCTCCCGCACCCCAGTTCCAGAATCCGCAAAGGCTTAGCCTCAGCCCCAAGGATGGTCAGCGCCGCCGCGTAGTTCGCACAGTGGTGCAGACGCAGCCGATAATCGCGCACCTGCTCAACACTGCCGCCCTCAACATTCAGAAACTGACGGGCAACCGCCATCCTCTCAACCTCATCCCAGATTCTTTGCAAACTCTCACGGAACTTCTGGTCCGGCACAGTCCGGAACTGCCCACACATCATTCCTTAATGTTAATCAACTTAACCCCGGCGTCAACACCACTCCACCTTGCCCACCAAAAAGTGAAAATACTGGTAAAAGCACTGGTTAAGGATTTCCTGAGAGGCTGGGATGTTCTAACCTCATAACAACCACCCGGACAACAATGGAAATAGGCCGGTAAAGGGTAGCAAAAATAGCGTCGGATATAATCGGGTTTATTCAGCAGGAAGTAGTGGGTTATATGTTATCGGGCATAGACCTGTTAATTCTCAATGGGATAGAACCGAAGGGCACATCTCCGGCTTCTGCGTCATCAGACTTCAGGACTACCGCACTATGTGCGAGAAAAGGGGCGCTGAAGACTATCCCAGGAATTACCCCCGGACTGTGCCGGGTACGATTTTTTGTCACTTTTCCCAGATTTTTCGTATATAAATATAGGCCGGCATTATCCTTTTGGTTATCTTCTGCTTCACCCTGCCTCAGACCTTTTCCTGCCATTTATATGTTCTTCTCTTCACCTCCTTTGCCAGCGAAACCCACAGACGGGTCTGGCTTCTTTCAAACCTTGACAGCGGTAGGAGATATGTTATTTATCATTCCATATGCCGCTTCTGTTCCTGCTATCCTTACTTGCCACTACCCCTGACTCCTTTGAGTTCCGGGAGATTGCCCGAGTGCGGGGTTTCGCCCGGGATCGGTATGTGTGCGGTGATGCCGACCACGATGGCAGGCAGGAAATCTATATGATGCTTTTTAAAGAAGGTGAGTGGACCAACTACATCTTGGAATACACTGGCGGCTCGCAGTTTGACACCTTTCCACTCGGCTATATCCAGGCAACCGTCTGGGACATTGGGGATGCTGACCAGGACGGCAAAACCGACCTGTTAGCAGAAACAGAAATAAGCTTGTTTAGCGTTCTTGAAAGCGCCGATTCTATGTCCCTCCCTTCTGTAATAGTGTGGCGTGTATCTGCAGGTGTTGGTCCTGATCCCGCGAGAATCACTGACTTAGATGTGGATGGAGCACGCGAGGTCACCTTTTATACAGAATCCATTACTACTCGTGAGATAAAGGTCTATGAGTGCACCGGTCCGGATACATACAACCTTGTGTGCCGTAAATCTCATTGGTTATTTAAGAACTTCATCCAGACTCCTGACCTTGACCGGGATGGCATTCCTGAACTCCTGGTTGCAGATGGCGTCTCTGTATACATTTATGAGGCGGTGGCTGACGACTCAATGGTTGTGAAAGACAGTTTTTCTCTCCCCAGTAGGACTTACTCGTTCCACTATGCTGTTGGTGCAGCGCCGGATATGGACAGAGATGGCAAAAACGAGGCAATCGTGTTCGGGATAGATTGGGATGACAACGGCATCCTCGGGGTCGTTGAATCCCCATGCAACGACTCCTTTGAACTCGTATGGGTCACCTCCTTTTACCCGGCACACCCGTTTTATGGCAACTCGATCGGGGTTGGCGATGTTGATGGCGACTCCATACCTGAGTTTGCGGTTACAGATGGTTACGGTGTGCGGTTATTCCGCTGCACCGACAAAGACCGGTATGAGCAGTTCTGGCAAACCGAAGGAATTGGCTATCGGTATTGGGGAGAAATGACCCTGTATGACATCAACACCGACGGAAAAGCAGAACTCATATACCGGCATCAAGATTCAACCCAATGGACAATCATCCGTGAGTATGTTTCGCTCGGCGTTTCCGAACGCCAGCCGGCGGAGTTACAAAGGGTCAGCATTTATCCTTTGTTTGTTGCGAAAGGTGCAGTGGTCAGATTGAGCGGTCTGCCCCCAGGAACAAAAATTGTGATTCTTGATGCCTCGGGTAGGGTTATTGCCAGCCCTGAAGAAAATCTCTGGCACACCACAACCGCGACACCCGGCGCCTATTTCGTCCGAATTCAACTTGGCAACCAGAGCATCACGCACAAGGTTCTCGTCCTGAAATAACCCTTTGCAAGAACGCCAAAAATATCATAGGGCAAACCTTCAGTAAAAGAGAAAAAAGGCTAAAACCTCGCTTTATAGAGAACTGATGCCGACAAATGGGATATCAGACAAAGTCAGTGCGTAATCACCACCCGGGCTGCCTTTGCGTCTGTTAACCTGTTTTTAATAAAATAAACACCTGGAACAAGAGCCCGGACATTATTTTCTCCCGGTTTAAGGTCA